>NZ_JAKKFE010000026.1:0-495778 GCF_022230935.1 Micromonospora hortensis
GCCCGCCGCCCGCCCCCGGCCCGCGCGGCCCGGCCCGCTGCGGCCGGGCGGCCCGGTGTCGCGACCCACCGCTCGGCCCGGCACCCGATGACCGGCGTCGTGGCCCGGTTTCCGTTCCGCTTCGACCCGGTGTTCCGCCCGGTGCTGGCGCTGCTGGGGGTCCGCCCGGCGACGGCCTGGGTCGCCGTCACCGAACGGGACCTGATGATCCGGTACGGGCCGTGGCGGCTGCGGACCGACCGGGACAACGTCACCGCCGTCGAGCTGAGCGGGCCGTACCGCTGGTGGCGGGCGATCGGCCCACACCTGTCGCTGGCCGACGGCGGTGCGACCTTCGGCAGCAGCGCGGCCGGCGGGATCTGCCTGCGCTTCGGCGTACCGGTGCCGGCGCTGGTGCCCGGAGGGCGGCCCCGGCACCCGGCGGCCACGGTGACCGTCGCCGACCCACCCGCGCTGGCCCGGCTGCTCGCCGTCGCGGACCTGTCCTGAGCAGGCCCAACAGGTACCCGGTTCCGCCGATCAGGCGCCGGGTCACCGCCTACCGTCAGATCAGGACCTGTGAGGGTGGGACTGGCGATGGCTGACGAGCACCGGGCGAAACCACGGCGCTGGAACGGGCGCCGCCACGCGCCGAGCGGCCCGGACCCGGCGCTGCGGGCGGCCCGCGACCCGGCCCGCCCACACCGGGGCGGCCGGCACGGCGTCGTGGTGCCCGAACGCGTGGCCACGCCGGCCCGCTCGGCGCCGCCGGCCAGCCCGCTGCGCCGGTGGCTCTTCCAGCACCAGGTGCAGCCGCCCGGCCCCGAGGCGACCGAGGGACAGAACCGTCGGCACGCCTGGTGGCAGGTGATGTGCCTGACTGGCGTGGACTACTTCTCCACGCTGTCGTACCTGCCTGGCATCGCGGCGGTGGCGGCCGGGGCGCTCTCCCCGCTGGCAACCCTGTTGATCGTCGTGCTCACCCTGTTCGGCATGCTGCCGATGTACCGGCGGGTGGCCCACGAGAGCCCGCATGGTCAGGGTTCGGTGGCGATGTTGGAGCGGTTGCTGCCGTTCTGGCGGGGCAAGATCTTCGTCCTCGTGCTGCTCGGCTTCGTGGCCACCTCCTGGATCATCACGATCACCCTCTCCTCGGCCGACGCCACAGTGCACCTGCTGGAGAACCCGTACCTGCCGGACGTCCTGCACGGGTCCGTGGTGCCGGTCGTGGTGACTGTGGTGCTGCTGCTCATCCTCGGTGGGGTGTTCCTGCTCGGGTTCCGCGAGGCGGTGGTGGTGGCCATCCCGCTGGTCGCGGTCTTCCTGGTCCTCAACGCGGTGATCGTCGTGGTCGCGGTGGCCCGTATCGTCGAGGACCCGGGCATCGTGTCGAACTGGACGGCCGCGGTGACCTCGACCGGTGGCGGCCCGGGCGGGGTGCTGCTCACCGCCGTGTTGGCGTTCCCGCTGCTGGTGCTGGGGCTGTCCGGTTTCGAGACCGGGGTCAGCATGATGCCCCTGGTGGCGGCCGACGGCCCGGACAAGCAGGCCCGGCTCGCCGCCCGGATCCGTAACACACGTCGGCTGCTCACCACCGCCGCGTTGATCATGTCGGTGTACCTGATCTCGACGACCTTCGTGACCACGGCGCTCATTCCGGCGGAGGAGTTCCGGCCGGGCGGCGGCGCGAACGGGCGGGCGCTGGCGTTCCTGGCGCACACCTACCTGGGGGAGGTGTTCGGCAGCGTCTACGACGTGAGCAGCGTGCTCATCCTCTGGTTCGCCGGCGCCTCGGCGATGGCCGGGCTGATCAACATCGTGCCGCGCTACCTGCCGTCGTACGGCATGGCGCCGGAGTGGGCGCGGGCGGTGCGCCCCGTGGTGATCGTCTACACCGTCGTCAGCGTCGCCATCACTATCGCCTTCCGCGCCGACGTCAACGCCCAGGCCGGTGCGTATGCCACCGGGATCCTGGCCATGATGGTGTCCGGGGCGGTGGCGGTGACGATCTCCGCGGCCCGTCATCACCGGCGTGGCTCCGCGATCGGCTTCACAGTGCTGACCCTGGTGCTGCTGTACGCGCTGCTGGAGAACGTCATCGAACAGCCGGACGGCATCACGATCTCCGCGCTGTTCATCCTCGGCATCATCGTGGTCTCGTTGGTCTCCCGGGTCACCCGGACCACCGAGCTGCGCGCCGAGCGGATCGAGTTCGACGAGGCGGCCCGTCGGTTCATCACCGAGTCGCTGGCGCACGACGGGCAGTTGCACCTGATCGCGAACAAGCGCCAGAAGGGGTCGGTGAAGGAGTACACGATCAAGGAGCGTGCGCAGCGGGGGATGAATCCGGTGCCCGGGGCCGCGGACGTGCTGTTCCTGGAGATCGACGTGGTCGATCCGTCGGAGTTCAGTCAGGTGTTGCGCGTGCACGGGATCGAGGTGGGCGGCTTCCGGGTGTTGCGGGCCAACAGCCCGGCCGCGCCGAACGCGATCGCCGCGATCCTGCTGGCCCTGCGGGACGCCACCGGAGTCCGGCCGCACGCGCACTTCGAGTGGTCGGAGGGCAGCCCGATCGCGCACCTGGCGCGCTACCTCATCCTGGGCCGGGGAGACACCCCGCCGGTGGTGCGGGAGATCATCCGCCGGACCGAACGGGACCCGCTGCGTCGACCCGGCATCCACGTCGGCGGGTGAGCTCGGCGCCGACGTGGCCGCCATAAGGGCTTGCCCCTGGCCCTGGAGCGGGCCCCAACCGCTGTTTCGGGCGGATTCGACCCTGCTGCGGCGGTGGGCGGCGGAAGGGGGTGCCCAAGCGCAATCGCAAGGTTATTCACGTTCGCCTGCCTTGTCACATTTGACCGTCGTATCGTCATTTCGGTGGCGCTAGGGACGTTAGCCACCCCGCGCCTGTTTTGGGGGCGGCCGTGTCAGATGCACGAGGGGCAGGGAAGTTCTATGTTCACGTACCGAGCGAGTCGACGCCCAGCGCGGCCCAGGCGGCGGTCCCGGTGGTTCTTAACCGGTGGTCTCGTGGCTGGTGGCATGGTGGTGGCGACGACGGGTCTGACCGGCGTGGCGGCTGCGGCGGCCGACCGGGTGACGGTGCCCTGCGACTCCGACCGACTCATCGCGGCGCTCGTCCGTGCCAACGCCGAGGGTGGCGGCGAGCTTCGCCTGGCGCGCAAGTGCACCTACACCCTCACCGAGGCATTCCAGCAACCCGACGATTACGACGGCGGCATCCGGGACGCCCGCGAGGCTGCCGACACCGCGGAGAACCCCGGGGACGCCGAAGCGCCCCCGCGCGATCCGAAGGACGACAAGGCCGGTCTGCCTGTCATCTACCACGCCATCACCATCCGGGGCGAGGGCGCCACCATCCGGCGCGACCCAGACGCCGAGGAGTTCCGGTTCTTCACCGTCCGCGATGGTGGTGAGCTGGACCTGAGTGACGTCGTCCTCAAGAACGGCCGGTCGGCAGCCGAGGGGGGCAGCATCCACGTGGTCCATGGAGCCGCCGCCGCCGTGCGGCGCACGACGATCATCGGAAGCACCTCCCGCTCCGCCGAGGGAGGCGGTGGCGCGGTCTTCAACGACGGCAACATGACGATCAGCGACAGCACCTTCGTCGGCAACCGCGCCATCGGCAAGGAGGGCAAGGGCGGAGGGCTGCTCAACGGTGGCGTGCTCACCCTGGACAGGTCGAAGTTCTTCGAGAACACCGCCGCCAGCTACGGCGGTGGGCTCGGCAACTACCGGGGAGCGGCCGAGGTCCACCGGAGCACGTTCGCCGACAACAAGGCGGCGCAGGGAGGGGGCTTCGCCAGCTTCTCGGCGCGCAGCAAGGTCTCGGACGTCCGGGTGATCGGCAACACCGCCGAGGTCGGTGGGGGCATCGCCAACTCGGACGCGGTGCTCTACCTGCGGGGCATGACGATCCGTGACAACACCGCCACGGTCAAGGGCGGCGGCATCTCCACCTTCCAGGGCCTGCTTCCGCTCGACGAGAGCACCATCACGCACAACACGTCCGAAGGCGACGGTGGTGGGATCTACTCCGAGAAGTCCAACCTGCTGGTGCGCCGTAGCGCCGTCAGCCGCAACGACGCCGACAAGAAGGCGGGCGGCATCTTCGTCACCATGGGCCAGGTCTCGCTGTTCAAGAGCCGGGTGGCCGACAACGTCTCCGACGTGCGGCCTGGCGGCCTCTTCGTGGACAAGGCCCAGGCCAAGGTCGATGACGAGACCGAGATCAGCGGCAACGAGCCCAGCAACTGCCTGGACAGCACGGCGCCGGTTCCCAACTGCTTCCGCTGACCCGTCAGCAAGGTGGCCCGCCGGGTGGCGGACACCGGTCCGGAACGCACCCGGCCCGCAGGAGCGATCGACCGATCGCCAGTGGGCCGGGTGCGCCGGTTGTACCCCTGGTGGAGCTGATGGTCATGCGGGTGACGGCCCGGCGGCGAATGCTCCAAACCAGCCTCCTGGCCCGCTCGTCGGCGAGCGGATGGTCCGCTCTCAGCCCATCGCGCGCAGACGGCCGGAGAGGTCGCCGGCGAAGAAGTCGAGGAAGCCGTCCGGGTCGGGGCCGGCGTTCTGCAGGACGATGTGGTCGAAGCCGGCCTCGACGTACGACCGGACCTTGGCGACGTGCGGCTCCGGGTCCGGGCCGATGGCGAAGAGCTGCCGGATGTGCTTCTCCTCGACGTACGCGCTGGCCGCGTCGAAGTTGACCGGGTTCGGCAGCTCGCTCATCACCTTCCAGCCGGTGACCATCCATCGGCTCGTCTGCAACACCGCCTGCACCGCCTGTTGCTCGTCGGTGGCCCAGGCCAGTGGCACCTCGGCGTAGCGCGGGCCCGAACCCTGGGCGCGTCGGTAGTGCTCGACGATCGACGCGTCCGGCTCGGTGGCGAACAGGCCGTCGCCCAACTCGGCGGCGAGCCGTGCCGACACCTCACCGCTGGCCGCCACCGCGATCACGGGCAGAGTGTCCGGCAGATCGAAGATCCGGGCGTCCTCCAGTTGCAGGTGCCGGCCCTCGTACGACTGGTAGCCGCCCTGCCAGAGCAGCCGGATGATCTCCAGCGCCTCGCGTAGTCGCTCGTGTCGCCCGCGCACGCTGGGGAAGCCCTGCCCGACCACGTGCTCGTTGAGCCGCTCTCCGGCGCCCACCCCGAGGGTGAACCGGCCGTCGGAGATCAGCGCCATGGTCGCCGCGGCCTGCGCGATGATCGCCGGGTGGTAGCGGACGGTCGGGCAGGTGACCCCGGTGGCCAGGCGCAGGGTGCTGGTCTTGGCCGCGATGGCGCCGAGCACGCTCCAGGTGAAGGACGAGTGTCCCTGCGCGTCCAGCCACGGGTGGAAGTGGTCGCTCATCTCGACGAAGTCGAAGCCGGCCCGCTCGGCCAGGACGGCCTGTCGGATGATGTCCTGCGGGCCGTACCCCTCGGCGGCCAGCTTGTAGCCGATCTGCATGCCCACACTCCCGATCCCGTTCGCTGACTGAGGCATCGGCGGTTCCCGGCCTCGGCGCGGACAAACGCCGGTAAGTCGCAAACCAGCCTCCTAGGATGCCTTAGGCGGTGTGCGGTGTGTGGCGGGAGGCACCAAAGGACCGCCTCCCGCCACCGGGCATCTCACCGCACCAGCAGATCGATGACGCCCGTCAGGTCCTCCTCGCCACCGCCCTCCGCCAGGCGGCGGCGCATCAGGTCGAAGTAGGGGCGGAGCAGTTCGGGGCTGACGCCCTGCTGCTCGGCGGTGCGCAGAAAGGTCGGCGTTCCGGCCACCTGCATGGCGAGAGGGGAGACGACCCCAGTGGTGTAGTCCCCGCTGCGCAGTTGGTCGGCGGTCTGGTGCACCGCCGGGACCATCGCGACGAGCCAGTCGGCGAGCAGTGGGGCGAGCGCCGCCGGGTCGATGTCCTCCCGACGGATCAGGGCGAAGGCGTGCGCGGCCCCGGCGAACATCCCGTACATGGCGCTGAGCAGAGCCACGTCGTGCAGGGCCGCGAAGCCCGCGTCCTCGCCGACGTAGGTGGTGCCGACCGGGACGCCCAGCGTCTCCCGGTGCCGTTCGAACAGCGCTCGCGAGCCGCTGTAGAAGACGTAGCCGCCGGCCTCCGGGACGCCGATCATCGGCGGGACAGCCATGATTCCACCGTCCAGGTAGCGGGCGCCCTGTCGATGGGCCCAGGCCGCGCGGGCGCGGGCCTGGGCAGGGGTACTGGTGGTCAGGTTGACCAGATCCCGGCCGACCAGGTCGACACCGGCCAGCACCTCGTCGACCGAGCCGTCGTCCAACAGGCAGACGACGACCAGGGTGCTCGCCGCTACCGCCTCGGCGGCGCTGCCCGCGACCCTCGCCCCGTCGGACGCGAGCGCTGTTGCGCGGGCCGGAGTGCGATTCCAGACGGTGAGCGGGTAGCCGGCGGCAAGCCAGGCGCGGGCCAGCGCGGTACCCATCGCGCCGAGTCCCAGCATCGTGACGGAGGGTCTCTCCACAGTGTTCTGTTCCATGCCGATTAGGCTGGTCATCGGCCCTCAGATGATCAAGTACGCACTTCGGAGTGCGTACTCACCAGGGGGTGAGCGAGCACGTCGGAGGGGTGGTTATGGCGACGGTGAACCGGCCGGGCACCGCGGACGGACACGCGTGCGGTATCGACACCGCGATGGAGGTGATCGGCGGCAAGTGGAAGGTGCTGATCCTCTGGGCGCTCCACGAGCACCCCCTGCGTCGCTTCGGCGAGCTGCGTCGACTGCTTCCGGGGATCACCGAGAAGGTGCTGGCCTCACACCTACGGGAGATGGAGGCGGACGGCGTCGTGCACCGCGTCTCCTACGACGAGGTGCCGCCCCGCGTCGAGTACTCGTTGACCGAGGACGGCACTCGCCTCAACGAGGCCCTCGAGCCGCTGGCCGCCTGGGGACGCGACCGGTCGACAGTTGCGCGGTCGGGGGAGGAGACGGGCTAGGGCCTGTTTCATGAGAACTGGCCGGCCTGCGGCGGGCCCGAACGACGACCGGCGGCGTTGCGGTTTCGTCCGGATACAACACCGGTATCCGAACGAAACCGCGCCTTGCCGGATCGCCGCCCGGACTCCGCCTCGGCTCGACCGCCCTTATGAAACAGGCCCTTGGGCTCCGGAGCGACCTCGCCGAAACCGCGCCGGCCCGTGCCCCCACTGCGGGGGCACGGGCCGTGGTGCGTCTGTCGTCTACTTGGAAGGCTCGGGCAGCTTGCAGTCGACCTTCGGGTTGGCGCCGATGTAGTTCAACGGCCCGGCCACGATGGTGACCAGGATGGTGCCGGCCTCGGCGCAATTGGTGTCGTCGCCGCTGTAGTAACCGCGCTGGCCACCGGCGATGGCGCCGATCACCAACCAGATCACGACGATGACTCCGAGAATCGAGGTGCCGCGCATCGCTGCCTCCTGAGGTATGTGGTGGATCTGAGGTGCAGCCGTTGTACCCAATCGGGTCGCGCGGCTAACGGTTGCGTGCTACGACCCCCCGCGGATCCCCCATCCGGCCGATGCCGTCCGCCGTTGTGTACCGCCCGGGCATCCGCCGCCCGCACCGGGTAGCGCCTGTCGGCTATCGGATCGGCGACCGACCTCGCCGTCATCCGGGTGAGTGGACGTAGAACTGCCTCACGGCCCCGCCGAGGAGGACTCATGGACGCCCCGACACCGCCCCTCTACATCGACCGCCCCGAGGACGTCGCGGTCGCGGCCCGCGCGCTTGCCGGCGGCGCGATCGTCGCGGCGGCGTTCGCCAACTTCTACGTCATCGTGACGCGTCCCGACGCGGCCACCGTGCGCCGGGTCAACCTGGCCAAGGGCCGACCGGTCCAGCAGGTCGGCAGCATCACCACAGCGATCGGCCGGATCCCCGGGATGTTCGACTGGACGCGGATCTCGCCGCGGTTGCCGGTCGGCCGGGTGCGGGCGCTGATGGACGCCCTCTACGGGGCCGGGCCGTTCGGCTTCCGCGGGCCGGCCGCGGACCGGCTTCCCGACCACCTCACCCAGGTCGACCAGGGTTTGCGGACCACCCAGGTGATCGCACCAGGGCTGACGTGCCCGTCCAACGCCTTCTTCGAGCGGGCGCTCGCCGAGACCGGAACGGATCACCTCTACATCACCTCGGCGAACCGCTCCCGGCATCTCACCGGCGCTGCCGAGGAACCGGCGCACTGGAAGGCGGGCGCCCTCGCCGCCGACTTCGCCCACCTCGACGATCTGGTGGTGCTGGTCCACCGGGACGAGGCCGCGGCCCGCGCCGCGTACCCGGGCTACCTCACCACCTCGGTCACCCTGCTCTCGTTCCACGCGCCGGAGGGTGACCTCGAAGAACCGCCGGTGCTCACGGTGGACCGGCACGGATCGCTGCACCTGGACGACGTCCGCCGCGCCGCCGCGCCGCTCGGCCTGCAGGTGCGCCTGGCCGGAGGTGCCCGGGAACGATTGCAGGTCCGTGGGTACGCCGGGGCACTGGTGTGAGCGGCTATCGCATCGGCCTGGTGGTGCCCAGTTCCAACACCACAATGGAAACCGAGATCCCGGCGATGCTGCGCCGGCGTGAGGCCGTTGATCCGACGGTCCGCTTCACCACCCACGCCAGTCGGGTACGGCTGCGTCAGGTGACCGCCGACGAGTTGGCCCGGATGAACCGCTCCGCCCTGCGGTGTGCCGCCGAGCTGGCCGACGCCCGCTGCGACGTGCTCGCGTACGCCTGTCTGGTGGCGGTGATGTGCGAGGGCGCCGGCGCGCACGAGCGGGCCGAGCGGCGGTTGGGCCGCGCGGCCGGTCGCGCCGGGCACGACATGCCGGTGGTGACCAGTGCCGGCGCGTTGGTCGCGGGGCTGCGGGCGCTGGGTGCCCGCCGGGTGGCCCTGGTCGCGCCGTACCTGCCGCCGTTGACAGCGACCGTCGTCGCCTACCTCGCCGCGTACGGCGTGCGGGTGACCGACGCGGTGAGCCTCTGCGAGCCGGACAACGTGGCGGTCGGGCGCATCCCCGCAGAGCGTCTGGTCGAGCTGGCCGGTCGTCTGGACGTGACCGGCGTGGACGCTGTGGTCCTCTCCGCCTGCGTGCAGTTGCCGTCACTGGCGGCGGTGCCGCTGGTGGAGGCCGGTCTCGGTCGCCCGGTGCTCACCGCGGCGACGGCGACGGTGCATCAACTGCTCACCGGTCTGGGTGTCGAGCCGTACGTGCCCGACGCGGGCCGGCTGCTGGCCGGCCCGATTCCGCAATAAAAGGCGGGTGTGGTTCAGTGCGGGGGTGACGGGGCCTCCGGCGGCTTGCCGTGGCTACGCCGGAAGTCCGCGTAGGCCACGCCGACCAGCACCAGCAGCCCGCCGAGGGAGGCGAAGACCGGCGGCAGGTACAGCACGCCGGGGGCGATGGTCAGCAGCGCCAGCACCCCACCGGGTCGCGACCACGACACCCGGCTGAACACCTCGTACTCGAACGAGGCCCGGCCGGCCAGGAACAGAGCCGGGCCGCCGAGGATCACCGCCAGCCAGGCCGGCGGCGTCCGCCCGGTCGGCTCGTGCAGCACCAGGTGGAAGCCGGCCGCCGTGGTGACCACGCCGGCGATCATCAACAGGTGGGTGTACGGCGCGCTGAACAGGAACTTGCTGGGCGACCGGGCTGCCTGGATCGCTGTCGGCAGCAGCTCGCCGGACTTGTGCACGTAGATCCGCCAGAGCAGCAGCGTGGTCAGGAACGCCACAGCGAAGGCCCCGATGTTCTCGGCCTCGTTGTGCTCCATGCTGAACATGGTGCCGATCGTCAGGATGGCGTCGCCGAGCGCGATGATGAAGAACTGCTGGTAGCGCTCGGAGAGATGCTCGGCGGTGACGTTGCGCTGCTTCTCGGGCACCACCCCGAGCCCCGGCACCGGGTACGCGAGGCGGAAGCCGGTGTAGTCGATGACGAGCGCGATGGCCCAGCACGCGATCCGGGCGTCCCCGCTGACGAAGGCGCCGATGAGCCACGGGATCGCCGACACCGCGAACCAGACGAAGATGCGGGCCGCCCGACGCTGGGTCTGCGGTTCGCGGCGTACCGCAGGCATCAGGAACAGGCCACGCCCGAGGTGGATCGCCACGTAGGTGCCGGCGAAGACGAGCCCCCGATCGTTGAACGCCTCCGGGATCGCCGTGGTCATCAGCAGCGCGCCGAACATCACCGCGCTGATCAGCAGCTTGATCTCGGTGCGTTCCGGGTTGTACAGGTCGGTGACCAGCGTGGTGATCGCCCAGGTCCACCAGACGGCGGCCAGCATGATCAGTGCCTCGGCGGCGCGGTGCCAGTCGAGCTGGTCGACCATTCCCCGTGAGATGAGCGCCAGCGCGACCACGTACACCAGGTCGAAGAAGAGTTCGAGGAGGGTGACCCGACGTGGGCCCTCCGGGTCGCGCACCGGCGGACCGCTGGCCCGTGGCGATCCGGGCTCCGGCGCGGCGAGGTGCACGGGATACTCCTGCGGAACCGCTCGACTCGATGGACCTGTCCGGTCCACCTCTGCGGACGGTAACGGGCGGGCGAGCCCGGCATCCCGCGTTCGCCCGCTCGTCCCCCGACCGGGTCGTGTCGGGTGGTTACCCCGCTTGCGGGGATGTCGAGGGCTTCTCGCCGCCGCGAGGGGCGGCGAGCGCGTCGACCAGGCGGCGGGCCGAGCCGGCCAGGTTCCATCGTTGGGCGAGCTCGAGCAGCCGGTCCGGGTCGGCCGGCGCGCTCGGCAGCGCGGTGGGCAGCTCCGGCAGGGGCACGTCCAGGGCGACCCGGACCACCGTCGGCGCGACGCCCAGGTAGTCGCGGGCCGCGACCAGCTTGGCGCGCAGGCCCGGTGCGAAGGACGAGTCGGAGTCGTCGAGCGCGGCCAGGATGCCGGCGATGCTGCCGTAGCGTTCGATCAGCCGGGCGGCGGTCTTGTCGCCGACGCCGGCCACCCCGGGCAACCCGTCACTCGGGTCGCCGCGTAGCGCGGCGAAGTCGGCGTACCGGTCGGCGGGCACACCGTAGCGGGCCCGTACGGCGGCGTCGTCGCAGTCGTCGAGCTTGGCGACGCCGCGCCCGACGTAGAGCAGCCGGACCGGTCGGGCGTCGTCGACGAGTTGGAACAGGTCCCGGTCGCCGGAGACCACCTCCACCGGGCCGGGCTGGGTCACCGAGAGGGTGCCGAGCACGTCGTCCGCCTCGTAACCGGTCGCGCCGACCGCGGTGATGCCCACAGCGGTCAGCACCTCCAGGATCATCGGCACCTGCGGGGAGAGGGTGTCCGGAACGATCTCGCCGCCCTGCGGGGCGACCCGGTGCGCCTTGTACGACGGCAGCAGGTCCACCCGCCACGCCGGGCGCCAGTCGTAGTCCAGGGCGCAGATCATCCGGTCGGCGCCCCGCACCCGGATCAGGGTGGCGAGCATGTCGAGGAAGCCGCGCACCGCGTTGACCGGGGTGCCGTCCTCAGCCTTTGCTGCGGACTCCGGTATGCCGAAGTAGGCCCGGAAGTAGAGGCTGGCTGCGTCGATCAGCAGGATCGGGGGTCGGTGTGCCACGCCGGACAGCCTGGCACAACCGTCCGACGATCTGGTGTACGCCCGGCCGCCGGTGGTGTCAGCGTCGCTCGTCGGGCCGGTAGACGGTCTCCCGTCGGGCCAGGCGCTGCACGACGTAGCTGGTCACCAGCAGCAGGATGGCGACCACCACCTCGACCCAGGCCGCGACGCCGTCGGCGACGGTGACGCCGATGACCAGCAGGACCAGGCCGACGAGTGCGAGGACCCCGGCCCACAGTTGGCGGCGACGGCGGGTCGCCGCCCGGTTCGCCTGGTTCCCTGCCACGTCGGTCCTCCCGGTCGGGTCGCCCGCGCGGGCGTCCCGATCCCAGGCTAGGGGCCGCGGGGACGCGCGGGGCCGGAAATTGCAGGCGGAGCACCTGCCGGCCGGTGTGCCGAAGTCGTGACGAGGTGGGCAATCGGGTGGCGACGTAGCGTCGATGTCGTCAGCGAACGGCACCGGTCGACGGCGGGGTGTGAAATCGCCGTTGTGACAGAGAAGAGGAAATTCTCTGTCACGCCGCTGATGTCGTTCGGGTCTGAGACAGCGTGCCGCTGACGGTGCGTCCACGCCAGGGTGCCCCGGTCACCACCTGGGGCGGTGCGGCCAGGCCCGCTGCGGCATCTCCGCATCGGTTCACCGGCGAGAGCCGGTGTTATCGCTTCTGTCATCAATCCATCACCTTCAGTGACGGCTCTTTCCTGTCTGCCGATGGAAGGCTGTCGATGGCCATCCGACCCGCTGTGCCAGCCGTCGAGGGCCGAGCCGCCCACCAGGGGCAGACATTCCGCCGTTCTTCTTCAGAAGAGGTGTCACATCATGCGAGATGGATTCGCGGATCGAACCAACGACGAGTTCCTGCAAGAGGTGCTGAGCAAGGTCAACGAACTGCGGGCGCGGCACGGATCGTCGTTGCTCACCCTCGACCTTGAGCTCGTGGAGTACTCGAAGTCGCGGGCGTCCTTCATGGCCGAGAAGGGCAATCTCACCCACGAGGGTCTGCGACCGGACACCGGTGAGAACGGGTCGTGGGCGGGCGCCTCGACTGGCCCGACGGCAGGCTCCGGGACCGCTGCCGTCGACTCCTGGTACAGCGAGATCAGCAACTACGACTTCGCCACGGGGAAGGCCATCGACTCCACGAAGGCCATCGGGCACTTCACCGCGCTGGTCTGGAAGAACACCACGAAGCTGGGCGTGGGGCGGGTCGCCGGCCAGGGCGCGAAATGGTGGGAGACCTTCATCGTGGCCAACTTCTCGCCGCCCGGAAACATGGGAGGCCAGTACGTGATGAACGTGACGCCCGCGAGCTGAGACGCCGACCCCCGGCGGGCGTACCGGTGGTGACCGGTGCGCCCCCGGGGGTTGCCCCCGAACCGCCCTCAGGGCCGAGGCGACGGGCATGCCCGCCCCGCCCCGGCCCGTTCGTCGACGGGAATGTCGCCGTCCCCCGTTCGTCAAGCCGGCGCGTTCCAATCTGGAACGGACTATAGTCGGACGGGACCAACGGAGGTAGCGGGTGCGGCGAGAGGATCTCGCCGATGCGGACTGCGGCATCGCGCAGGCGCTCGGCGTACTGGGGGACTGGTGGACGTTCCTCATCGTGCGTGACGTCGCCGGCGGGACGACCCGCTTCGACGGGCTGCAACGCGAGCTGGGTGTCAGTCGGCGGGCGCTGACCGAGCGCCTCGGCGCGCTTGTCGAGCACGGTGTGCTGGAGCGCCGCCCGTACTCACGACACCCGCCGCGCTACGACTACCTGCTCACCGCGAGGGGCGAGGGGCTGTTGCCGGTGCTGATCGCGCTGCAGGAGTGGGGAACGAGGCATCTGATGGGCGACGGTGACGTGACCGCGACGGCCGACGCGGGTTCGGCCGAGGCGCGCCGGGCGCACGACCTGGTCGGCCGACGGTTGCCCGATGTCGTCCTGCCCGCCGCCGACGGGCAACCGGTGGCGGTGGCCGCGACGGGTGCGTGGACGGTCCTCTACCTGTTCCCCGGGGCGTACGCGCCGGGAACGCACGGCTATCCGCCCGGCTGGGCGGAGATTCCCGGCGCCCGGGGGTGCACCCTGGAGTCGACCACCTACGCCAAGCGTCATCCGGACTTCGTGACCGCCGGCGTGCGCGTGTACGGCATCAGCACCCAGCGGCCCGACCAGCTCGCCGATTTCGCCGCGTACGCCGAACTGCCCTTCCCGTTGCTGTCCGATGAGGACGGCCGGCTGGCCGCCGGGCTGCTGCTGCCCGTCTTCCGCGCCGGTGGGATGACCCGGTTCAAGCGGCTGACCCTGCTGGTCGACCCGCAGGCGGTGGTGCGAGCCTTGCAGTTCCCGGTCTCCGACCCAGCGGGGTCGGTGGACGAGATGCTCACCCTGGTCCGCGCGCACCAGGTGTGAGCCCCCGCTGGGGGAGCTGTCCCAGGCAGTCCCGCCGCGCCCCCGAGGTTGGCCCTCAGTCGGTTGCCGCGTGCCGCAGTGCGGCGAGCAATCCGTCGAGCGCCGGCTGGCCCAGCGATGTCTGCCGCACCGCCGCCTGGATCGCCCGTACGGGTTCCGGGTTGCGGATCTTGCGCATCACGACGCCGGGGTGCCGGTTGGCCAGCCCCAACTCCGGAATCAGACTGACGCCCAGGCCTGCGGCGACAAAGCCCTGCGCGGTGGCGTAATCCTCGCTCCGCGCCACCACGTTCGGCTGGAAGCCGGCCGCAGCGCAGCCGTCGAGGATGACATCGAGGCACGGGCCGGGACACTCGCTGCCGACCCACGGCTCACCAGCCAGATCGATCAGGTCGACGACCCGCTTCGAGGCGAGCCGGTGCCCCTTGGGTAGGGCGGCGCGATAGGGGTCGTCGAGCAGGTGGACCAGGTGGACGCCCTCCGGTGGCCGATCCGCGGATCTGACCACGATGGCCAGGTCGATCCGGCCCTGCGTCACCGCCGGCAGCGGGTCGGCGGGGTCGGTCATCCTGAGGTCGACCCGGACGCCCGGGTACGCCTGCCGGAGCCGAGCGAGCGCGGGTGCCATCAGGGTGGCTCCGGCGGTGGCAAAGTAGCCGATCGCCAGCCGCCCGGTACGCCCGGCCCGCAGATCGGCCAGCGCCGTCTCCGCCTCGGCCAGTTGCTTGCCGATGATGGCCGCGTGTTCGGTGAGCAGCCGTCCGGCAGCCGTCGGCCGTACGCCCCGGCCGACGCGCTCCAACAGCGCGATCCCGGCCTCCTTTTCGAGGGCCGCCACCTGCTGGCTGACCGCGGACGGGGTGTACCCGAGATCCGCCGCCGCTGCGGTCACCGAGCCCGTGGCAACCACCGCGCGGAGGACCTGCATGCGGCGTACGTCAATCATGTAGCTGAGCTTAACGGTCTCTGAAGAACCTTTCACTTGTCCTGTCGAGTCCGCTCCGGCAGCGTTCATGTCGATTCGACCGGGAGGCAAGACGTGAACATTGGCGGACGTGGCGCGTTGGGACGGATGGCCGTGCTCGCGCTGCTGTGGGGCTCCGGCTTCCTCTGGATCAAGCTGGCCCTGAACAACGGTCTGACCCCCCTGCAGATCACCTTCGCGCGCTCCGCGCTCGGCGCGGCGGTCCTGCTGGGCCTGGCCTGGTCCGCACGCCAGCGAGTGCCCCGGGACCGGACGACCTGGTGCCATCTCGTCGTGGCCGCCTTCTTCTGCAACGCCCTGCCGTTCTTCCTCTTCAGCCTTGGCGAGCAGACCGTCGACTCCGGGCTGGCCGGCGTGCTGAATGCGACCACGCCGCTGTGGTCTCTGCTGATCGGCATCGGGATCGGGGCAGAACGGGGCCTGGGCCCGGTCCGCCTGGGCGGGCTGCTGCTCGGCTTCGCCGGTACCTTGCTGATCTTCGCCCCCTGGCATGCGGCCGGGCTGCTGAGCTGGGGCACTCTTGCCCTACTCGGCGCGGCGGCGAGCTACGCCGTCGCCTTCGCCTACATGGCCCGAAAGCTCACCGGGAGGGGCACCGCCCCGATCGCCCTCGCCGCGGCCCAGCTTCTCACCGCCACCGCGCTGAGCGCGCTGGCCTTGCCAGCCGGCGGGATGACACCGCCGGAATTCAATCCGAAGGCCGTGATCGCGGTCGCCCTTCTCGGCATCCTCAGCACCGGATTCACCTTCTACCTCAGTTACCGGCTGATCGCGGACGAGGGGGCGACCAGCGCCGCCACCGTCGGGTACCTGCTGCCGATCGTCTCGGTGGCGCTGGGGGCGATCGTGCTCGATGAGCAAATCGGTCTGCGCGTCATCGCGGGGATGGTCGTCGTGTTCCTCGGTGTCGCGATGACCCGGCGACAGCAGCCGCCGCGATCGGTCAGCGAGGATGCCGCGACACCCGGCACCCATCCCGCCCCCACCAGCAAGGCCGCTGCCGGATGACGGCGGTGCCGCGAACCCAACCACCGGATGAACGGATCATGCAACCCAACTCCCCGTGGCGAAACTCCGACTTCCGCGCCCTGTTCACCGCGACGAGCCTCAGCCAACTCGGCACCAACGTCGGGTACGTCGCCGTCCCGCTCATCGCCGTGTCTGCCCTCGACGCCCGTCCCGGCCAGGTCGGGGCACTGGCCACCCTGAGCACCGCCGCCTTCCTCCTCATCGGTCTTCCCGCCGGGGCCTGGGTGGACCGGATGCGCCATCGGCGCGTACTGATCACCGCTGACCTGGCCCGAGCCGCGCTGTTCGCCCTCATCCCGCTGGCCTGGTGGTGGGACGCCCTCACGCTCTGGCAGTTGTATCTGGTCGTCTTGTTGAACGGCTGCGCCACCGTCTTCAGCGATGTCGGCGCGCAGAGCGTGTTGCCGCGAGTCGTCGGCCGTGACGGCCTGGTCCAGGCGAACGCCGCCGTGGTGAGCCTGATGGCGGTCGGCAACATAGCCGGGCGGGGCGCGGGCGGGGCGCTGGTCCAGCTACTCAGCGCGCCCGTGGCGGTGGCGTGCGCGGCCGTGGGCTACCTGGCCTCGGCCCTTCGGCTCACCGCCATTCGCCGTACCCCGGCGTCGGCCGGGACGGGGCAAGCGACCCGGTTGAGCACACAGATCGCCGAAGGGCTGCAGCACGTCTTCAACAACCCGGAACTACGGGCCCTCGCGCTCACCGCAACCCTGTCCAACCTCGGCTCGCAGATCATCAATACCATGCTTCCGGTGCTGTTCATCCGGGAACTCGGCCTCCCGGCCGGCGCGCTGGGCCTGTTCTGGGCGGTGGGCGGGGCCGGCCTGCTGCTGGGATCCCGCTGCGCTCGCCCCATCGCCGGACGGCTCGGCTACGGCCGCGCGCTCGGTCTCGTCGGCCTGTGCCTGGCGCCCGCCGGACTGCTCGTACCGCTCATCGACCGGGGCCCCTGGTTATGGCTCGCCGGGACCGGATGGCTGCTTGCCCTGTTCAAGACGGGCATGGACAACGTACTCGGCGTCAGCCTGCGACAGCGGATGACACCGGACTCCCTCCTCGGCAGGATGAACGCCACCTTCCGCTTCCTGCTCACCGGCGCACTCGCGATCGGCGCCGCCGTGGCCGGACTGATCGGCGAGTTGGCCACCGCGCACGCCACGCTCTGGGTAGGGGGTGCCGTGCTGACGGTGGCCTTCCTGCCCGTGTTTCTCTCGCCCCTTCGCACCCGCCGCGACTTGCCAGAATCGCCGGCGGGCAAGAACGACGACGGCGCCGATCAGCGAACCGGGTCCCCGGCGCTGGCCGGTGCGAACCGTCCGGTGGCTGAAACGCCGGGTCTGTTGTCCGGGCCACCATCGCCGAACACTGACCGCGCCATGATCAAGTAATTGGCGAGCTGGGACAGCAACCCCAGCGCGGGGCCGGTTGAGGAAGGGCCTCTTGTTGACGTACGTACTCAACAAGAGGCCCTTCCTCAACCCTTACCGTCAGGCCGGGAGCGTCCAACGCTGGTTGGCGCCGGCGAAGCAGTCCCAGATCTGCAACCGGGTGCCGTCGGCGGAGCTGTTGTCGCTGGCGTCGAGGCACTTGTTCGACTGCGGGTTGCGCAGCGTGCCGTTGGACTGCGCCTGCCAGACCTGCGCGCCGCTGCCGTTGCAGTCCCAGAGTTGGACCTTCGCGCCGTTGGCGGTGGAGCCGCTGGTGATGTCGGCGCACTTGCCGAGGGCGCGCAGCGTGCTGTCGCTGGCCACGGTCCAGGTCTGCGCGTTGGTGCCGTTGCAGCCCCAGAGCTGGACGGCGGCGCCGTTGGCGGTGCTCGCCGAGGCCACGTCGACGCACTTGCCGGCGATCCCGGTGATCTGACCGGTACGACCGGTCGGCGGCGGGGTGGTGCCGCCCATGATGGTGTCGTACATGGCGCTGAGCAGTGAGGTCGAGCCGCTGGTGTCCTGCGACAGCTCCCAGTTCATCACGCCGCCGGCGTTTGCGAGGGCCCACTGCGTCTTGCGCTTGACTGTCGGAATGCCGTTCCAGCACTGCTGGCTGCCGCCGATGGTGGCGCAGTCCCGGTTGGCGTTCGCCGGGTCGAGTCCGACCAGGTACGAGTAGTTGTAGTAGACGGGGCGGCTGTAGAACGGGATGCCGAGGACGGCCTTGCTGGCTGGCAGGCCGCGGGCCTTCCACAGGTTGATGCTGTTGATCGACCAGTCGTAGTTGGCGTGCGGGCTGCCGCCGTCGTACGCCATGATGTTGAGCCAGTCGACCTGGTTGAACACTGCCGTCTGGACGCCCTGGACGCTGCCGCCCTCGCTGACCACGGCGGCGGTGAGCAGCTTGCCGCGACTGTGCAGGGCGCTGCTGAGCTGCGTCATGAGCGCCGTGTAGTTGTTGGCCGAGGCGCCCGGGTCGGGGTACTCCCAGTCCATGTCGACGCCGTCGAGGTTGTACTGGTTGACGAAGTTGATCAGGTTGTTGACGAAGTTGGTGCGGCTGGTGGCGTTGGCGGCGAGCGTCTCGAAGGCCGAGTCGTTGCCGTCGTTCCAGCCGCCGACGGCGATGGAGACCTTGACGTTGTTGGCGTGCCCCTGGGAGACCAGCGAGGAGAGCCGCGCCCCGTCCACCCCTTGCAGGGTGCCGTTGCTGTTGGGCAGGACGAAGGCGTAGTTGATGTGGGTGAGCTTGTTGTACTGGATGGTGTTGATGTTGCCGGCCCAGGAGGGCATGTAGCCGACGCTCTTGAAGTTGTTCGGCAGCACCACGGCCTGCGCGGGGGCGCTGGTGACGGTGAGGGTGGCGCCGGCGGTGGCCAGCGCGAGCAGGCCGGCGGCGAGGGCGCGGCGCAGTGGTGAGGACATCGGGGGCCTTCCCGTGGGCGGGGGACGACACCCGCCCGCGCAGGGTTGTCGCGGGCGGGGGGTGCGGGGACGCAGGGACGGGTGGGCCTCGAGGCAGCCAAATCTTAAAGAGTGTTAACTGTCCGCGTCAATCAACGTCGATGGATTTTCCGACGATCGGTGTCGATATGGGGTTTGCCCAAACGACCGTTAAGCTGACGGGGTGGGACTCGACGAGCTGTATCCGCCGGATCGGTTGATCGCCGCGCAGCGCGCGACGGCCGCCGCCGGCCTGGACGCCCTCCTGCTCACGCCCGGCTCCGACCTGCGGTATCTGACCGGGTACGACGCCCACGCGGGGGAGCGGCTCACCTGCCTGGTGCTGCCCGCCGAGGGTGAGCCGACCCTCGTCGTGCCCCGGCTCGAACGCCCGGCCGCCGAGGCGTCCCCCGCGCCGGCGACCGGAGTGCGCATCGTCGACCACGTCGACGGCACCGACCCGTACCCTCTGGTCGTCGCCGCCCTCGACGGCCCGGTCGCCGCGGTCGGGCTCGCCGACCGGATGTGGGCCGAGCAGGTCCTCGGCCTGCGCGCGGCGCTGCCCGACGCCGCGCAACGGCTCGCCGGGGAGGTACTGCGCGAGTTGCGGATCCGCAAGTCCCCGGCGGAGGTCGCGGCGCTCGCCGAGGCTGGCGCGGCGATCGACGAGGTGCACCTGCGGATGGGCGAGTGGCTGCGCCCCGGTCGCACCGAGGCCGAGGTCGCCACCGACATCGCCGCGGCGATCCGCGCCGCCGGGCACGTCACCGTCGACTTCGTCATCGTGGCGGCCGGGCCCAACGGCGCCAGCCCGCACCACGGCACCTCCGACCGTCCCATCGGCGTCGGCGAGCCGGTGGTGGTCGACATCGGCGGCACCATGGCATCGGGCTACCGCTCGGACTGCACCCGCACCTACCTGGCCGGCGGGTCGGCGCCAGCCGACTTCCTGGACTACTACGCGGTGCTGCGCGACGCCCAACGCGCCGCCGTCGAGGCGGTGCGCCCCGGGATCACCGCCGCGGCGGCCGACGCCGCGGCCCGCACGCCGATCGCCGCCGCCGGCTACGGTCCCGCGTTCCTGCACCGCACCGGCCACGGCATCGGCCTGGACGGGCACGAGGAGCCGTACCTGGTGGCCGGCAACGACCGACCACTCGACGCCGGCATGGCGTTCTCCATCGAACCGGGCATCTACCTGGCGGGCCGGCACGGCGCCCGCATCGAGGACATCGTCGTCTGCACAACGGACGGCGTGCAACGGCTCAACACCACCCCCACGGAGCTCATCGCGCTATGACTGTCGACCGGATCCTCCCCACCGACGAGGCCCACGACCTGCTGGGTCTCGCCACCGAGCTCGCCGACGGCGAACTCGCGCCGAAGGCCGCGGCCTTCGAGGAACGCGCCGAGTTCCCCCGCGAGGTGCTGCGCACGCTGGGCCGCGCCGGCCTGCTCGGCCTGCCCTACCCCGAGGAGCACGGCGGAGCGGCGCAACCGTACGAGGTGTACCTGCAGGTGCTGGAGATCCTGGCCAGCCGCTGGCTCGCCGTCGCCGAAGCGGTCAGCGTGCACACCCTGTCCTGCTACCCGGTGGCGGCTTTCGGCAGCGACGAGCAGCGCAAGCTGCTGCCGGACATGCTCGGTGGCGAGTTGCTGGGCGCGTACTGCCTCTCCGAGCCGCAGGGTGGCTCGGACGCGGCGGCGCTGACCACCCGGGCGGATCGTGACGGGGACGCCTACCTGGTCTCCGGCACCAAGGCGTGGATCACCCACGCCCACGCCGCCGACTTCTACAACGTCTTCTGCCGCACCGGAGGGCCCGGCCCGAAGGGGATCTCCTGCCTGCTCGCCGACGCGGGCACCGCCGGCATCGCCCCGCAGGCGGCCGAGCGGACGATGGGGCTGCGCGCCTCCCCGGTGGCGCAGATCGCCTTCGACGAGGCGCGGGTGCCGGCCGACCGGTTGATCGGCGGCGAGGGGATGGGCTTCACCATCGCGATGTCCGCGCTGGACTCCGGCCGCCTGGGCATCGCGGCGTGCGCTGTCGGGCTGGCCCAGGCCGCCCTGGACTACGCGGTCTCCTACGCCCGGGAGCGGCAGCAGTTCGGGCGCTCCATCATCGACTTTCAGGGGTTGGGGTTCCTCCTCGCCGACGCGGCCACCCAGATCTCCGCCGCCCGCGCGCTGACCCTGGCGGCGGCCCGGCTGCGTGACGCCGGCCGCCCGTACTCGATCGAGGCGGCCAAGGCGAAGCTGTTCGCCACCGACATGGCGATGCGGGTGACCACCGACGCGGTGCAGGTGCTCGGCGGCGCGGGTTACGTGGCCGACCACCCGGTGGAGCGGTACATGCGTGAGGCGAAGGTGTTGCAGATCGTGGAGGGCACCAATCAGATCCAGCGGATGGTGATCTCCCGGGCGCTGGCCAAGGGCTGACGACGGCACGCGGTGGTGGGGCCGCGGTGGGTGCGTCACGACCCACAGCGGCCCGCCACTCGGGTACCTCGTCGCCGTGCGACGGTTTTCCCGGTAGGTTGCACGCCGTGGAGGAGATCGACCGCGCTATCGTCGCCGCGCTGACCGCCGACGGCCGTCTGTCGTACACCGACCTGGCCGAGCGGGTGGGGCTGTCGGTGTCCGCCGTGCACCAGCGGGTCCGTCGGCTGGAGCAGCGCGGGGTGATCAAGGGGTACGCCGCCCGGGTGTCGTTCGAGGCGCTGGACCTGCCGCTGACCGCGTTCGTGGCGATCCGGCCGTTCGATCCGTCGCAGCCGGACGACGCACCGGAGCGACTGGCCCACCTGCCGGAGATCGACTCCTGCTATTCGGTGGCGGGGGAGGACTTCTACCTGCTGCTGGTGCGGGTGGCCAGCCCCACCGACCTGGAACGGGTGCTCCAGGAGATCCGCACCTCGGCGAACGTCACGACCCGGACGACTGTGGTGTTGTCCACGCCGTACGAGAACCGGCCGCCGAAGATCAGCTCTGCGGCACCGAGTCGGTCGCGGTCCCGGGCGCCGGAGGAGCCGGCTGGTTCCACCGCAGGATGACCTGCCGGCCGTGTTCGTGACCGAGCGCGCTGACCGTGGCGGTGTCCAGGCGTAGCCGCCCACCGGCGGACGGGGGCAGGCCGATCCAGCGGGCGCCGAGCACCCGCAGGCTGTGCGCGTGCCCGACCAGCGCGACGGTGCCACGGTCGAGCAGGGGGGTGACGCGGGCCAGCACCCGGTCGAGCCGTTCGCCCACCTGCGCGGGGGACTCGCCGCCGGGGCAGCCGTCGGTCCAGATGTTCCAGTGCGGATCGTCGTCGTGGATGTCGACGGTGGTGCGGCCCTCGTACTCGCCGTAGTTCCACTCGCTGAGGTCCTCGTCGACGGCGTCGACGGTGAGCCCGGCCAGCTGCGCGGTGCGCAGCGCACGGGAGCGGGGGCTGGTCAGCACTGTGACGAAGCGCCGGCCGGCCAGGAACGCGGCCAGGGTGCGCGCCTGTCGCTCGCCGTCGGGTGTCAGCTCCAGGTCGGTGTACGAGGTGTGCCGCAGGCTGGCGCTCCAGGTGGTCTCGCCGTGCCGGATCAGCAGGAGCTCTCCCATGCGGTCAGTTAACCATCGTGGGGCGGTGCCGACAGGAGACCCTCCCACTACCTATCTTCCTAGGATGCCTTAGCGGATGTGCCGACCGGCACTGCCGGTTTCGGCACCCGGAAACCGGGCAAGCGAGCCAGGACAACCGCCAGACCGAGGAGGCGCGATGAGCTTCACCGAGAAGGCAAAGAACAAGGTTGAGCAGATGGCCGGCGCCGCGAGGGAGCGCGTCGGCGACATGACCGACAACGAGCGGATGCGTGGCGAGGGCGCCAGCCAGCAGAGCGACGCGCGCGCCAAGCAGGCCGGTCAGAACGTCAAGGACGCTGGTCGCAACGTGAAGGACTCGTTCACGAAGTGACCTGAGCTGTCCACGGGTCCCCGGGCGCACCGTCGCCCGGGGACCCGTCGTGCTGCGTTCTCTGGTGCTGGCGGCGTTGGCCCTTTTTCCTGCTCGGCCTGGCGGTCACCATGAACGCCCCGCGCAGTTCTGCGTGGCCAACTGCGGTGGCGGCCTCGGCACCCTCTCGGGCGGGAGAACCCTTGGTGAGCCATATACCTGGGAGTCATATTTATGCCTCTGAGGTATATCGCTTACCGGAGCGGCACCGCCCCGACGCGCGACGCGCGCAAGGCCCGCGTCGCCAGGGGCCACTGCCTGCTCTGGACGAGGTGGGCGAGGTGCGTCCGCCGGCGTTCGGGACGGTGCGCGCGGGACAGTGAGGCGCTTTCGCGTCTGCGATGATCTGCGGCGTGATCCGACCCCGCCTCCGCCCATTGTGGTGCGGCGTACTGGTTGCGGCTGCCGTTGTCGGCAGTGTCGCGTGCACGGCCTCCCGGGTTCCACCGCCGGAGGGGCCGGTCTTCGTCGGCTCGTCCGCCTCCGCGGCCGCGCCGTCGGCCGGCGCCTCGCAGGCGGTTCCGACGCCGACGGCTGCCGCCACCCCACAGAGTGCCCCGACGCCGACGGTTGCGGCTGCTGTCCCGGGGGCGACGCGGGTGGGGAGCAGGGCGCCGGTGGTGGATCACGGGCCGCGCACCGGTGCCACTGTCGCGCTGACCTTCGACGCGGACATGACCGACGGGATGTTGGCCAGCCTGCGGGCCGGCCGGGTGAAGTCGTACGCGAACCTGCGCATCCTCGACCTGCTGGAGCGCGAGCAGGTGCCGGCGACGTTCTTCCTGACCGGCAAGTGGGTCAAGCGGTATCCGGACGTGACCCGGCGGATCGCCGGCAACCCGCGCTTCGAGTTGGCCAACCACACCTACGGGCACGCGGCGTTCACCGCCGACTGTTACGACCTGCCCCGGCTGCCGGTCGACGAGCTGGCCGGCGATGTGGCGAAGACGTTCGAGGTGATCGCGCCGTACGGGGGTCGGCAGACCCGGTACTTCCGGTTTCCGGGGTTGTGCCACGACGCGGCGGCGTTGGACGCGTTGGCGCCGCTGGGTGTGACGGTGGTCGACGGGGATGTGGTGAGCGGCGATCCGTTCGCGACGGCGTGGAAGCCGTTGGTGCGGGCGGTGTTGGACCACGTACGCCCCGGCTCGGTGGTGATCATGCACGTGACCGAGGCGAACGCGGCGATGACGGATGAGGCGTTGCCGCACATCCTGGCCGGGTTGCGGGAGCGAGGGCTGGTGCCGGCGCCGTTGTCCGAGGTGCTGGCCGAGGGCTGAGGCTCAGCTTTCCTGCACGTCGTCGACGGTCAGGACGATCTTTCCGCGGCGGGATCCGTGCTCGGCCGTCTGGTGCGCGTCGTCCGCCTTCTCGAGCGGGAAGGTCGCTTCGATGGGCACCCTGAACCGGCCCTCGGTGAACAGTTCGGCTGCGGCGGGCAGGCCGTGGCGGCCGTCGGGTTCGCCGGCCAGTTGCCCCATGGACAGGCGGACGCCGTGGGTGGGCGCGGTGAAGTCGGCAAGGGTGAGCACCGCTGTCGGGTCGCCGGTGAGGTGGAGCAGTTCGGGCAGGGACCCGGCGCCGGCGACGTCGAGGGCGCGGTCGATCCGGGTCACGCCCAGGGCGTCGAGGCGGGTGGTGAGGTCGGGGCCGTAGGTGACCGGTGTCGTCCCGAGCTGGCGGAGGAAGTCGTGGTTGTCGGCGCGGGCGGTGCCGATGACGTGGACGCCGCGGGCGGTGGCGAGTTGGACGGCGGTGCTGCCGACGCCACCGGCGGCGCCGTCGACGAGGAGCGTCATGCCGGGGCGTAGGTCCAGCAGGTCGAGGGCACGGGTGGCGGTCTCGATGCTGGTGCCCGCCGCGCCGGCCTGGGCCCACGGCAGGGCGGTGGGCTTGTGCGCCCAGAGCTGTAGTACCGCGAACTGTGCGCTCGCGCCGCCGAGTCTGGCCAGCTCGACGATGCCGAAGACATGGTCGCCGAGGGTGACCCCGTCGACGTCGTCGCCGATCTCGTCGACGATGCCGGCCGCGTCGACGCCGGGGATGTGTGGCAGCGGCAGTTGGGCGCTCATCGGGGTGCGGCCGGAGCGGAGGCCGATGTCGACGGGGGAGACGCCGGCGGCCTGGACGCGGATGCGGATCTGGCCGGCCCGGGGCCGTGGCGCGTGAGTGGTCCCGAGGTGCAGTACCTCGGGGCCGCCGAACCGGTCGTACTGCACGGCGAACATCAGGGGCTCCTCTGCCTGGGAAGACGGGGTGATGGTCGTACCGTAGGCCGGAAACGGAGCGGCCGTTCCGCTGTGGGGTCAAGTGAGAGGGAGGGCGGTCGGAGATGTCTCAGATGCAGCGTGCCGATGCCCGGTTCAACCGTGACCGGGTGGTGGCGGCGGCACGGGAGGCGTTCGCGTCGGCGGGGCTCGAGGTGCCCATGCGGGAGGTGGCGCGACGGGCGGGGGTAGGTGTGGCGACCCTGTACCGGCACTTCCCGACGCGTACGGAGTTGGTCGCGACGGTCCTGGCCGAGCGGGTGGACGACTGCGGTGTGCGGATGCGCCGCGCGCTCGACGACCCGGACCCGTGGCGGGCGTTGTCCGGCGTGGTGCGCGAGTTCGCCGAGCGGCAGATCCACGACCGGGCGCTCAACGAGGCGTTGGTGGGGCCGGGTGAGGTGAGTGCGGCGTTTCAGCGGGAGCGGCGGGAGCACGCGCAGGCGTTGAACGTGCTGGTCGGGCGAGCCCGGGCGGCGGGTGTGCTGCGCGACGGCGTCGACGTGGACGACGTGCGGGCCGGCCTGCTGGCCATCGCGTCGCTACGGCGGTTGCCGGCTACGACGAGTGCCCAGGTGATCGGTAGGGTCGCCGATCTGGTGCTCGCCGGTATCCGCGCCTGACCGGTGCGGGCTGTCACGGTTGTCGTCACACCGGACATGGACTGGATGTGAGCTCAGGGACAGAGCAGGACGAGGGCCGCTTCCGGCGGGTCTACGCCGAGGACTTCGAGGCGCTGTTGGCGTACGCGTTGCGTCGGGTCGCGCATCCGGAGGATGCGGCCGACGTCGTCGCGGAGACCTTCCTGGTGGCGTGGCGTCGCCGGCAGGACATTCCGGACGGCGGTGAGGCTCGGCTGTGGCTGTACGGGGTGGCCCGGCGGGTGTTGGCCAACCAGCACCGTGGTGGTGTTCGGCGGCAGCGCCTCGGGGAGCGGTTGCGCCAGCAGATCGTGGTTTCGGTGGCCGATCCGGGGAGTGAGGTGCCGGAGCGGCTTGCGGTTCGGGCGGCGTTGGCGGGTCTGGCCGAGGTGGACCGGGAGGTGCTGATGCTGACCGTCTGGGAGGGTCTGCGGCCGCATGAGGTGGCTGCGGTGCTGGGGGTGGGTTCCACCGTGGTTCGGACCCGGTTGTCGCGGGCGCGGGCGAGGTTGCGGGGGCTGGTCGGTGACGACCCGGGGCCGCCCGGACATGTGCTGGATGTGTTGACCGCGCCTACCCGTACGGAGGACTGATGAGCGGCGATGAGCGTGTTGACCGGCTGGTTCGGGATGCCGACCCGGGTGGGCTCGGTGGCGTCGGGGACCTCGCAGGGGTGAAGCGAACCCTCTTGGAGGAGATCGTGTCCGAGTCGGGGGTCGAGGGCGGTGCCGGTATTGCGCGGCGGCGGTTGCGGGTGCGTCGCTTCGCGGGCGTGGTGACGGCGGCAGCGGTGCTCATGAGCGTCGTGCCGGCCTCCATGGTGTTGCGGGGGCAGGCCGAGGGCGGTGGGGTTTCTCCGATTGTCACCCCGGCCGAGGGGGTCGTCTTTTCGCCGTTGGTGCTGGCGGCGGCGGAGCGGAACCCGCGGCTGCTGATCGATCGGCCTGGCTGGAAGGTGACTGATCTGTCGGGGTTCACCGAGGAGCTGGGCATGATCCGTTTTCGCCGGGGTGAGCGGGAGTTGGAGATGAACTGGTTTTCGGCGTGGGTGTACACGTATCGCTATTCCGATCGGCTGGCCGACGGTCCTCCGAAGTCGGTGCGGGTCGCTGGTTGGCCGGGTGATCTGTTCCAGAACCTCAACGGTGATTTCACGGTGCTGTTGCGTCCCCACGACGACGTGGTGGTGGAGATGAGCACCTCCGGGAACTGGTCGCGTGAGGACCTGGACAGGGTTCTCGCGGACATCGTCCGGGTGGACGCGCGGACGTGGTTGGCCGCGCTTCCGGCGGAGATGGTCATGCCGGTGGGGGAGAGGGCGGCGAAGGTGCTCGCCGATGTGCCGCTGCCGCCCGGGTTCGACGTCGCGGCGCTGGAGGACATCGGCGTGAGTGACTCGTACCAGTTCGGTGTGGGTGTGACGTCCCGGGTCGGCTGCGGGTGGATCGCGGAGTGGCAGCGGGCGAGGGCGAGTGGGGACGAGGCCGGGGTGCGGCGGGCCGCCGACGCGTTGCGGAGCAGTCACGGGTGGCGGGTGCTGCGGGACATGGACAAGGCCGGTGACTGGCCGGAGGTGTTCTGGGAGTACGCCGACGAGATTTCGGCTGGGACCCTGCGACCCTCCTACGTCCCGGGCTTGGGCTGCCAGTGACGGAAGACAGCGGCGCCCCCGGGAAGACCACCCCGGGGGCGCCGCTGTCGGTGGGTCAGTCGTCGCGGTGGTCGTTCCACCACTGCTGGCCGTCGGCGGGCAGGGTGTCGATCGGGTCGTAGTAGGCGTAGCGCTTGTTGAGCGCCTCCAGGTCGGCGGACTCGATGGAGGTGCGGTAGTTCTTCGTCCAGTAGGAGATGCCGCGCTCGCGGTCGTAGTCGGTGAGCATGTGCACCCAGCGCTTACCGACGAAGGGGACGTCGCAGACGATGCGGGGGGTGGCGTAGCCGGGCAGGTAGCCCATGATGTCGTGCTGGAGTTGCTGGGCGTGCCAGACCGGGACCCGCCAGTGTTCGGCGTTGGGGATCATGTCGCACATGTAGAAGTAGTACGGCAGGATCCCGGCTTCGCCTTGGAGGGCGAAGCAGAGGTCGAGCAGTTCCGGGGTGGTGGCGTTGACGCCGCGCATGAGGACGCCCTGGTTGCGGACGTCGCGGACGCCGACGTCGAGGGCGGTCTGGGCGGCCTTGGCGACCAGTGGGGTGAGCGACTGGGCGTGGTTGACGTGGGTGTGGATGGCGAGGTTGACGCCTCGGCGGGCGGCGGTGCGGGCCACCCGCTCCAGGCCCTCGACGACGTCGGGCTGCAGCCAGTGTTGGGGTAGGCCCATGAGGGCCTTGGTGGCGAGCCGGATGTCGCGGACCGTGTCCAGTTCCAGCAGGCGCATGAGGTACGACTCGAGGTTGCGCCAGGGGACGTTGGCCACGTCGCCGCCGGAGACGACCACGTCGCGGACGCCGGGGTGGGCCTTGAGGTAGGCGATGTGGGCGTCGTAGCGGTCGACGGGCTTGAGGGTGAGTTTGAGTTTGTCGACGGCGGGGGTGGAGTTGCCGACGAGGTCCATGCGGGTGCAGTGCCCGCAGTACTGGGGGCAGGTGGAGAGCAGTTCGGCGAGGACCTTGGTCGGGTAGCGGTGGGTGAGCCCTTCGGCGACCCACATGTCGTGCTCGTGGAGGCTGTCGCGGCTGGCGTAGGGGTGTGAGGGCCAGTCGGTGCGTCGGTCGGAGGCGACCGGGATCATGTAGCGGCGGATGGGGTCGGCGAGCAGCGCCTCGGTGGTGAGGGTCGCGAACGGCACCATCGTGTTGATCATTTGTGGTGGCACCAGCATGGACATGGTGGCCAGGGCCAACTGGTCGGCTTCGAGGTCGGCGTAGAAGGTTTCGTCGATCAAGTCACCGAAGACGGCGCGGAGCTGCTTGATGTTCTTGACGCAGTTGACGCGCTGCCACTGGGCGGATTCCCACTGGTCGCGGGTGACGTGGCGCCAGCCGGGGAAGCGGGTCCAGTCGGGTTCGACCAGGGGGCGGCGGTGGTATTCGTAGGGCTGCCCGGCGGTCGGTGTGGCGGCCGGGACGTGACGGGGGTGCGGGATGGTCTGGGTCACGGCCCCTCCTCGGTGTTGCGGCTGATCATCGGAGCCCGAAGGCTACTGGAAAATATTCGGTACAGAAACTAGTCTGCCGTAAGTTTTCCCGTTACGCGAGCCTTGACCGGGGCTTCGAACGGCTGTCAGGGGGAGGTTGGCGTGACGTCACCGGTGGGACTGCACCGCGTCGTGCAACCGGCGGGGGTGCTGCCGCAGGCGGCCTGGCGCCTGGACACGTCGGCGGCGATCGCGCCGAACGAGGTGCGGATCCGGGTGCAGCGGCTCAACCTGGACGCGGCGAGCTTCCGGCAGTTGTCCGAGAAGCACGGCGGGGACGGTGACGCGGTCCGCGCCGAGGTGCTGGAGATCATCGCGACCCGGGGGAAGATGCAGAACCCGGTGACCGGTTCCGGCGGGATGTTGATCGGCACGGTCGAGGAGGCCGGTCGGCGGTCTCCGCTGGGGCTCAGGGCGGGGCAGCAGGTCGCGACGCTGGTGTCGTTGACGTTGACGCCCCTGGTGATCACCGATGGGTTGGCCCGTTGGGACGGGCGCAGCGAGCAGGTGCCCTGCGACGGGTGGGCGATCCTGTTCGCGCGCTCCATCGCCGCTGTGCTGCCCGACGGCGAGGACCCGCAGTTGTCCCTCGCCGTGCTGGACGTGTGCGGGGCGCCCGCGCTGACCGCCCGGGTGGTGTCGCGCTACGTCGAGGAGCGTCGGCGTAGCGGTGATCCGACGCCGGTGCGGGTCGCGGTGATCGGTGGGGCGGGTAAGAGCGGGTCGCTGTCACTGGCGGCGGCGCGACGGGCGGGCGCCGCGCGTACCGTCGGGGTGGTGCCGGTGGCGGCGGAGCGCGATGCGCTGACGGCCGCCGGTCTGGCGTCGGTGGTGGCGTTGGCCGACGCGCGTGACCCGGTGGGGTTGTCCACCGCGGTGACCACGGCGCTGGGGGTGCCGGCGGACGTGACGGTGGTCTGCGTGGACGTGCCGGGGTGCGAGCACGGGGCGGTGCTGGCCACCGCCGACGGCGGCACGGTGATCTTCTTCTCGATGGCGACGAGCTTCTCCGCGGCCGCGTTGGGCGCGGAGGGGTTGGCGGCGGACGTGACGATGCTGGTGGGCAACGGGTACGTGCCGGGGCACGCGGAGTTGGCGTTGGGGCTGCTGCGGGCCGAGCCTGGGGTGCGTCAGCTGTTCGCGGCGCGGGTCGCGGCAGACTGAGGTCATGACGAACCCCTCGACGTTGTATCGCGGCGGCGTGCTGCACTGCCCCGCCGACCCGAGCGCCACCGCGCTGCTGGTGTCCGGTGGGCGGATCGCCTGGTTGGGGACCGACGGTGACGCGCCGCCGGCCGACCGGGTGGTGGACCTGGGCGGGGCGTTGGTGACGCCGGCGTTCGTCGACGCGCACGTGCACGCCACCGACACCGGGTTGGCGTTGTCCGGGTTGGCGTTGTCCGGGGTGCGTTCGGCGGGGCAGCTGCTCGACGCGGTGGCGGGGTTCGCGGCGGGTCTGCCGGCGGACGCGGTGGTGCTGGGGCACGGCTGGGACGAGTCGGGTTGGTCGGATCCGACGTTGCCGGACGCCGCGGCGCTGGACCGGGCGGCCGGTGGCCGGCGGGTGTACCTGTCGCAGGCGTCGATCCACTCGGCGTTGGTGTCGTCGGCGTTGCTGGCGGCGTGTCCGCAGGCGGCGCAGGCGGCCGGGTACGACGCGTCGGGCTGGTTGCGGCGCGACGCGCACCACGTGGTGCGGGCGGCGGCGCAGGCGTCGGTGAGTCGGGCGCAGCGGGTCGCGGCGCAGCGGGTGGCCCTGGGTCACGCGGCGTCGTTGGGGATCGCGGCGGTGCACGAGTGTGGTGGCCCGGAGATCTCCGACGAGGAGGACTTCACCGGTCTGCTGGGCATCTCCGGCGCGGGGTTGCCGGAGGTGTACGGGTACTGGGGTGAGTTGGGTGGCGCGGCGCGGGCCCGGGAGTTGGGCGCGGTCGGCGCCGGTGGGGACCTGTTCGCCGACGGGGCGTTGGGCTCGCGCACGGCGCACGTGTCTCGGCCGTACGGCGACGGTGATGGCTGCGGGCACGGGTACCTGTCGGTCGAGCAGGTGCGCGATCACCTGTTGGACTGCGCGGCGCACGGCATGCAGGGCGGTTTCCACGCCATCGGTGACGCGGCGATCGGCACCGTCCTGGACGGGTTCGCGGCGGCGGCGCGGACGGTGGGGGTGGAGCGGTTGCGCGCGGCCCGGCACCGCATCGAACACGCGGAGATCATGAGTAAGGCGTTGATCGCGCGGTTCGTGGAGTACGGGGTGGTGGCGAGCATGCAGCCGGCGTTCGACCGGTTGTGGGGCGGCGCGGGCCGGATGTACGAGACGCGGTTGGGGTTGGACCGGGCGTTGGAGTCGAACCCGATGGGTGCGATGCACTCGGTGGGGGTGGCGTTGGCGTTCGGGTCGGATTCGCCGGTGACCGCGCTGGACCCGTGGGGTTCGGTGCGGGCGGCGGTGGCGCACCACAACCCGGCGCAGCGGATGGGTGTGCGCTCGGCGTTCGCGGCGCATACCCGGGGCGGGTGGCGGGCGGTGCACCTGGACGTCGAGGGGGTCCTGGCGTTGGGTGCGCCGGCGACGTTCGCGGTGTGGTCGACGCCGGCGGGGGTCGAGCGGGGTCTGCCGGTGTTGCAGGCCGAGGACCCGGAGGCGCGGGGTCCGGACGATCCGACGCCGTTGCCGGTGTGCCGGCGTCTGGTGCTGCGCGGTGAGGTCATCTACGAGGAAGGGTCATCATGACCGGAAAGCTTGATCTTGATCCGGTGCTGGTGGCGCGGGCGCGGGAGTTGGCGCGTCGGGCCGGGCAGCCGGTGGTGGACCTGGCGCGCAGCCACACCACGGTGTCGGTGGAGCGGGCGGTGCTGCGGTTGGCCGGGGTGACCGGCGCCGACCCGGATGGCATTCCGTGGGTGAACCGGCTGGTCGACGCGGTCGCCGCGGACGTGGGGTTGGGTCACGGGGTGGCGGTGCCGGTGTTCGACGCCCTGGTCCGTGAGGGCAGCACCGACGTGACGTTGCTGGCGCAGAAGGCGGCCGCCGGGTCGGTGCGGTTCGCCCTGCCCACCGGGAGGGCGGCCACGGCGGCCCGGTCGGCGGCGCGCAAGGCGGTCGGCGCGGGCATTCGGCGCATCGACCGGCGGCGCGCCGAGCGGGACCGGCTGGTGAAGCGCCACGGCGACCCGGCGCAGCGGCCGTGGATCTACCTGATCGTCGCCACCGGCGACATCTACGAGGACATTCCGCAGGCGCAGGCGGCGGCGCGCGCCGGCGCGGACGTGATCGCGGTGATCCGGTCCACCGGGCAGTCGTTGCTGGACTACGTGCCCGAGGGCGCGACCCGGGAGGGGTTCGCCGGCACGTACGCCACGCAGGAGAACTTCCGGCTGATGCGCGCGGCGTTGGACGAGTCGTCGAAGGAGGTGGGCCGTTACGTGCGGTTGACCAACTACGCGTCCGGGCTGTGCATGCCGGAGATGGCGACGCTGGCCGGGTTGGAACGCCTCGACATGATGTTGAACGACTCGATGTACGGGATTTTGTTTCGCGACATCAACCCGGTGCGCACGTTCGTCGACCAGCGGTTCTCCCGGCAGGTGCACGCCCGCGCCGGGATCATCATCAACACCGGTGAGGACAACTACCTGACCACCGCCGACGCTGTCGACGAGGCGCACACGGTGACGGTGTCGCAGTTGCTCAACGAGTTCTTCGCCCACGAGGCGGGGCTGGCGGACTGGCAGTTGGGGTTGGGGCACGCGTTCGAGATCAACCCGGAGGTGCCGGAGTCGTTCCGGTTGGAGTTGGCGCACGCGTTGCTGGCCCGGGAGTTGTTCCCCGACGCCCCGTTGAAGTGGATGCCGCCGACGAAGCACATGACCGGTGACGTGTTCCGGGGCAACCTGCTCGACGGGTTCTTCAACCTGGCCGGCGCGCTGACCGGTCAGGGCATCCTGCTGGTGGGGATGATGACCGAGGCGGTGGTGACGCCGTGGTTGTCCGACCGGGACATCGCCCTGCAGAACGTGCGTTACGTCCTCGGCGCGGCCGGTGGGCTGCACGAGGACTTCGTGCCGGCGCCGGGCGGGTTCATCCGCCGCCGCGCCAACCAGGTCCTCGGTGAGGCACTGGACCTACTGGAGCGCATCGGGGAGCAGACGCTGCTCACGGCGATCGCCGAGGGCACCTTCGGGATCATGAAGCGGCCCGCGGACCGCGGCAAGGGCCTGTCCGGGGTCGCCGCGCACGAGGCCGACTACTGCAACCCGGCCACCGACATCCTGGAGGCCGCCGCGTGAGCAAGCAGATCGTGCGCCCGTACGGGGACACCACCGGTGACGGGATGGTGCAGGTGTCGTTCACCCTGCCGGTGACCCACGACAAGCGCGCCGAGGGCGCGGCGGTGCAGTTGGCCAACAAGATGGGCATCGACCCGGCGATGGTGGTGCACGCCAGGCCGATGGGCGACGGGTTCACGTTCTTCGTCGTCTACGGGCGGGTCAACCACCTGGTCGACCTGGGCGCCGTGCAGGTGGTGGAACGCGACTTCGCGCTGCTGTCGGCGAAGGACGTCAACACCGTGATCAAGCAGCGGTTGCGGCGCAAGCTGTCAGTGGTCGGGGCGTGTATCGGCACCGACGCGCACACGGTGGGCATCGACGCGATCCTCAACGTCAAGGGCATCGCGGGGGAGAAGGGCCTGGAGTACTACCGGGAGTTGAAGGTCACCAACATGGGCGCGCAGGTCAGCGTGCCGGAGCTGGTGGAGACCGCCCGGGCGGAGAAGGCCGACGCGGTGCTCGTGTCGCAGGTGGTCACCCAACGCGACGCGCACCTGCACAACACCCGGGAGATGTCCGCCGCGTTCCGGGAGGCGATGCCGGCGGGGCGGCGTCCGCTGCTGATCGTCGGTGGTCCCCGCTTCGACGAGTCGATGACCGACGAGTTGGGCGTGGACCGGATCTTCGGTCGGGGCACCACGCCCGGCGAGGTGGCCAGCTACCTCGTGCACGCCCTGATCACGCAAAGGAAGGCGATGGCATGACCGACGCACGGCTCGGGTTGACGGTGACGCACCGGCGGTATGTGCCGTACTCGCACGCCCACTACGCCGGCAACCTCGTTGACGGGGCGTACGCGCTGGGGTTGTTCGGCGACGTCGCCACCGAGGTGTGCATCCGCACCGACGGTGACGAGGGCCTGTTCGCCGGGTACGCCGATGTGCGCTTCCACGCGCCCGTGCACGCCGGGGACGTGGTGGAGGTCACCGCGCGGGTGTCGCGGGTGGGCACCCGCAGCCGCACCCTCGAACTGGAGTGCGCGGTGGTGTGCCGGGGTCGCCCGGACCGCTGCGCGTCCGCCGCGGAGGTCCTCGACCCGCCGATCGTGGCGGTCACCGCGACCGGCACCGTGGTCGTCCCCGCCGCCAGCGTGAGTCGCGAGGAGTGAGCCGGGGTTGCGAGCCCCGCAGTCGCGAACAGGGAAACTCGTGAGCCTGGCGGTCTGCGCCGACGTCGGTTCCACGTACACGAAGGTGGCGGTCGTGGACCTGGCCGCCGGTGTCCTGGCCGGTGCGGCGTCGGCGCCCACCACTGTGGGCACCGACGTGTTGCACGGCCTGGACGCCGCGGTCGCGGCGGCCACCGCCGGGCTCGGCGCGCGCGACGTGCCGTGGTACGTGTGCTCGTCGGCCGGTGGTGGGCTGCGCCTGGCCGTGATCGGCTACGAGCCGCTGGTCACCGCGCAGGCCGGCCGGCGGGTCGGGTTGTCCGCCGGCGCGCACGTGGTGCACGTCGTGGCCGGACGGCTCGGCGCCGCCGACCTGACGGCGTTGCGGGCGGCCCGCCCGGACGTGGTGCTGCTCGTGGGCGGCACCGACGGCGGCGACGCCGACACGGTCACCCACAACGCCACCCGCCTGGCCCGGGCCCGGTGGCGCCGGCCCGTGGTGTACGCGGGCAACGCCGACGTGCGCGAGCAGGTGACCGGGCTGCTGCGTGACGCCGGGGTGCCGGTCACCGACGCCGACAACGTCCTGCCGCGCATCGGGGTGCTCGCCCCGGCGTCGGCGCGGGCGGCGATCCGCGCGGTGTTCCTGCGCCACGTCATCGGTGGTAAACGACTGTCGCGGGGTGCCCGGTTCGCGCGGCTGGTGCGGGCGGCGACCCCCGACGCGGTGCTCACCGGTGTGGAGGTGCTCGCCGACACCCTGGGCGGTGACCTGGCCGTCGTCGACGTGGGTGGGGCCACCACCGACGTGTACTCGGTGCTCACGCCCGACGAGCGGGCCACCGGGCCGGGCCGGGAGGTCGCCGGCAGCCTGTGGCGGGCCCGCACCGTGGAGGGCGATCTGGGCATGCGGTGGAGCGCCCCCGGGGTGGTGCGGGCCGCCGCGGAGGAGCGGCTGCTCACCGACGGCGAGGCCGACGACCTGGGTGCCGCTGCCGCGCGGCGGGCGGCCGACCCGGCGTTCCTGGCCGTCGACGACGTCGAGCGGGCCGTGGACCGGCGCATCGCCACCCTCGCCGCGACGGTGGCGCTGCGCCGGCACGCCCGGGGCGCCGCCACCGGCGAGCGGGCCGGGAGGGACCTGCGCGACGTACGGATGCTGGTGGGCTCCGGTGGGGTGCTGCGGCACTCGCCGCCGGACGTGTCCGGGCAGGTGCTGACGGCGGTCCTGGCCGACCACGCCGGCGGGTGGGCGCTGCCGCGCGCCGCCGCGGCGGTGGTCGACGCCGACTACGTGTTGGCCGCCGGAGGGCTGCTCGCCGAGGAGCACCGGGGGGCGGCGCAGGCGCTGCTGCGTCAGCATCTGCGGACGCATTGAGACTCGCCGACCCGACACGCCGTGTCGCAACACACGACAGGCCGGCTGCGGGTTGACAACCGACGGGGGTCGGCACGTACCGTCTTTGAGTCCTACCACGGGAAGCGGCTGTTGTTCGCTTCGTCCCTTCGTCCGCTGGCCGAGCGACATTTTTGAGCGTCATCGTCGCGGCGGCCAGGTCCAGCGGGCGGGGGTCGGCGGGGCGGCGCGAACCGGCCGCGGTTACCGGTGTACGGGCAGGGTGAGGTGCACGGCCAGTAGACAACGGCCCGGCGGGGGCAGCCAGTCCACGTCCGGTCGGTCCGAAGGTCGTCGTGCCCCATCCTCGCCACACCGGCCGGGAAGGGCCTGGGAGCATCGGGGCGCGGCGCGAGCCGCGCCCCGATTTCATGTCCACCGGGCGGTTCGTGCCCGACGGCCCGACCGGTCCGGTGCACCCGCCAGCCAGGTAACCTTCGCCCCGTGATCGAGGTGAAGCGGTGACGACCCTGGACCGGGATGAGACGCACACCCCGGCGGCGCTGCCCCGGCCGGTCGTTCCCGGTCGGCCGCTGCCGCTGCGGGTCGCCGTGCCCCTGGCCGTGGCCGCCGGGCTGGCCCTGCTGGTGGCGTTCCCCCCGTACGGGGTGTGGCCGCTCGCGCCCGTCGGGGTGGCGTTGCTGGCCGCCGCCGCGCATCGGCGGCGGTTACGCGCCGGCGCCGGCCTGGGCTTCCTGACCGGGGTGGCGTTCTTCGCCCCGCTGCTGGCCTGGACGAACCTGCACACCGGCTACCTGCCGTGGGTGCTGCTGTCGCTGCTGCAGGCCGGCTACCTGGCGTTGCTGGGGGTGGCCACCGCCTGGGTGTCGCCGCTGGTCGACCGCGCCCGCTGGGCGTGGCCGGCGCTGACCGGGCTGCTCTGGGTCGGGCAGGAGGCGCTGCGCGACCGCACCCCGTTCGGCGGGTTCCCGTGGGGGCGGTTGGCGTTCAGCCAGGACGGCTCACCGCTGCTGCGCCTGGCCGCGCTCGGCGGCGCCCCGCTGGTCACCTTCGTCGTGGCCCTCATCGGCGGGTTGCTGGTCACCGCCGCCTGGCGGGGCTGGGTCACCGCCCGACGCCGGGCAGCTGAGCCCACCACCGCGCCGGGCGACGCCGCGCCGGGCGCTGACGGCCCGCTGGGCGGCCCGGCACGCCCCGGGGGTGCGGCGGCGCGGCCGTGGACGCCGGTGGTCGTACCGGCCGTCGTGGCCGTCGCGCTGACCGCCGGGGGCCTGCTGGTGCCGGTGGCCACCGCCGGGTCCGGCGACACCGTCACCGTGGCGATCGTGCAGGGCAACGTGCCCCGGCTGGGCCTGGACTTCAACGCCCAACGGCAGGCGGTGCTCAACAACCACGTCGACGCCACCATCGAACTGGCCGAGCGGGTCGCCGCCGGGCAGCAGCGGCGACCCGACCTGGTGGTGTGGCCGGAGAACTCCAGCGACATCGACCCGCTGCGCAACCCCACCGCCGGTGCGCGGATCTCCCAGGCCGCCGACACCATCGGCGCGCCGATCCTGGTCGGCGCGGTCCTGCTGGGTCCCGACGCCGGGCAGGTCCGCAACGCGGGCATCCTGTGGCGCCCCGGCACCGGCGCGGACCTTGGGCAGCTGTACACCAAACGCCACCCGGTGCCGTTCGCCGAGTACGTGCCGCTGCGCGACGTGGCCCGGATGGTCAGCAAGAAGGTCGACCTGATCCGCAACGACTTCGTACCCGGAAGCACCCCGGGCGTGGTACGCGCCGGCCCCACAGTGCTCGGTGACGTGATCTGCTTCGAGGTCGCCTACGACGAGGTGGTCCGCGACACCGTCACCGGCGGGGCGCAACTGCTGGTGGTGCAGACCAACAACGCCACCTTCGACGTGGCGGAGGCCCGCCAGCAGATGGCCATGGTGCGGCTGCGGGCGGTGGAGCACGGACGGCCGGCGTTGATGGCCTCCACGGTCGGGGTGTCCGGGTTCGTCGCACCCGACGGGCGGGTAAGCGATGCCACCGGGTTCAACACCCGGGAGGTCGTGGTGCGGCAGTTGCGGCTCGACGACGGACGTACCCTCGCCACCCGCCTCGGCTGGTGGCCCGAGGTGGCGCTCGCCGCGCTGGCCGCGGCGGCCCTGGTCGGCGCGGCGGTGCTGCGCCGGCGGCAGCGGGTCAGGCCCGGATAGCAACAGCCGGTACGCCGGCGGGAGCGGAGGAACCGTGATCCAGGCGACCGATACGATCCGACGCGCGGACGAGGTGCCCGGGGTGGGCCGGGTGCTGGTGGTGATCCCCACCTACAACGAGGCCGACAACATCGCCGTGATCGTGGGCCGGGTCCGGCGGGCCGCCCCGGCGGTGCGGATCCTCATCGCCGACGACAACAGCCCCGACGGCACCGGCGCGATCGCCGACGCCCTCGCCGACGGCGACGCGCACGTGCAGGTGATGCACCGCCAGGGCAAGCAGGGCCTGGGTGCGGCGTACCTGGCCGGGTTCGGGTGGGCGCGCGAGCGTGGCTACCAGGCGGTCGTGGAGATGGACGCGGACGGCTCGCACGCCCCGGAGGACCTGCCGGCGCTGCTGGACGCCGCCCGCGACGCCGACGTGGTCATCGGGTCCCGGTGGACCAGGGGCGCGCGGGTGCTCAACTGGCCGCTGCGGCGGCTGTTGCTGTCGCGTGGCGGCAACCTGTACGCGCGACTGGCGTTGGGCATGCCCGTCTCGGACGCCACCGGCGGTTACCGGGTGTACCGGATCAGCGCGTTGGACGCCATCGACCTGGAGTCGGTGACCTCGCAGGGCTACTCGTTCCAGGTGGAGCTGTCGCGGCTGGCGCACCGGGCCGGGGTGCGGATCGTGGAGGTGCCGATCACCTTCGCCGAGCGGGAACGCGGCGACAGCAAGATGAGCCCGAAGATCGTGGCCGAGGCGCTGTGGCGGATCACCGCCTGGGGGGTGCGCGACCGGCGCCAGGCGGTGCGCCGGGGCCTGCACGGCACCGCCACCGGCCAGGCACGGTGGCCGTGAGCGGGTCAGGCGCGGTGGCCGTGGGCGCGGCCGTGTCATGCTGGATGAGCGGAACACGTCCGTGGTGTCCGCAGGAATGGCGATGAGGTGAGATGCGCCGAGGACTGAGGTTCGTACCGTTGGCCCTGTTGCTGGCGGTGGTGCTGGAGCTGGCGGTGTTCGTCGGCGTGGGGCGGGCGCTGGGGTTCGGCGCGGCGGTGTTGCTGGTGTTCGCCGCGTCCCTGCTGGGGTTGGTGCTGCTGCGCCGCGAGGGGATGCGCGCCTGGCGTGGGTTCCGCGCCGCCGCGGCGGCCGGGCAGCCACCGGGTGGGCAGGTGACCGATGGGCTCGTCGGGTTGGCCGGCGCGCTGTTGCTGGCGGTGCCCGGCCTGGTCAGCGGGTTGGTCGGGTTGCTGCTGCTGGTGCCGCCGGTGCGTCGACTGGCCCGCGCCGGGGTGCGCCGCGCCACCGAGCGGCGGGTGTCGTCGATGGTCGCCGGTGACCTGTTCGGGCCCCGCACGGTGCGGGTGCGCCAAGGTGCGCCGCAACCCACCCCGCAGCCGACTCCCCAGCCGGAACAGCCGGTGGTGGTCGACGGCGGTCGCGCCATCGAGGGCGAGATCGTCGAACCCGGCCGGCACTGAGACCAGGCCAGCTACCCCGCTGAAGACAGACACGACGGCGCCCCCGGGGAAGACCCCGGGGGCGCCGTCGTCGTGCGTCGTGCGGCTCAGGCGCGGCCGCGGCGGGTCCGAACCTCCTGCAGGCGCTCCTCCAGGATGTCCTCCAGCTCGGCGATGGAACGCCGCTCCAGAAGCATGTCCCAGTGGGTACGCGGCGGCTTGGCCTTCTTCTGCTCCGGCTCGTTGCCGTCGACGAGTCGGGCGACGCTGCCGTCGAACTTGCATTCCCAGGTCGTCGGGACCTCGGCGTCGACGGCGAACGGCACCTCGAACTGGTGGCCCTTGGCGCAGAGGTACTCGCGGGTCTGACGCGGCGCGAGCTCCGTGTTGCGGTCGGATTCGTAGCTCACCGCGCCAAGGCGGCTTCCGCGCAGCATACGCTCGCCCATGATCGACTTCCCCTCGTTCGTGGTGCTGGTCTTCTGGGTGTAACGGTGCGTCCCCGTCGAGCCATTCCCGCCCGAGGGCGTGAGGCGTCCACGGGTGGGCCGGGACCAAGGGTAACCGGCCGGGACGCTCACCCGGTGAGGTGATCCCCAGGCGGGTCGGGACAACGGTGTGTGTCCGCTGCCACCGGGGAGGTTAACCGCCCGAGCCTACCGAAGGTTGCGCCACGATCATCAGGTGGCGTCGCCGGGAGTGGCGGCGCCGAGGCGGGCCAGCGCCAACGCCAGGTCGCTGACCTGGTCACCGAGCTGCGCCACCCGCCGCTGGGCCAGGTCCCGGTCGGTCTCGGCGGCGTCGAGTCGTACCGTCAGGGCGGTGCGGTGACCCTCGGCGGTCGCCGCGGCCTGCCGGGCCACGCTCAGCTCGGCGGTGAGCGTGTCGCGCTGGGCGGCCAGGGCCGCCACCTCCGCGCGCAGCCGCGCGGCCAGCTCCGCGGCCTCCTGCCGGGCGTCGTCGGCCTGCCGGGCGGCGACCTCGGCGCGGTCGCGGGCCCGGTCGGCCTGCTCGCGCGCCCGGGCGGCGTCGGCGGCCTCGGCGCGGGTCCGCGCCGCGTCGGCGCGGGACTGCTCGATCTGGCGGCGGACGTCCTGCACCTCGGCCTGCCACCGACCGGCCCGCTCGGTCGCCTCGGCGGCGGCCCGACCGGCCCGTTCGGCCTCGGCGCGTAGCGCGTCGCGTTCCACGCCCAGGTCGGCCACCCGCTGCCGTTGCGCGTCGCGCTCGGTGCGCAGGTCCCGCGCCTCGACGCGGGCCTGGTCGCGGTCGCGCTCGGCCTGGGCGCGCAGCGCCTCGGCGGCGCTGGCATCGTGGCGCGCCTGGTCGCGGGCGGCCTCGGCGTGCCGCGCCCGCTCGTCGGCGGCGGTGGCCTGCCGCTGCGCCAGCTCGGCGCGCTGGCGGGCGTCGTCGGCCTCGGCGCGGGCCTCGCGGGCCTGCTCGCGGGCGCGCGCCGCGTCGGCCGCCACGGTCTCGGCGTCGTCGCGGGCCTCGTCGCGTTCGGTCTGCGCCGCCGCGATCTCGGTGGCGGCCTCCGCGCGGACCTGCGCGAGCTGGCGCTGCACACCCACCGGGGACAACTCGGCGTGCAGCGACTCGGTCAACGTCTCGACGATCTGGTCGAGTCGGTCCACCGCCTCCCAGGTGCGGGCGACCTGCCCGGACAGACCGGGGGCGTTGCGGTGGCGCATCCGGCTGTTGCGGGAGGCGCGCTGGCAGGCGCCGTCGTTGTCGCGGCAGTAGCGAAACGGTCGGCCCGCGCCGACACGCTGCGGCACCGGCGCTCCACAGTGGGCGCACGGGCGGGTCTCGGTGGTGCTGGGCTGGGCGTCCATCGAGGGCGAAGTCTAGTGCCGGCCGATCAGCTCGCCGCCCGGGCTGTGGCGTCCAGGGTGTAGCGGCGTTGCAGCAGCAGCGCCGCGAGCATCGTCACCGCCGGCAGCAACCCGAAGCCGTAGCGGACCGCAGCGAGCGCGGCGTCCGGCTGCACCGGCGACTCACCGGCCGTGGACGCCACGAAACCACCCACTGTCAGGCACAGCGCGTACGCGTACGGGCCCAGGGCCGCGCCGGTGGCCTCGGTGGCCGTCCACACCCCGGTGTAGGTGCCGGCCCCGGTGCTGCCGGCGTTGCTGGCGGCGCGAATCACGTCGGGCAGCATCGAGAACGGCAGCAGCTGCATGCCGGCGAACGCCACCCCGAGCACCGCCACCGCGGCGACCAGCACCGGCAGGCCGGCCGGTCGGCCCACCGCCAGCACCACCGAGCCGATCGCGAACGCGCCCTGCGCGCCGAGCAGCGCCCGCTGTTTGCCGACGCGTCGGGCCACCACCAGCCAGGCCGGGGTGACCAGCAGCGCCGGCGCCACGAACGCGGCCACCAGCACCGTGGTCAGGCCGGGGGCGCGCAGCTCGTACTCGGCGTAGTAGGGCACCCCGGCGAGCACCAGGTGGGTGGTGGTGGACATCGCCAGGTACGCGGCGACCAGCCACCGGAACTGCCTGTCGCGCAGCGCCGTGCGCAACGCCCGCCACCCACCGTGCCCGGACGCGGCGCTGGCCGGCGCGGACCCGCGCAGCCGGGCGATGCCGGCGACACCGACCAGCATGGCCACCAGCATCCCCACGGCCAGGACCACGCCCATCCGCTGGTAGCCGTCCCGCGTCGCCGCGTCGCCGCCGGTGAGCAGCGGGGCCAGCAGCCCGGAGACCAGGATGCCCAGGGTGAGCACCACCATCCGGAACGCCATCAGCCGGGTGCGTTCGTGATAGCCGATGCGCAGGTCGGCCGGGGTGGACAGGTAGGGGACCTGGTAGGCGGCGAAGAGCAGGTTGCCGGCGATGAAGAACACCGCCACCCACGCCGCCGCCGGCGCGCCGGTCAGGCCGCCGGGCACCGCGAAGAGCGCGGCGAACGCGACAGGCAGGGCGCAGCCGAGCAGCAACAGGCGACGACGGTCGCCGCGTCGGGTCTGCTCGACGTCGGCGCGGTGCCCCACCCAGGGGTGCAGCAGCACGTCGGCGATCTTCGGCAGCAGCAGCGCCAGGCCGGCCAGCCACGGTCCGACGGCCAGCACGTCGGTGAGGAAGTAGAGCAGCAGCAGGCCGGGCACCGTCACCCATACACCCATGCCGAGCGAGCCGGCCGCGAAGCCCGCCAGGGGGCCGCGCGGCAGCGTCGCGTCGGTGGCGGCCGCGGGCCGCCGGTCCAGCCCGGTCATCGCCGCATCCTCTCCGCAATCCAACGGTTGCTGGATTCTAGGGGCAGAATGGCGGTCATGACCATGCCCCGCCGCCGCCCGGGTCGGCCCCGCCGTGACGAGACCCGGCCGACCCGCGAGGTGGTGCTCACCGCGGCGACCGCGCTCTTCGCCGAGCGGGGCTTCGACGCCGTCGGGCTGCGGGAGGTCGCCGCCGCCGCCGGGGTCGACGTCGCCACTGTCGCGCACCACACGGGTACGAAGGCGGCGCTCTACGACGCGTGCTTCGCCCGGGTGTTCGCCGCCGAGCGGGACGTGCTGACCGAGGCCGCCGAGCAGGCCCGCGCCGCTCTCGACGCGGGTCCGGACGCGGCGCGGCGGGCCCTGCACGAGCTGGTCGACGTCTTCGTCGACTTCCTGGAGGACCGCCCCGAGACCACAGCGCTGTGGCTGCGCCGCTGGTTGGAACCGCAGCGGCACGCCGAACTCGACCAGCGCTACGCCGACCCGTTGTACCGGCTGGTCGCGGAGCTGCTCACCGCCGCCGCGGCGACCGGAGCGCTGGCCGAGCCGACCCCGCACATCACCGTGCGCAGTCTGGTGTGGGCGACGCACGGGCACGTGGTGGCGCTGGCCGCGGGCGCGCCCGGGGCTCGGGAACGGCGCGAGTTCCGGGCGTTCGTGCATCGCCTGCTCGACGGGCTGTACGGACCGCCGACCCCTTGACGGGCCGCCGCCACGCGACGATTATCCATCGGACGTTGGATTAATGGGGGCGGCAATGGGCGTACCACAGCGGGTGGCGGTGATCGGGGCCGGCGCCGCCGGCCTCGCCGCGGTCAAGGCACTCCGCGACGCCGACGTGCCAACTGTGGGCTTCGAGGCCGCCGAGCAGGTCGGTGGCCTCTGGGTGTACGGGGCACCCGACTCACCCGCATACCGCACGCTGCACCTCAACACCAGCCGTGGTCGTACCCAGTTCGCCGACCACCCGATGCCGACCGACTGGCCCGACTACCCCGACCACCGTCGTGTCGCCGGTTACCTCGCCGACTACGCCACCCGCTTCGGGCTGGCCGACACCATCCGGCTGCGGCACACCGTCGAGCGGGTCACCCAGCACCCCGACGGCACCTGGACGGTCACCGCCAGCGGTCCGAGCGGCCCGGTCGAGGTCACCGTCGACGCCGTGGTCGTCGCCAACGGGCACAACCGGGTGCCCCGGCTGCCCGACCCCGGCTACCCCGGCACCAGCACCGCCGAGCAGATCCACAGCCACGACTACCGGGGCCCGGAGCAGTTGGTCGGCAGGCGGGTCCTGGTCGTCGGCGGCGGCAACTCCGCGATGGACATCGCCGTCGACGCGTCGTACGCCGCCACCCGGACCCTGCTGTCGCTGCGCCGGGGCGTCTGGGTGGTGCCGAAGTACCTGCTGGGGCGCCCTTCGGACACTCTCAACGGGGCGTTGGCCCGCCGGCTGCCGTGGCGTCTGCGCCAACGCATCAGCCAGACGATGCTGAGCACCACAGTCGGCAACCCCGCCCGCTACGGGCTGCCCGCGCCGACGCACGGCTTCCTCCAGGACCACCCGACGCTCTCCGACGGGTTGCTGTCGCGGCTGACCCACGGTGACGTCGAGGCCCGACCCGGCGTCGCCGCCCTCGACGGCGACCGGGTGGAGTTCACCGACGGCCGCAGCGACAGCGTCGATCTGATCATCTGGTGCACCGGCTACCGGGTGGACGTCCCGTTCCTCGACCCGGCGCTGCTCGCCGGAGGCGCCGACACCCTTCCGTTGTACCGGCACGTGTTCCACCCCGACGCCCCCGGGCTGAGCTTCGTCGGGTTGATGCAGTCCACCGGCTCCGCGTTCCCGCTGGTCGAGGCGCAGGCCAAGCTGATCGCGGCGCACCTCGCCGGCCGGTACGCGCTGCCGGACCCGGAGCGACAGCGCGCCGCGTGCCGGGCCGAACTGCGGGCCGCGACCGCCCGCTGGGGTCAGCGCCGCCCGGCGATGCGGGTGGACTTCGACGTCTACCTGGCCGAGCTGGCCAGGGAGTTGACCGCCGGGACCCGCCGCGCCCGCTCCGGCGCGACCCCCCCGGTGGGGGCACCCCGGTGAGGGACCGAACACTTGCCGGTCGGCGGGTGCTGGTCACCGGGGCGAGCGGGACCTTCGGCCGCCACCTCGGCGCCGCCCTGAGCGCGGCCGGCGCCCGGGTGGTGGGGCTCGACCTGCACGCCCGTCCCGACGACGACGTTCCGGTGCTGGGCTGCGACCTGACCGACCCGGACGCCGTGCCGGCGGCGGTGCGGGCCGCCGTCGACCGACTCGGCGGGCTCGACCTGCTGATCAACAACGCCGGGGTCGGTGGTCCCGCTCCGGCCGAGTTGCCGCCCGACGAGGTGGTCCGCCGGCAACTGGAGGTCAACCTGCTCGCCGCCTGGCGCACCACCGCCGCCGCGCTGCCCCCGCTGGTCACCGCACGCGGACGGGTGATCTTCGTATCCAGTCGGATGGCGGTGCTGCCGCTGCCGCTCGCGGCCGCGTACGGGGTGAGCAAACGGGCCCTGGTCGCCTACGCCGACGCGCTGCGCCACGAGGTGGGCAGCCACGTCGGGGTCAGCGTCGTCTACCCGAGCATGGTCGCCTCCCCGATCCACGACAGCACCGCCGAGGCAGGGCTGTCCCTGCGAGGAGTGTCGCGCCCCGAACCCGTCGAAGGGGTGGTCGCGGCGATCCTGCGGACCGCCACCGCCCGACGGGCACCCCGGGACGTGGCGACCACCGCACGCGGCCGGCTGGAGATGGCCGTCGGCCGGCACGCTCCCGCGCTGGCCGACCGACTGGTCCGCCGCACCCTCGCCGCCCGGCTCGCCGCCGGTGACCTGGACGCCGCGCCACTGGCCGCCGGGATGCTCGGCCGCCAACGGGGGCACTGAGCACCGGGTCAGGGCGTGGCGACGGCCGCGCGCGACCGGTCGGCGGCGATCCGCACGGCCAACGCCGCGAGCGCCGTGCCGGTCACCCACCGCTGCACCCGCAACCACACCGGCCGGCGGGCGAAGAACCCGGCCAGCGAGCCGGCGCTGAGCACGATCAGCGCGTTCACGCTCAGCGCCACGACGATCTGGGTCAGACCGAGCAGCAGGCTCTGCGTGGCCAGATGCCCCCGCGTCGGGTCGATGAACTGCGGTAGCAACGACACGTAGAGGATCGCGATCTTCGGGTTCAGCAGGTTGGTGACCAGGCCCATGGCGAACAGCCGCCGGGGCGGGTCCGGCGGCAGCGGCGCGGGCGTGAACGGCGAGTGCCCACCCGGACGCAGTGTCCGCCAGGCCAGCCAGAGCAGGTAGCCGGCGCCGGCCAGCTTCACCACCGCGTACAGCGTCGGCACCAGGACGAAGACGGTGGCCAGGCCGGCGACCGCCGCCGCCAGGTAGACGCCGAAGCCGGCGGCCACCCCGAGCAGCGAGACCAGACCGGCTCGGCGGCCCTGCGCCACCGAGCGGGACACCAGGTAGACCATGTTCGGGCCGGGCGTGAGCACCAGCCCCAACGCCACCAACGCGATACCCAGCAGTGCACCAGTACTCACCACGACGCTTCCCCCGTTCGGTAATCCCCACACCGACCGTAATCAGGATGAACATCCCACCCCAGGGCCACCTGACAGGCCGTGGCCTGCGATCCGTGGTGATCCACTCACGTTCGGCGCAACGGCGCCACAGTCGGCGGGAATGCGCGCCGTCGCGGACGTGCTGACCCCTGGCAAGTGCGTGTCGCCGGCCGGAGGCGGCGCGTTACGGTGGCCAGGGAGGTGCCGCACGGTGACCGAGGCGTGGGAAGCGTCAGTGGAGGCGAAGATCCAGGACGCCGTTCAGCGCGGCGAGTTCGACGACCTGCCCGGCATGGGCAAGCCGATCCCCGGTCGGGGGGCGCCGTACGACGAGGCGTGGTGGATCAAGAGCTTCCTGGAGCGCGAGGCGCTCCCCAGCGACCTGCTCCTGCCCACGTCGCTGCAACTGCGCCGACGCATCGAGCAGGTCCCCGACGAGGTCCGTGACCTGCCCACCGAACAGTCCGTCCGCGACTTCGTGGGGCAGCTGAACGGGCAGATCGTGGCGTGGCTGCGCTTCCCCGACGACGGCCCCCGGGTCGCGGTGCGCCCGGTGAACGCCGAGGACGTGGTCCGCCGTTGGCGCGCCGAACGTGCCCGCCCCACGGTGACGACGACCGGCACCGAAGCGGCGGTCGTTCTGCCGCCGACGCGCCGGCCCCGCCGTAGCTGGTGGCGTCGGTGGCGCCGTCGGGGCTGACCGCCGGCCACTGCCACGGCAGACTGTGCCGATGATGATCGAATCTCGGTCACCCGACATGCCCTCGACGCCGGGTGTCGTCCTGCGGCAGTGGTGCGCCGACGACCTGGATGAGCTGGTGCGGGCGTACCGGGATCCGGTCCTGCGCCGCTGGACCAGAGCTCCGGTGACCACCCCCGCCGAGGCCCGACGGTGGTTGGACGGCGCGCTGCGCGACTGGGCCGACGGGCGGCGGTACACCTTCGCCGTCCTCGACGAGCAGGCCGACGGCGCCCCGCTGGTGGGCAACGTGGTGCTCAAGGGGGTCACGCCGCAGCGTCCGGCCCCGGAGGTCGGCTACTGGACGGCGTCGTGGGCACGCGGCCGCGGCGTCGCCCCGCGTGCGGTCACCGCGCTGAGCCGCTGGGCGTTCGACAGGTTCCCCGAGGTGACGCGTCTCGACCTGCTGCACCAGGTGGACAACGTCGCGTCCTGCCGGGTGGCGCAGAAGTGCGGCTTCGTGTTCCAGGAGGTGCTGCCGGCCCGGCCGCCCTTCCCACTCGACGGCCACCGGCACTCGCTGCATCCCGGGTAGCCGGGCATCACCTGCCCGCGCCGACCGTCCGCACCTGTCACGAACGGATCCGAACAGGTCCGAACGCCTGCTCCCGGCCTCGACGACGCGAACGCGGATACGGTCGGGGCCGAGCGCCCAGATGACCGCCGGCGCGGGAGGGACGGGGCGACGTGACCGAGCGCGCCGCGACGTACGCCGAGGTGTTCGCGGTACGCGAGTACCGCCACCTGTTCGGTGCGTACCTGCTGTCCCTGGCCGGTGACCAGCTCACGGCCGTGACCGTGGCGTATCTCGTCTTCAGCGAAACCGGCTCGGCCGCGCTGGCGGCGGCCGCGTACGCCAGTTCCTACCTGGCCTGGCTCACCGGCGGACCGCTGCTGTCCGGCCTGGCCGACCGGTTCCCCCGGCGAAGCGTGATGATCACGTGCGACCTTGGCCGCGCGGCGCTCATCCCGCTGGCGGCGCTGCCGGACCTCCCCGCGCAAGCCCTGGTGGTGCTCCTCTTCGTGGTCAACCTGATGCGGCCACCGTTCGTGGCGGCGCGGGCGGCGTTGATGCCGGAGGTGCTCGACGACGACCGCTACGCGGTGGCCAACGGCGTGGACAACATCTGCGCCCAGGTCGTGCAGGTGGTCGGCTTCGCCGTCGGGGGGAGTCTGGTGGCGGTGCTGTCGCTGCGCGGTGCCCTGCTGGTGGATGCCGGCACGTTTCTGGTGTCGGCACTTCTGATCGGGATCGGTGTGCGTTCGCGCCCCGCGCCCCGACCGCGGTCGAGCCCGACCGGTGAGGCCCGGGCGGTTGGCCTGCGGGTGATCTTCGCCGATCCCCGGCTGCGGTCCTACGTTCTCCTCCTGTGGACGGCCAGCGCCTTCACCTACGCGGCCGAGGGGCTGATGGCGCCGCTGGCCCGACAGTACGGTGGCGGCGCCGCCACTGTCGGGCTGTTGCTGGCGGCGGCGCCGTTGGGGATGTCCCTCGGCGGGGTCGCGCTCACCCGGTTCTGTCCACCGGCGGCCCGGCCACGGCTCATCCTGCCGTTGGCCGCGATGTCGGCCGGCGTGCTGACGGTGGCGTGGCTCGTCCCTCCGCTGTGGATGATGCTCCTGTTGTTGGTGCTGGCCGGAGCCGCGAGCGCCTTCGCCATCCCTCTGAACGCGTTGTTCGGCCGGGCGGTGCCGACGCAGTACCGGGGACGCGCGTTCGGGGTGGCCATCACCGGTCTCAGTGGGCTGCAGGGGACGGCGATGGTCCTCGCGGGTCTGGGCGCCGAGCGGTGGCCGGCCACCACGGTGATCGGGTTCAGCGGATTGGCGGGCGCGGTGGCGGTTCTCGCTGTCGTGCCGCTGTGGCAGCGGCGACCCGACTCCAGACCTGCCACGTCCGAGTCTCCGGTCGAACAAGCCCGAACGACTCCGAACGCCGACACCGGTACCGCCGAAGCAGTCCGTGGCCGACGCTGAGGTCACCTGGCGGGCACGGGGGCCGTCACCGAGGGGAGAGGAGAAGGGCATGCGCAGCGTTCGCAACCGTGGCATCAGTTGGACCTGACCCTGACGCTCCAACCGGGTGGTCGCCCGGAAGGCGACCACCCGGCCCTCACCGTCGGTGCGAGTCAGTCGACCGCGGCCCGCCAGCTCCAGGAGGTGCGCCGGGTCCGGCCGGGCAGCTCACCGCGGCCGGTCATCCAGAGCAGCACCTCGGGCGCCGCCCCGGGCGGGGCGTCCGGGAAGAGTCGCCGCAGCACCAGCGCGCTCAGCCGCTGCGGCGGCTGCCACGGCACGCCGAGACCGACGGTGACGTCGTGGGTGTGCAGCACGGTCTCGGCCACGCCCATGGCGGCGAAGCCGGTCGGATCGCACGCGCCGAAGTGCCAGGCCCGCGCCTCCGGCCCGGCGGCGTCGACGGCGGCGGCGAGCAGACCGGCGCAGGCCCGCACCACTGTGAGCACCTGCGTCGGGCTCGCGTCGGGGGAGACCCGCAGGTCGTACGGCAGATAGCCGTCATCCGGGCGGCCGGTGACCTGGCCCGCGTACGCGAGAAGGTCGTGCGCGACGTGCGCCGCTGTGGTCCAGCAGCTCCAACTCAGCGAGCCCGCCGGCACCGACCAGTCGCGTTCCCGGTGTGGCAGCAGCACCCGGGTCATCTCGTCGACCGCCTCCCGAATGTCGGCGCCGGTCACCGCCGACATTCGCCAACCCGCCGGGCAGCACCGGGCGTGGAAACCGCGTTGTGGGTAGAGACAGTCGAAGCATGCAAGAATCCATCCTCGCATATGGGGGGAGGCGAACGGAGTGTTGCCCAACCTTGTGGTGGACACGACGGTGCTGCCCCCGGCGGACCGTTTCGCGTTCTGGTATGCCCTGGTCGCCCAGGAGACCGCGCCGGCGCACATCAGCAGCGGCCATCTGGACAACTTCGTGGCCTACGCGCAGGCCATCGATCTCGGCCGCATCCGGATGACCTCGCTGCGCTACCCGTCGCTGGACTCGATCCGGCCCACGACACTGGTCCGCCGAGCCGAGGGGGACGTGTATCAACTCGCGCTACCACTGACGGGTCACAGCACCTTGATCCAGGACCGCACCGAGTCCACGCTGGAAGCCGCGAACCACTTCACCCTCTTGGACACCGCACGGCCGCACGTCGCCCGGCATCGCGCGGACGGTCCCGGTCCCGCCACCTCGATCACCGTGCAGATACCGCACGCGGCGCTGCCGCTGGCGCCGGACCGGCTCCGCCGCCTGCTGGCCACGCCGATGCCGTCGCACCTCGGCGTCGGCGGGCTGTTGGCCCACCACCTGCGCAGCATCGCGGCGCACCCGGAGCAGTTCGAGCCGGCCCAGGCCGAGATCCTGGGCGGGGTGGCGGTGGACCTGCTCACTGCCGCGCTCGCTCAGTACCTCGACATCGAGGACACCCTGTCACCGGAGGCGCGGCAGACCGCACTGCGGGCCCGGGTCGTCGACTTCATCGACCGCCACCTCGACAGTGACGAGCTCAGCCCTCGCAGCGTCGCCGCCGCCCACCACATCTCGCCGCGGTCGCTGCACCGCCTGTTCGAGGCGGAGGCGACGACGGTTGCCGAACTCATCCGCGCCAAGCGCCTGGAGCAGTGCCGGCGTGATCTCGGCAACCCGCTGCTGCGGCAGTCGATCCAGTCCATCGCCGCCCGTTGGGGTTTCCCGGACAAGGCCCACTTCAGCCGCCTCTTCCGTGCCCACTACGGACGTTCGCCCCAGGAATACCGCACGGGCGTCGCTCGCCGAGATCGGTGACCGACCCGACCGCTACCGCCGACGGTCGGTCGGATCGTCCTCGACGAAGTCCCGGACCGCGGCGCGGATGCTCTCGCCGTACGGGTCGTCCGGTAGCCGTTTTAGGTGTTCACGGGCCAGGGCGAGGTTCTGCCGGGCCGGGCCGACGTTGCCCAGACGCCGGTGGCAGTCGGCCAGGTTGAGGTACAGCGACGGCAGGAACGCCTGGACCTGGAGCGAGGACAGATACCGCTGGGCGCGTTCGTCGGTCAGGTCGGACACGGCGGCCAGGGCACGTTCGTCCCAGGCCAACTCCGCCTCGGTGGTGTCCTGCAGGTCGGCGAGGTAGTGCGCCAGGGTGCAGCGGTGCAGGGCGTCACCGGTGGGGCCGAGTTCGTCCCACAACACGGTGAGTAGCTCACAGGCTCGGGCAGGTGCGCCGCTCTGGCCGAGCTGCACGGCCTCGATGATGCGGGTCATGGTCGGGTCGACGGTCGCCTGGTCGGTCATGTCGCCGATGGTCGGGCCTCAACCCGGTCGAGGGTCAACTCCGGAGGAAAGTCGGGCTGGCCGAGCGGAGCGCGGCGTCGATCGCGCAACCCGCCGGGCGGACGACGCTGGCCGAACCAGTTGACCTTGCGCCTGAATGTCAGCAGGGTGTTCTCTACCCGGCGGAGGGAGGCAGATGCGGCAGCGAGACTACTCAGGACCCGAGGACCTGATCGCCATGCAGCGTGCCGTCCAACGCTCCTGGACACCGGCGAGCCGATGGCACATCGGTGACCTCGCCTGGCAGCGCAACGCGGCGCCGCGGTCAGCCTGGCCTGCCTGCACGCGCTCCGGGCAGCCGGCGCCACCCGCGCCGTCGTCTACCCCCGTGGGACGCCGCCTACCCGGTGCCCGGACACCTCTATCACGGGCTCGGATTTCGCCCAACCGCGCGAACCGTCACCCACTGTCGTTCCGCCTGAGCCAGAGCCCCACCACACTCGGACTCGACGATCCCGACGTCGACATGGAGTTCCGCCACGCGGTGTCGCCGACAACCCCTCACCGCCGGGCCACGATGGCCTCGAGGACCGAGCGGACGGATGTCGGGCGGTGGCCGATGACTGTCTCCAGCGTCGGATCGGTCACGGCGAACTCCTTTCCTCGCGCCGCGCGGTACATGCCGAGCGTGAAGTCGGCCGCCGCCGCGGGCATGCCTCGCTCGATGGCGGTCGCCCGCCACTGGTCGTCGTCCACGACGACCCGTTCGACCACGCGGCCCGTGATGTCGCTGAGGATGGCGGCCACCGCTTCCAGGTCGAGCATCTCCGAGGCGGTCAGCGGCGCCGTGACCCCGTCGAGTACGCCGTCTTCGGTGAGGGCGACGGCTGCGGCCTCGGCCAGGTCGGCGTGCGCGGTCCAGGACACCGGGCCGTCCGCCGGCGCCACGAGTTGCCCGGTCTCCAACGCCGTGCCGATGGAGAAGCTGAGCGTGCTCGCGTAGAACCCGTTGCGCAGGGCGGTGAAGGGAACCCCCAGTCCGGCCAGGTGTTCCTCGGTCGCGGCGTGCGTGGGCTGGGCGGCGAAGAGTGAGTCCCGGGAGGCGGCCTGGTGGCTGGTGTAGAGGATTCGACCGGCTCCCGCGGCGCGGGCGGCGTCGATGGCGGCGCGATTCGCGACGAACGCGCCGGAGCCGCGGATGGCGGCGGAGACGATGAGGACCTTGTCGGCACCCTCGAAGGCGTGCCCCAGCGTGGCCGGGTCGGTGAAGTCCGCGGCGCGCACCCGCACCCCCCGCTCGGCGAGGCCGGCGGCCCTGTCGACGTCGCGCACGCTCACGCCCACCGCGTCGGGCGGTAGCCGGTCGAGCAGCCGCTCGACGATCTGGGACCCGAGGTTTCCCGTGGCACCGGTGACGACGATCATGATGAACACTCCTTGTTATCGGTGTTACGCCACTCAAGTTAGCACCGATAATTCGTAGCCAACAAGACGCTGTTAGCATCGGTTCATGGTGATGACGCAGGACACCCGCGACGACGTCCGCGCGGGCATCGTCGCGGCGGCGACCCAACTGCTGCGGGAGAAGGGCGCGAACGCGGTGACGACGCGGGCCGTCGCCCAGGCCGCAGGCGTGCAGGCGCCGACCATCTATCGCCTGTTCGGCGACAAGGACGGCCTCATCGACGCCGTCGCCGAGCACGTCATGGCCACCTACGTCAGCGGCAAATCGGTCGCAGCGGACGGCGCGACGGGTGATCCGGTCGCGGACCTGCGCGCCGGATGGCGCGCGCACGTGGAGTTCGGCCTGACAAACCCCGAGCTGTACGCGCTGATCGCTACCCGGGGGAGCGGCGCACCCTCGCCGGCGACGATCGCCGGCCTCGACGTGCTACGGCGACGGGTCCGGCGACTCGCCACAGCCGGCCTCCTGCGGGTCGACGAGGAGCGGGCGCTACTGATGATCCACTCTGCGGGCAACGGAACTATCCTCACCCTGCTGGGAACGCCCGCCGACCAGCGCGACCTCGGCCTGGTCGAGGCCATGCTCGAGGCCGTGCTCACCAGCATCCTGGCGACAACTCCGGCCACACCCGACACGAGCGCGAACGCGGTAGCGGTGACCTTCGCGACGGTGCTGCCCGACCTCCCGGGGCTCACCGACGCCGAACGCGCGCTGATGGCCGAGTGGCTCCACCGATCGCTGACCCACCCAACGCCGTGATCACCTGGCGAGGAAACGACTCGACGGGATCACGTTGGCGAGATAGCTTGCAGTCGACCGTGACACCGCCCGAGGAGGTGAGACCCATGAACGTTGTAGCGATGTGGGTACTCCCTCTTACCGTCATGGTCGGGCGATTGACGTAGGTGTCGCCGGGAGCGCCTTGCCAACACGGCACTCCCGAAAGGCAACACCTATGTACCCTCCGCAATTCAGCGCCGAGCCCCCGTCGACCGATCGCACGCCCCGCACGTACGACGTGATCATTGCCGGCTGCGGGCCGACCGGTGCGGTGCTCGCCGCCGAACTACGACTGCACGACGTGCGGGTCCTCGTCCTGGAGAAGGAGACCGAACCGGCGTCGGCCGTCCGGATCGTCGGCCTGCACATCCGCAGTCTCGAGCTGATGGCGATGCGCGGGCTGCTGGACCGCATCCTCCCGCACGGGCGGCAGCGTCCGGCCAGCGCCTACTTCGCCGCCATCGCCAAGCCCGCGCCCACTGGCCTGGATTCCCGGTACGCCTACCTGCTGGGCATCCCGCAGCCGGTCATCGAACGGCTGCTCGAAGAGCACGCCATCGAACTGGGCGCGCAGGTCCGGCGCGGTCGGGCGGTGGCCGGGTTCGAGCAGGACGACGAGGGTGTGACAGTCGAGCTGGCCGACGGGGAACAGCTGCGCTCGTGCTACCTCATCGGCTGCGACGGCGGGCGCAGCACGGTGCGCAAACTGCTCGGCGTCGGCTTTCCCGGCGAACCCGCACGGACCGAGAGCCTGATGGGCGAAATGGAGGTGGGCGTTTCGCAGGAGGAGATCGCCGCGAAGGTGGCCGAGATCCGCGAGACCCACCAGCGGTTCTGGCTCCGGCCCGCGGGCGTCGGGGTCTACAGCGTCCTGGTCCCCGCCACCGGGGTCAGCGACCGCGCCGAACCGCCCACCCTCGACGACGTCAAACGCCAGCTGCGCGCCATCGCCGGGACCGACTTCGGCGTGCACTCCCCGCGCTGGTTGTCCCGCTTCGGCGACGCCACCCGGCTGGCCGACAGGTATCGGGTCGGGCGGGTGCTGCTGGCCGGCGACGCGGCGCACATCCATCCGCCCATCGGTGGACAGGGCCTCAACCTGGGCGTCCAGGACGCGTTCAACCTCGGCTGGAAACTGGCCGCGCGGATCCGCGGCTGGGCGCCGGAGGCACTGCTGGACACCTACCAGGCCGAACGCCGTCCGGTCGCCGAGGCGGTGCTGGACAACACCCGCGCCCAGACGGAGCTGCTGTCCACCGAACCGGGTGCCCAGGCCGTACGGAGGCTGCTCATCGAGTTGATGGACTTCGACGAGGTGAACCTCCATCTGCTGGAGAAGATCACCGCCATCGGTATCCGCTACGACTTCGGCCCCGGCCCCGACCTGCTCGGTCGCCGTCTGCCCGACCTGGACGTGAAACAGGGCCACCTCTACGGTCTGCTGCACCGCGGCCGCGGTCTGCTGCTGGACCGCACCGAACGCCTCACCGTCGGCGGCTGGTCGGACCGGGTCGATCACGTCGCGGATTCGACTGCGGCACTGGACGTTCCGGGTGTCCTGCTCCGCCCCGACGGCCACGTCGCCTGGATCGGCGACGGCCAGCGGGACCTGGACGACCACCTTTCCCGCTGGTTCGGCGAGCCCGCCCACTGATCTCAGGCCACCGGCCTCGGCATCGAGGTGAAAAGTGTGGCCCAGACCAACCATCGGCGGACGGGCTCGGGGCGACGCCCCGAGCCCGGTCACTCAGGTTTGGTGGAACCGCCAACGGGTCGCGGTCAGCCCGTCCGGGCCGTAGCCGAAAGCCCGGACGGGGGAGACCTCGTAGAAGGCATACTCGGGCGATCCCGGCAGACTCTCGTCATGGACTCGTCCGTCCCTGATGGCGAACGTCCAGTCGTACTTTGTCGCGAAGGCGGCGGCCACCCGGCGCAGCGCGGTGCCGCCCGACACCTGGTGAGCTCCACCGCTGACCACCAGGTCGAGGTCGTCGCTGCTCACCGTGATGACAGCACGGGGGTTGCCGGCCAGGTTCCGGCTCTTGCGGGAGGTCGGGCGGCTCGCGATGCGCGGCACCCCATCCACCAGCACCACCATCACCGGCGCGGCATGTGGGCGGCCGTCCGGTCCGACAGTGGACAGCCAACACTTGTGCGCGGACTCCAGACAGGCCAATGCCTGGCTCCAGGGCTTGAGTGTCGCCACGTCGGTGTTGAAGGGTGTTGCATCGTCCTGCCGGAAGAGAAGCTCAGCGACTGGCGTGTCGACTGTCATGACGCATCATCTGTCGTGTCGTACTCGTCGTGCAGCCGCCACCACTGGTAGGGCTGGGTCTGCGGCCAGCCTTCCGGCGAGTCCTCCCAGGTCTCCTGTCGGCCGTATGGCGTCAGGTCGAGGAAGGTCCAGTTACTGCCGAGGCGTTCCACGCCCCTGGCGGTGGTGGTGTAGGTGCGGAAGATCCGGTCCTCGGCACGGAGGAAGACGTTCAGCGCGAATCCGTCGCCGGTTCCCATGTCGGCGTTGAAGCTGTTGTTCAGTGACGAGTACCAGGGCAGGGTCCAACCCATTCGCCGCCGCAGCGCCAGCAGGTCGTCCAGTGGGCCATGGGACGTCAACGCCAGGGTGACGTCGCGGGCGTTGAGGTGGGCCGGGTGCCCGACGTTGTCGGTGAACAGCGAGCAGCCGGAGCAGACAGCGTCGACGCCACGCCACATGAAGGTGTACACGATGAGCTGGCGACGGCCTTGGAACAAGTCGGTCAGACTGACAGGCCCGGACGGGCCCTCGAACACGTACTCCTGCTCGACCGGTGTCATCGGCAGCCGGCGACGTGCCGCGGCTACCGCGTCGAGCTGGCGGGTGAGTGCCTTTTCGTGGACGCGCAAGGTGTTCACTGCCTCTTGCCAGTCCTCGGTCGACACGATCGGCGGATGGTTCATGCGGGCCTCTTTCGGCTTCCAGACGCGTGTGGAGGGGGCATAGACCAGTCCGTTCCTTAAGGAGATGGACTGATGCGACGCTAACAGAGTCAGTTCCCTGAAGGAACCATCTTGCGTATCGTGGCGTCATGCAGCGAACGCAGTTCGGCGCCATGGCGTGCTCGATCGCCCGCACCCTCGACATCATCGGTGAGCCGTGGTCTCCGCTGGTCCTGCGGGACATCTACGGCGGCACGCACCGCTTCGAACAACTCCAGCGCGGACTCGGCATGTCCCGCAAGGTGCTCGCCGAGCGGCTGAACTGGCTGGTCGAACAGGGCGTCCTGGCCCGGCGTGAGTATTCCGCCCGGCCGGTCCGGCACGAATACCTGCTCACCGACAAGGGGCAGGAGCTCTGTGATCTACTGCTTGTCATGGTGCGGTGGGGTGACCGGTGGACGGCGGGCGAGGCCGGCCCGCCGGTGCTCTACCGCCACCACGCCTGCGGCAAGATCAGTCACGTGGAACTACGGTGCTCGGAGTGCGAACAGCCCATGCGGGCTACGGACATCGATCTGTTGCCCGGGCCCGGAGCCGACCCAAGATCTTGACCATCGGATCGGTCAACACCACCGTGATCCGCATGCGGAGCGGGTCCCATCGACGGCGGCCACCAGCCAGCACACTGCGAGCAGCCGCGCCGGGCGGAGGTCGGCCCGGGCGTCGACGAACACGGCGTGGGCGGCTCGGTAGGAGTCCGGGCGCAGGCGATGGTGGCTGCGGTGCCGCACGCGCAAGGTTGATGCTGGGCGGCCTATCTGATCAGGTGTCATCGAGGATCAGCCGATCGGCATTCGCGGTGATCCACCTCGCGTCGCGTCGGTAGAGCCCGACGTGACCGCGAATGTCCTCCTGGCCCTGATCTGCCCGGGCCTGGGTGAAGGCGGCGAGGTCGTGTAGCCGAAGGGCTGCGACCTGAAGGACGTGAGCAGGGTCGTGGGCCGAGCCGTAGGCATCGCAGAGCAGGCGCAGCCGACGTGCCCGCTCGCCCAGGTCACTGGCGATTGCGTCGCCGTTGTCGGGATGGGCCAGCGGCACCAGTCGGTAGGCGAGGTAGGCAAGATCCCACGACCGGGGACCGGGCGAGGCCGTGTCCCAGTCGATGACTCCGGTGAGCCGCCGGTCGGTGAAGACCATGTTGTACGGCGCGAAGTCGTTGTGACAGATGACCTCAGCTGGCTGCCGCACCGGGAGCTGCCACACTCCACCGACGGTGTCGAAGCTGGCGCTGGCCTGGTGAAGTTGTCCGAGGTAGACACCGGCATCGGTGAGGACGGCGTCGCTCCAGATCCAGTCCGGCAACGGGTACTGCGGCACGATGCCCGGCAGGTACGAGACGCTGTCGCGTCCGTGCTCATCGGTCCCGAGTGGCTGCGGAGCCCAGGTGACGCCGTGCTCATGCAGATGTCGTAGCAGGCGTTGAATCGTCGGGCTCCACGCCCCGGCACCGCGCCGAACGGTGGCACCGACACGTGTCGCACCCCCCATGTTGCCCCCGGGTAGCGCTTCCTCGTGCTCGCCGACCGCGTTCGCGCTGTGGTCATCCATGCCCACATCCTCAGCGCGTGAGGGACGCAAAGCCACCGTGTTCGTGAGCCCGGCTGCCGCCGGAGGAGCGAGGCCGCTCGCGGAGCCGATTACTAGATTGTTATTAACGATAATCCGCTAATTAGCTGGGACAAAAGGTGCGTAGCGTACATGCACCATAATGACAGTTATGCTGCCTAACGACTGAGGATGGTGTAAGCCCCAGACAAGCCGACTGTCCTGTCCCGACGGGCTTGATGTGAAGCCGCTGCCGGTGAGGCGTCTGCCAGGATGATTTCCACGATCCGTTGGGACGTGCTGCGCTTCCGGTCATGAACGGAGGAACGACGTGGGCCTCGTGCGGGGGCAGTTGCTTGACGACGTCGCTGACATGGTTCCGACGCTCCCCGCCCCGCAGTGCGTACGGGTGGCCGTGGACGGGGTCGATGGGGTGGGTAAGTCCACGTTCGCCGGCGAGATGGCGGCGGTGCTGAGCGGCCGGGGACGTCCTGTCGTGCACGTGTCGGCCGACGACTTTCATCACCGTCGTGCTGTGCGGCGTCGCCGGGGCCAGGATTCGCCGGAAGGCTTCTGGCTCGACAGTTACGACTACGAAGCCCTCGTCCACAACGCGCTGGAGCCGTTCGGTCCCGAGGGCTCTCGCCGTTACCGTCCCGCTGCCCACGATCTTCGGACCGACGAGGCCCTGGACCTTCCGTGGCGGACCGCGGCGCCTGGCACGGTGCTCATCGTCGACGGGTTGTTCCTGCACCGTGACGAGTTGATGGAGTTCTGGGACTTCTCCGTCTTCCTTGACGCGCCGTTCGCGGTCACCGTCGCACGGATGGCCCGACGCGACGGCTCACATGCGGATCCCGAACATCCCAGCCTCGGCCGCTACGTCGGCGGCCAGCGGCTGTACTTCGCCGCCTGCGCGCCGCACGAACGCGCGGACGTCGTCATCGACAACCAGGATGTGAGCCGACCGGTCCTCGCCAAGGCCGACATCGGTCGACGATGATCGAGATGAGTGAGAACGAGCCGAGCCGGGACGCTGGTTCTCATGGGTAACGTGATCGCCGTCATTGGGTGGCTGAGGAGAGCGGATCGATGAAGTTTCTTCTCACGTCGTCGGGCATCTGCAACCCGAGCATCTCCGACGCGCTCGTCGACCTGCTGGGCAAACCGATCGCCGAGGCCACAGCCCTGTTCGTCCCCACTGGTGTCTACCCCTTCCCCGGCGGAGGCGAAAGGGCGTGGAAGGCGATCCACGGCCGACCTTCGATCCCGCTGTCTGAGCTCGGTTGGAAATCCCTGGGCGTGTTGGAGCTCACCGCGCTGCCGACCATTCGAGAAGAGAACTGGGTCCCGGCGGTGCGGGGGGCCGATGCCCTCCTGGTCTGGGGCGGCGATGTGCTGTACCTGACCTACTGGATGCGCCAGTCGGGCCTGGCCGACCTCCTGCCGTCGCTGAGTGACACGGTTTATGTGGGGGTCAGCGCCGGGAGCATCGCGGTCACCCCGTACAACTGCGACGCCGAATTCGACAGGCAATTCGTCCCCGACGGCAGCGACATGGCGCAGGGTGCCGACCGGGCGCTGGGACTGGTGGATTTCACGCTGTACCCCCACCTCAATCATCCGGACATGGAGGACACCGAGCTGTCCGACATTCAGAAGTGGGCGTCCGGAATCCCGGTCCCGACCTACGCCATCGACGACAACACCGCCATCAAGGTGGTCGATGGCACCGTCGAGGTCATCTCCGAAGGAGACTGGAGACTGATCGACCCCTGACCGAGACGTCCCGTCAGACACCGACGCGAGCGCGCTTGCTGGTCACCGGATTGCGGGGGCGCCTGCTACCGCGGCAACCGCACTGCTCCTGATCCTTCAGACCGAGTTGCGATACCCGTCGGGTACGACGCCGCAGTTTCGGCAGGCCCTTCCCGGGCGGGAATCCTCGTCGCCGCAGACCAGGCATCGTCCGGCCAGGTCGACCCCTGCGGCGTACGCATCGAGCACCCGCTCCACCACGATGGAGAGCACGTCGGTGGGATGCTTCTGCGGATCGGGGCAGTAGGCGATGTCGTGGCAACCCCACGAGTCCCACGGATGCGGCGTTGTGGGGGTTCGTCGGCCCGCCTGTTTCTGCAGTCGCCGCTGGGCCGCGAAGGCGACTGCCCTTGCCAGCACCAGAGCGCGGGCTGTCTCGAGTTCACCGAGGGCCCGGACCAGCGACGGGGGATCGGCTTCGATGTCGCGGGGAATGCGGTGCCGGGTCGCCAGGTGATGCCAGGTGGCGTGGAAGCCGTACGGCGCGAAGTGGTAGAGGCAGTCCCGTAGGTGCGACCGGCGCCGTCGAGGGCTGAGGCTTTCGTCACGCACCCGGCGGGCGGTCGCGGGGAAACTGGTCATCTCAGGACGATCGCTACGAGCGGCCGTACGCGGCGCGGGCCTGGGCCACCTCGGCGGCCTCACGTTCACGCCACCGGCGCTGGGCCTCCCGGTTGCAACTGCGACAGACCCGACGGTACCGGCCGGTGGCCTGGTCGATCTCACGGTCGTGGCCGTTGCGGCACTGTGCCAACTGGTTGCGGCTGCGGCAGGCGTCGGCCCGGCTGAGCTGGCGCAGATGTGTCGGCTCGATACAGTCGGCGGCGCCGCAGGTCTGGTCGACGTCGAGGGCGGGGTCGTACCCGCCGACGAGGACGACGTACGCGGCAATGTGCGCCCAGGCGCGGCCGGCGACCTTCTGGTGCACCCCGCGTCGCCGCCCGTAACCTTCGATGACCAGGCAGCCGTTCTCGGTGCGATGTGAGCGCTCCAGCAGGTGGGAGCGCAGCGACTCCTCGGTGTGGTACCGGGACAGACCCTTCACGACCGAGAGCACAGTGTCACCGTACCCACGTCCTGCGGCGTCGTCGAACGACGCCTGCGTGCCTGCTCGGCGGCCAGTCGGCGTCACCGACATCCTGTGAGGCCGGTGACGCCGGCGACCGTCTCAGGTGCGGATGCGGTAGTGCAGGTGGACGACACCGCTGCTGAGTCGGCGGTTGCCCAGTAGCTCCAGGTCAAGGCGGGTGCCGCTGGGCAACCCGGGCTTGCCTCCGCCGGTGAGGATGGGATGGATCAGCAGGTGACACTCGTCGATCAGCCCGGCCTGGAATGCCTGCGCCGCGAGATGTGCGCCCCCGATGGTGAGGTCACTGGTGGCCGAGGCTTTCACGGCGCGTACCGAGGCGGGGTCGAAGCTTCGTTCGAGCCGGGTCCTGGCGGTCGAGGTCGCGTCCAGGGTGGTGGTGTAGACGACCTTGGCCGCTGCCTGCCAGACGTCGGCGAAGTCGGCGGTGAGCTTCGAGTGTGCAGCCAGGGCAGGGTCGGTTTCCCAGAGGGCCATCGACTCGTACAGACGCCGGCCGTAGAGGTAGGTGCCCATGGGCCGAACCAGGTCGGTGATGAACGTGAGGTACTCGTCGTCGGGTGGGGTCCAGTCGAACCTGCCGTGTTCGTCCTCGATGTAACCGTCGAGGGACACGTTCGTCACGTAGATCAGCTTGGCCATGGCGTTACACCTCGACGTGCACTGCGGCGGGGTGGGCATTCCGCAGTGTGGCGTCCAGTTTGGAGAAGGCCTCGTTCCAACCCTGGTCGGCGGGGCCGACCACCCGCCCCGGGAGCCACTGACGGATCTCGAGGCGCGTCCGTCCATCGGCCTCGTCGTGGAACTCGACCCGCATCCTCGTCTCGTGCGGCTCAATGCCCTCCGGCAGTTGCCCGGTGACGTGCGCGACGCCGTCGAGCAGTTCGCCGTCGACGACGTCGGTGAGGTCGATGTGGACGGCGACTCGAAGGCCGGGTTGGGTCGGGAAGACCTCGGTCCACCGCTGGTAGCCGCCAGGCCGGACGTCGAAGTCCATCTCCTCGCGGGGCAGTGAGTTGCCGATCGGCCCCCACCATGCGGCCAGGTGGTCCGGGTCGGTGAAAGCCCGGTAGACCAGCTCCCGTGGCGCGTCCACCACGCGTGAGATGACGATTGGCGGCTTGTCGTTGTCCATCAATTCTCCTTGTCGTGAGGCTTGCTCGGCGATTCGCTGTCGGGAATCGCCGCGCCGTGGGCCGTTCGATCCGTTGGGCGACCAGCGGCCTGGACGGCCGCGAGGTGGGCGTCGAGGCGGGTGAGGGACGTATCCCACAACCGCCGGTAGCGCTCGATCCACTCGGCCGCTTCGCGCAGCGGGGCGGCCTCGATGCGACTCATCCGCAACTTCCCCGACCGGGTGCGTGAGATGAGGCCCGCGCGCTCAAGGGCCTTCAGGTGCCGCGACACCGCCGGCATCGAGATCGGGAACGGAGCGGTGAGCTCGGTGACCGTGGCGTCGCGGTCGGCCAGTTCGGCGAGGATCGCCCGTCGAGTCGGGTCGGCGAGCGCCGAGAACACCGCGCTGAGTTGATCGCTGCCAGACACCAGAGCCTCCCACCTCACTTAACCAACACGTTAAATGTAGTGCCGGCTGAACGCCTGTCAACACGCCGAGACATCGCGGTGACCACCGCAGGTAGACGCGCAGCCTCGTCGAGGTGCCGGCGGGCACCGACTCGGCGGTGGCCGCCGGCACTGGGCAACGCCGGGCTCGCGGTGTGGCTACCGGTCCTGGCGAGCGGGCCTACGGCCGGGAGAGACCGTCGCGGTGCTCGGTGCCGCTGGCGTCGTGGGACGCGAGGATCAGCTCCGCAACGGCGTCTGGACGGTCGAGCGGAACGAGATGGCCGCTGCGCGCGACGAGCGTTCCCGTCAACTCGTCGGTGACCGGGGCCAACTGGTGGTGCAGGAGGTCGCCGACCGTGTTGCCGCCGACGGCGAGGGTGGGCACGGTCAGCCGTCCCGCCGCGAGGATCGCTGCCGCGTTCTGCTCCGCCGCCCGGTAGTAGCCGAAACCGCGGCGCAGCGCCTCGCGGCCGGTGTACGCGTGGACGAACGCGTCCCGGATCTCCGGCGGCACGCCCCGGCGCTCGTAGGTCCCCGCCGTGAGGAACCAGTCCAGGTATTCGCCCTCGTGACCCTCCAGCACCGTCTCGGCCAGCCCGGGGGCCGAGTGGAAGCCGAACCACCACGGCGGCGTGGCGAATCCGCCCGGCAGGCCGGGCAGCACAGCCTCCATGAGGACCAGTCGGCGGACGCGGGTCGGGTGCCGTACGCCGAGCAGGAAGGCGGCGGGCACGCCGGCGTCGAGGGCCACCACATCCGCCCGGTCCAAACCGAGTGCGTCGAGCAGCCCGAGCATGTCGTCGGCACGTCACGACGATCAGGTGGCCGCCGACCTTGCTAGCTGAGGTGCGCCCATGCCGGTAGCCAGACCTCGGTGCCGGGTGCCCGCACCCGCCGGGAGCCGAGGTGGTCGCGGAGCGCGGCCAGCGCGGGGTGCGGGTTGTCGTCGCGCCAGATGAGGGACATGGGGTAGATCGGGGCCGGGTCGCGCACCGGCACGCGTCGGAGGTCGTAGCTGTCCGGCCAGAGGTACCGGGTGCGCTCGCCGGCGAGGGTCGCCAGCTCCGTGGAGTCGGCGATCTCGGCCAGCAGCGCCTCGTTGCCGAAGACCGGTCCGACCAGGTCGATGGTGAGGCCGAACGCGGCGGCGAGTTCGTTGTAGTAGTCGGCCCATTCGGTGCCGGGGGCCATGCCGGGCATCCAGATGCGGTGGTCGGCAAGTTGTGCGGGCGTGACGGTGCGGGCGTTGGCGAGCGCGTGGCGGGGGCCGACCAGCAACTCGTGGTGCTCGTCGATCACGCGCGTGGTCCTGATGGCGGACGGCAGGTGGCGTGCGGCGACGGTGACGGCGTGGAAGGTGGCGTCGACAGTTCCCGCCTCGACGGCGGCCATCGCGGCGTGGACGTCGGCGTCGAGGGTGACGACGTCCAGCTCGATGCGGGGATGCGCGCGGTGGAAGTCCTGCAGCAGCACCGCCGGTGCGATCCGTCGGCTGTGCACGTCGACGCGCAGTGCCCGGCGGCCGGGGCGTACGGAGGCGTCGGCGCGTGCCTCGGCCCGCAGCAGCTCGCGGGCGTGCGGCAGGAACGTCTGACCGTCGACGGTGAGGTGGGTGCCGCGCGCGGTGCGGGTGAACAGCCGTACCCCGAGGTCCTTCTCGAGTGCGGCGATGCGCTTGGAGACGGCCTGCTGGGTGATCGACAGTGCCGTGGCGGCGTCCTGGAACTGGCCGGCGTCGACGGCGGCGACGAAGGTGCGGACGGCGTCGAGATTCACCCGCCGAACCCTACTGACACAACGTCTGGTTGTGGCTCACCGCCCATGCGGTTGTTTGATCCATGGTCCCCGGCCTTGCTGTGATCACACCGGTCAACGGCAAGTTGTCGGGAGCGGGAGGTGTGGGCTTGTCAACGAGACGTTCCCTGGGACGGCCGTTCGGCTGGTTGTGGGCGTCGTACGCGGTCAGCGCCTACGGCTCGGGGCTGGGATTCGGGGCGTTGCCGTTGATCGCCGTGCTGGTGTTGCGGGCCAGCCCCGCCCAGGTGTCCGTGTTGGCCGCGCTGGGGCCGGCGGTGGGCGCGCTGATCGCGTGGCCGCTCGGGCCGTGGGTGGAGTTCCACCGCAAGCGGCGGGTGATGATCGCGATGGACCTGGCCCGGTTCGTGGTCCTGCTGACGATCCCCGTCGCGTACGCGCTGGACCGGCTCAGCTTCGGGCAGCTGCTGGTCGTCTCGGCCGTGCTCGCCACCACCAAGATCGCCTTCAACGCGGCCAGCGGCGCCTTCCTCAAGGCCCTCGTGCGGCCGGACGACCTGCTGGTGGCCAACGCGCGGTTCGAGTCGACGACCTGGAGTTCGATCGCGCTCGGGCCGCCGCTGGGCGGCGCGGCGGTCGGCCTGTTCGGGCCGGTCGTCACCGTCGTGGCCGACGCGCTCAGCTACCTGCTCTCCGCGGTGGGCCTCACCGCCATCCGCGGCCACGAAGACCACCCCCGGCGCACCGGCGCAGGCCGGGTCCGGGCCGGGGAGCTGTTCGACGGCTGGCGGCACCTGCTGACCCACCCCGGTCTGCGGGCGCTCTACCTCAACCATTTGCTCGTCGCCGGGCTGATCATGGCCACCGAGCCGCTGCTGGCAGTGCTCCTGCTCGGCGAGCTGGGCTTTCCGCCCTGGCAGTACGGCCTCGCCTTCGCCCTACCCTGCGTCGGCGGCCTCATCGGGTCACGCCTGGCCCGTCGGGTGGTGGCTCGGCACGGCCAACACCGGATCATCCGCACCGTGGGCACGCTGCGCGCGATCTGGCTGATCGGCCTCGCGTTCGTCCAACCCGGCGTGGTCGGTCTCGCCACGGTGATCGCCGTCGAGTTCGCGATCATCATCAGCATGAGCCTGTACAACCCGGTGCTCGCCACCTACCGCCTTCAACAGACTCCGAAGGATCGCATCGTCCGTACCCTCTCTGCCTGGTCGATCGGCAGCAGCGCGGCCATCGCTAGCCTCAGCGCGCTCGGTGGGCTGCTCGCGCAGGCCACCAGCCCACGTACGGCGATCACGGTCGCGGGGCTGGTGATCCTCGCGAGCCCGCTGCTGCTGCCCCGGCGCCCGGACGCCGATCGACGGACACCGGCACACTCGGCACGGGTCTCTACGATCGCGTGATGTTCCAACCGACCTACCCGATCCGCACCGCACGGCTCATCCTGCGCCCGGTCACTATCGACGACCTGGACGACGTGTACGCGTTTCAGCGTCGACCCGACGTCGTGCGCTGGATGCTCGGCGCGCAGCCGCGTACCCGTGAGCAGTCGCGGGTGTCGGTGCTCGCCATGGCGGGCGAGGACGCGTGGCGCGCGGAGGGTGACTGCCTCACGGTGGCCGTCGTCACCGACGTTGGGGTGATCGGGATCGTGGAGTTGGTGTGGCGCAGCCGGCTGGAGCGTACCGCCGAACTCGGGTTCGTCTTCCACCCCGACCACTGCGGTCGCGGGTTGGCCACGGAGGCCGCCACGGCGATGCTGGCCTGGGGGTTTGCCGAGTTCGGGTTGCACCGGGTCTACGGGCGCTGCCACTGTCGCAACACGGCGTCGGCCCGGCTGATGGCGCGACTCGGCATGCGGCAGGAGGCCCGCCATGTCGAGAGTTACCTGTTTCGGGGGGAGTGGGCCGACCAGCTCGTCTTCGCGATCCTGGCGCACGAGTGGCGGGCCGGGACCAGCACGTCGCAGGGTGGGACGCGCCAGTAACTGGATACGGCCGAGAGCACGGTATCGCCGTACCCGCGCGTCGCGGCGGCGGTCGATCGCCGCCGCGAGACGCGGGGTGTGCCCAGTCAGGCCCGGCGCGCGAGCCACTCCCGGTAGGAGGTGGGCGCGATGACGGCGTCGTCGCCTGCGATGAGGACGTCGCCGGACATGGCGGCGAACATGCCCGCGCCGTTGTCGGTGGTGACGGTGCGCTGGTCACCACCGGCGGCGAGCGTGATCCGCCCGAGCTCGTCGAGGGCGAAGACATCGGGCCCGGCGACGTTGCGGATGCCGCGCAGCGGCGCGCCCATGCTGACCTCGGCGACGGCCTGCGCCACGTCGGCGGCGGCCATCGGCTGCACCGGCGTGCTGGGCAGGCGGACGGTGGTGTCGTCGGCCGTCCAGGACAGGATCGACTCGATGAACTCGAAGAACTGGGTGGCGCGGACGATCGAGTACGGAATCGGACCGGCCGTGAGGATCTCCTCCTGGAGGCTCTTGGCGCGGTAGTAGTCCAGGTCGGGCACCTGGTCGACGCCGACGATGGAGAGGATCACCGCGTGGCCGACGCCCGCGCGAGCGGCTGCGGCCAGCAGGTTGTCCATGGTCGTCTGGAAGAACGCGGGCGAGGCCTCGTCGAAGGTCGGCGAGTTCGTCAGGTTGACGACGACCTCGGCGCCAGCGAGCCCGTCGGACAGGCCCTGCCCGGTGAGCAGGTCCACTCCGGTGGACGGCGAGAGCGGCACCGCCTCGTGCCCCGCGGCCTGCAGGATCTTGACGACCTGCGACCCGATGAGGCCGGTCCCGCCCAGTACGGCGATCTTCATGTCATGCACCTTCCCGTGACGGCGTGGTCCGACTGCTGAGGTTCAGCAGTTACTCGGACCTTCCTTGTCCGAGTAACTATACTCGGACACAATGAGTCCGAGTATCGGGGTGACTAGGGTGACGTCATGAAGATGTCCGGTGGGGTCGAGTGGGCGCTGCACTGCTGCGTGGTGCTCACCGTCAGCCACACGCCCGTTCCGGCGGCCAAGCTGGCGGAGCTGCACGACGTCTCCAGCAGTTACCTCGCCAAGCAGCTCCAGGCGCTCGCTCGCGCCGGCCTGGTCCACTCCGTGCAGGGCAAGTCGGGCGGCTACGTGCTGACCCGCGCACCGGAGAGCATCACCCTGCTCGACGTGGTCCGGGCCGTCGACGGGCCCGGCCCGGCCTTCGTCTGCACCGAGATCCGCCAGCGCGGCCCGTTCGCGACGCCGGCCGACGCCTGCACCACGCCGTGTCCGGTGTCCCGCGCCATGTGGGCGGCCGAGGCCGCGTGGCACCAGGCGCTCGCCGCGGTCACGATCGCCGATCTCGCCCGCGACGTCGATGCCACCTCCGGCCCCGAGGCCCTGGTCGGCATCCAGGCCTGGCTGACCGACGGAGCCTGACCCGACCCGGCACAGCCGGGTGAACGCGGTCAGCCGGTGTGGCGTACCTCGGTGTCCCAGATCTGCGCCCACGGACGCCGCAGCCCCCGGCACACGTGGATCGGGCCGCCGTTCTCGTCGTTGTCGACCTCGACGCGCTGGTCCACCCGCCCGGCGAGGGTGCACTGCTCGAACCAGGTGGAGAGCTGGTCGGGGCGCTCCCAGCCGACAGCGACGACCACGTCCGCGTCGGCGGGCGGCCGACCGAAGTCGACCATGCTGTTGTGCCCCGAGTACGCCCGGGGCAGACCACGGGCCGGCCCGTAGCGGGCCACCGCGCCGGCCTCTCCGTAGTTGCCGGTGAGGACGACCGCCCGCGAACGCTCCTGCGGCGGCAAGCCACGATGGACGACCGCGAGAGAGTCGGCGAACTCGGGCCAACCGATCGTCTCGCCGGCGTCGTAGTTGACGTCGACCACGAAACCGGGCAACCGGTCAGCGGGCAGCACCGGCAGCAGCAGCACGACGTTGGGCAGCAGGAACGGCACCACGCCCAGCGCGAGCAACCCCCGACGCCACCAGAACGACCCGCGCGACGCCCACGCCACGGTGACCAGCGCGCCGGCGCCGGTGAGGACCAGCAACAACGGCGCGTCGTAGTAACCCTTGCCGCCGGCGATCAGCACGACGCCGACCACCACCAGCCACGCCCAGCCCACCGCCCGGTAGGCCCGCCACGCCGGTCGGCGAAGCAGCGCGACGAGGCCGGCGATCCAGATCGGTACGGCGTACGGGCTGATGATGACGAAGTGGAGGGTGAAGGCCTCAAGGCGGCCACTGTAGGAGCTGTCACCGTCGGAGATGGACCCGGCAACGCCGAGCTGCGGAAAACCGTTTGTCGCCTGCCAGATCAGATTCGGCGCGGCCAGCAGCACGGTGATCCCGGCGGCGGCGAGCACCCACCGGTCGCGCAGCAGTCGACGCGGCCCGGCGATGAGCACTCCGGCGACCAGGCCGACGGCCAGCAGCGCGGGCAGCAGCTTGCTGAGCATGCCCACACCGAGCGCCAGCCCGATGCCCAGCGCCCACCGGCTGTCACCGGTGCGCAGCAACCGCACCGCACACCACGCCGCGACCAACCAGACCAGCAGGTCGACGGTGGTGGTGCTGAGCAGGTGACCACTGGCGAGCACGATGCCGGAGAGCGCGGCGAGCACCGCCGCGAAGAGCTGCCCGACCCGGCCACCGCCCAACTCCCGGGCGATGGCGGCGACCAGCAGCACCGCGCCGCCGGCCAGCACCGCCGACGGGGTCCGCAGCACCACCAGGTTGCCCGGGGCGATCGTGTCGAGCAGCCGGGCCAGCACCGGGACCAGGGGCCCCTGATCGACGTAGCCCCAGTCCAGGTGCCGACCGGCGAGCAGGAAGTACAGCTCGTCGCGGTGATAGCCGTAACGGCCCGCGAGAAGCAGCAGCGTCACGGTGGTCGCGGCGGCCACCAGCCACGGGCCACGGGTACGAGCGCCGGGCTCCGGCGCCCGCCCCGACGGCGGCGACTGGGTCGGCCGCTGAGGTCGGTCGATCTCGATCGCGGGCTCGCTCACCCGCTCATGATGACCTGCGGCGTCGCCGCGTGGGTGCCCCAACCGGCGTTCGGCACTGTCCCGAATGCGGGTGGCCGAGGCGGGTGCGAAGATCAGCTTTGTCACTCGGACCGAAAGGACGATATGCGCTATCGCACTCTGGGCAAGACCGGCACCGTGGTGTCCACCCTGTGTCTGGGCACGATGACCTTCGGCGCGGAGACCGACGAGGCCGGCAGCTTCGCCCAACTGGACCGGTTCGTCGAGGCCGGCGGCACCTTCATCGACACCGCTGACGTCTACTCCACCGGCGTCTCCGAGGACATCATCGGGCGCTGGCTGCGCAGCCGACCCGACCTGCGTGACCGCCTGGTGATCGCCACCAAGGGCCGGTTCCCGATGGGCCCGGGGACCAACGACGCCGGCCTGTCCCGGGTGCACCTCACCCGCGCCCTGGACGCCAGCCTGCGCCGCCTCGGCGTCGAGGCCGTCGACCTGTACCAGGCGCACGCCTGGGATCCGCTGACCCCGCTGCCGGAGACGCTGCGGTTCTTCGACGACGCGGTCAGCGCCGGCAAGATCCGCTACGCGGGGGTCAGCAACTTCACCGGCTGGCAGTTGCAGAAGGCCGCCCTGCTCACCCAGCACCTCAACCTCACCCCGATCGTGACCCTGCAACCGCAGTACAACCTGCTGGCCCGGGAAATCGAGTTCGAGTTGGTGCCGGTCTGCGAGAACGAGGGCATCGGCATCCTGCCGTGGTCACCGCTGGGCGGCGGGTGGCTGACCGGCAAGTACCAGCGCGACAGCACGCCCACCGGCGCGACCCGGCTCGGCGAGAACCCGCAGCGCGGCGTCGAGGCGTACGCGGGTCGCAACGCCGAGGAGCGCACCTGGCGGGTGCTCGACGCGGTCCGCCAGATCGCCGAGGACCGTGGCATGTCCATGTCGGCGGTCTCGCTGGCCTGGCTGGCGGCCCGACCGGCGGTCACCTCGGTGATCCTCGGCGCGCGGACCACCGAGCAGCTCGACGACAACCTGACCGCCGCCGACCTGGTCCTCGACGCCGAGCAGATGCGGCTGCTGGACGAGGCGAGCGCCCCGCTGGTGGGCGACTACCCGTACGGCGCTGCCGGGGTGCGTCAGCGCGGCCGTGACCTGCCGGCCGGATCATGACCTCGTTCCCTGAGCCCACCGACCCGGCCGGCAGCCGCACCGAGGTCTTCCTGCGCTACCTGGACTACTTCCGGGAGTCCGCGGTGGCCAAGGTGTCGGCGCTGGCCGAGCCGGAACTGCGGCGCAGTCGGCTGCCGTCCGGGTGGACCCCACTGGAGCTGCTCACCCACCTGCGCCACGTCGAGCTGCGCTGGATCGAGTGGGGTTTCCAGGGCCGGGACGTCGCCGAGCCGTGGGGCGACCGTCGCGACGACCGCTGGTACGTCGCTCCTGACGAGACCCGGGCGGATCTGGTGGCGGCGCTGCGGGCGCAGGGCGCGCACACCACGGCTGTGGTGACGGCGCACGACCTGGCCGAGATCGGCGCGCCGGGCCCGCGCTGGAGAGGCGCGGACCCGGCGTCGCTGGAGCGGGTGTTGTTCCACCTGGTGCAGGAGTACGCCCGTCACCTGGGTCACCTCGACGTGGTCGCCGAACTCGCGGGCGGCCCGACCGGTGAGTGAGGCCGTCGGCCCGATAATGGGCTGATGCCGCTGCTCGTCGCACCAGCCCTGCCCGCCGGGAGCCTCGCCGCCCAGGAGCAACCCCACCTTCCGGTACGACCCGGGCTGGCCCTGCGGCCGTGGCGCGACGACGACGCTCCGGCCGTCCGGGCCGCCTTCGACTGTCCGCGGATCCAGCGGTGGCACGTCCGCCGCGTGGACGGCGACGACGAGGCGCGGGCGTGGACGGCGCAGTGGGTCGGTCGTTGGCGTGACGAGACGTCGGCCAGTTGGGCGATCGTCGACGCCGACGACCGGCCGTTGGGTCAGGTGGGGTTGCGGGGCGTGCTGCTGGTCGAGGCGTCGGCGCAGCTGTCGTACTGGTTGGTGCCCGCCGCGCGCGGCCAGGGTCTCGCCACCGAGGCGCTGCTCGCCCTGACCCGGTGGAGTTTCACGCGGGCCGGTCTGCACCGGCTGGCCCTGGAGCACTCGACGGCCAATGCGGCGTCGTGCGGGGTGGCCACGCGGGCCGGCTTCGCCGAGGAGGGCGTGGCCCGCGGGTCGGTTCGCCACTCCGACGGCTGGCACGACATGCACCTGCACGCACGGCTGCGCACCGACGGCCCGATCTGATCAGATTGTCGGCGCGGGTGGCGTCGGCGTCGGCGTCGCACCATCCTCGTCGGCCCGTCGGATCGCCTGTGGCAGTCGCAACGCGACGACTCCGGTAGCCACCAGCCCGCCGATGCCCGCGACCATCAGGGTCACCGGGGCGGACGTGGCGTCCAACAGGACACCACCGGCGAGGTAGGACGTCGCGGCGGCGACCCCGATCGCACCGTACAGATTGCCGAAGACCCTGCCGAGCATTCCCGCTGGCACCGTACGTTGCAGCAGCGTGCTGGAGGCGACGTCCATGGCCGCCAACCCGAACCCACGGACGGCTTGCAGCCCGATCGCGGCGGCGACGGCCCAGGCGAGCCCGGTCAGCAGGTTGCCGACACTGCTGACGGCGAAGCCCGCGATCAGCAGCAGCGGCATCGATGCCCGCGAGCCCCATTTGGACAACATGGCGTATCCGGCCACCAGTCCGACACCGACAGCGCCCAGCAGCAGCCCGACAGCGGATTCACCGACGTGGAAGGTCTTTTGGGCCAACAGCACCAGGGCCACGTCGTCGACCCCGTTGAAGGCGACCACAGCGGTGAAGCCAAGGAAGATCACCCGCACCGTCGGAACACTCAACAGATAACCGATGCCCGCTCTGGCCTGTCGCAGCAGGGACGGCTGGTGCCCATCGGCGGTGGCCGGCGGAAGTGAGGGGAGCGTCGCGAGCAGCACGGCCGAGACCAGGAACGACACGGCGTCGACGAGCAGCACGCCACGCAGTCCGACCAGCGGGAACAGGGCTGCGGCGAGCAGGGGGCCGACCGCCTCTGCCGCGTTGGAGCCGAACCCGAGGGTGGAGTTGGCGGTTTCCAGGTCACTGTCACCGACCAGTGCGGGCACCGCCGCCCGAGACGCCGGTTGGAAGAGCTGCGAGGCGGTGGCGCGAATCGCGACGAGTGCCAGCAGCACCGGCAGCGAGGGCATCGTCAGCACGATGACCAGCAGGACCACAGCTTGGATGAGTTCGCAGACGACCATCAACCGTCGGAGATTGAGCCGATCGGCGAGGGCACCGGTGAAGGGACCCAACAGGGACGGAGCGAAGTCTCCGACAAGGAGCAGAAGCGCGACTGCCAGCCCCTTACCCGTCGTCTCGGCGACGTGGAAGATCAGTGCGACAAGGCTGAGTGAGTCGCCCGCGTACGAGACGAGCCGTGCCGAGAAGAGCGTTCGGAACGGCCTGTTGCGGCGAAGCAGTTGGGTGGGACGCAACGGCGCAGCGCCTGCCGTGGCGAACGCTGCGCCGGACATCTCGAACTTCCCCTGTCGTCAAGGGTTGCGGTGAGGCGTCGTGCCGCCGATACACACGCCGGGTGACACCGTTCACCGACCAGCCCGTAGGTGAAGGTAGCCATCACCGCGTCGGTGAGCGCGGTATTTACCATTGCCGGGGAGCTGATTCAGGAAGCGACCGGGACGTTGGTGCTGGTCCCGTTGTCGTTGGTGACCCGTACCTCGGTCGCGGTCGCGGGCAGGAGTGCCGCGTTGCGGCCGGCGTCCTGCCACTGGCCGTCGCCGACCCGGTAGCTCAGCGCTGACCCCTCGGCGGCGACGAGAACGCCCTGGTCGTCGGGCAGTCGTAGCCGCACGGGTAGGGGTGCCGACCAGTCCGCGGTCGTGCTGGCCACCGCTTCGAACGGAAGGTACTTGCGGGCGAGCAGTGCGATGACGCGGGACGGGTCGTCGTCGTACTGGACGGTTTCCACGAGGAGCCGTTGGCCATCGGGGGTTGCCCCGTAGACCCACAGGAGGGGAGAGCCGTTGTGCGTGTGCGCTCCGACCGGGTCGATGTATTCGGCGAGGGCTTCCGTCGGCGCGTTCACCTCTTTGGCAGCCGGGTCGGTGCCCCAGACCTGCTCCGCGCCGGGCAACGTGTGGCGAAGAAGCGGTGGTGCGGGCCGATCCTTGTTGTCGGGGAAGTAGATCTCGCTCGTGCCGTCGATGTGAATCACGTTCTGCCGTTCAACGGGAGTCCTGGAGAGCGCGACGGTGAGCTTCGTGCGCTGCGGCGACACCGACAACACCGCCGCACCGTCCTGGAATGCCACCGGCTCGAAGGTTCGCTCGACCTTGCCATCTGGCTTGTACCGCAGTTGCGGGGAGAACTGCACCGGTTGCCCGAAGTCCAGCACAAGGAGCACGTCGCGCTGCGGTCCGAGCAGTACTGCCTGCTCGAGGCCGTCTGTTTCGCTGTCGGTGGCCTGCGTCAGGGTGCGGACGCGCGGGCCGCCGGCTGTGGGTTCGACGAACCCCACCGTCGTGCCGTGTGCGGTGGCGTGGGCGACGTAGGCGGCCGGGCCAGCAGGCGTTCCTCCTGCCCACACCACGTGCGGCTCGCCGCGCGTCCGATCTCCGACCTCCTTGATCCGGCGCTGCCACACCTGGCGGACCTGCCGCAGGTATCCCTCGTCGGCGGCCAGATCACCGCGAGTGGGCTGGTCGAGCAGCGGTGACGCGACAGGAGCATCTCCGGCGTTGCCGGGTAGGTCGAGGACGCCAGCCACGGGCACGGCCACCACGACCGCGCAGACCGCCGCCAACACGGCTCGCCGGCGCACCACCCGCCGCCGCCCACCCCGACGCACCTCAGCGAGCAGGCCCGGTGGGCTGACCAGGTCATCCGTCGCGCGGTGCAGGATGCCGCGCACGTCACTGTCGTTCATGGTCATCGCGAACTCCCGGGTCCAGTGATGGGCATGACGAGGTTCGATCCGGCCAGCGCCTCTCGCAGCCGAGCCAACCCACGGGAGGCGTGACTCTTCACCGCGCCCTCGGAGCAGCCCATCGCCGCCGCGACGTCGACGACCGGCAGGTCTTCCAGGTAACGGAGCACGACAGCGGCCCGCTGCCGAGCCGGCAACGACCGCAGCGCCCCGACGACCAGCTCGCGAACCGCCACCACGTCGGCGTGGTCCCGGGCAACCCCGTCGTGGTCGCCCAGCGACTGTTCCGGACGCCGGGAACGCCACCGCCACCGGTTGATCGACCGATTGACCAGCGCACGTCGCGCGTACGCCTCCGGGCTGCTCTGCACCCGACGCCAACGCACGTACATCTGCTCCAGCACCTCCTGAAGCAGGTCCTCCGCCGCGTGCCGGTCTCCGGTCAGCAGGAAGGCAACCCGCAACAGCACCCCCGACCGTGAGCGAACGAAGTCGTCGAACTCCGCCCCGCGCGAATCCCTCATCTGACCTCCCGGCCTCGTCAACCAGCAAGACACCAGGTGGGCTCGCGAGGTTTACCGGTCCGGCAACTTCGCCCGGGTCGGACCCGGTGGAGGGCCGGTGATCCGGGTGGCGCGGGTGGTGGACGGCCAGCGGTCAGTACGGGCAGCTGCGCCCGTCGCGCACCATCTGCGCGTACTCGGGGCCGGTGATGCGCAGCCGATCGGTCTCGGTGCCGTCCTTGGCCCGACAACCGTTGAACGGACTGAGGTAGATCCAGGTGTAGGCCGAGTCGTCAGCGCGCCCGGTCACCTCGAACGGCTTGTCGCCGGGCGCCGAGATCACCATCGTCTGGCGTCGTCCGTCGGCCAGGTAGTCCAGCTCCAGTCGCCATCGGCAGTGCTGCTTGGCGCTGAGCGCTCGTACCTGGATGACGTTCTTCTCACCCTTGGGCAAGGTGATCTTGTGGCTGGCGAAGAACGGGGCACCGGCGTCCTCGCCATCCGGGTCGTCGACGAGCATGCGGGGATTCGGCCGATCCACGTGTGTCACGAGGACGATCTTCTTGGAGTCGCCCTGGGATTCGTTGGGCTCATGGATCCCGGTGAGTGGGGGACGACAGGGCTCGACGAGGACGGGCCGGAGGTCGACGGCCTCGGCGGCCTCGTCCCGGGTGCCGACGAGGGTGATTTCCCAGGTGCTCCGTTCGATGTCGACAGCGCCGGCCTCGACGGTCGGGTCGTCCGGCCGCTTGGCGTCCAGGCGAGCCAGGTCGGCGCCGGCGGGGTAGACGTAGTCGAGCGCGCCCTCCTGTGGGTAGGGAACGTGTTTGAGGTCCAGGACGACGACCGGCCCCCGGCCAGCCAACTGCTCGGCCAGCTCGTTCGCGGGCTTCCACTGGTTGATCGCGCCGAGGACGACGGCGCCGAGCCAGGTGGCGACGGCACCGACCACGATCGTCAGCAGCCAGGTGACGGGACGCTTCCACCAGGCGACGGTTGCCGGCGCGGGGGGCGGCGCGGCCGCGGTGACACCCTTACGGCGACGCGGGGGCTTGTTACGTGGACTCATGGGCCGGAGTCTCCTGCGTATCGATGGACGTGTCGGTGTCGAGGAGCCGACGGGCCAGCAGCACGGGCAGCGCGACGAGCCAGCCCCAGGCCGCGCCGAACCGCAGCGCCGAGGTCAACTGCAGGCCCAGGGACTCCCAGGGGGCACACCCGGTAGGGGAGTCCGAGATGGCGCAGCCGACGAGGACATCGGACGTCGCTGTCAACGCGGACGCCGTGATCGTGGCACCCCAACAGACCACGACGAGCCCGAGGCGGTGCCCGGAATTCGGCAGGCCGCCGACCAGCGCCCAGAGCAGGAGCCACAGCACCACCAGCAGGGCGAGGGCGAGCACCGACCTGTGCACCCAGAGGTCCATCGACAGGGGATTCGGATCGATCTCGTGGGTCAGCCGGTACTCCACGTCATCGCGTGTGCGTGGCGGCGGGGACAGGGCGGGGCGGGACAGGAACACAGACAGCAACGCCAGGAAACCTCTCCCCGAGTAGCTGTCCCACACCGCCTGGGTGCCGTTGATCAGCATGAGCACCAGCACCGGGAGGACGCCGGCCAGGGCAAGGTTCGGGCCGCGTCCTCGCACGTCGCCGATCAGCGGAACGCGGGCCGCCGGCGCGCTGTCGACAACCGGGGCCTGAGCCTCGCCGTCACCTTCGTCGGTTGCTGTCCTGAGCCGGTCCAGCAGCAGCATCGCCAGGCTGGCGCAGCCCACCAGGGAGGCGTTCGTGCCCGCCAACAGGCAGCCGAGAAAGAGGGCGTCGGACGTCCAGCCGGTCAGCGTCAGGTGTGCGCTGGCGAGGAGCGTGGAATGGTCCAGTGCCTCGTTGGCGTACCAACCGGTGGGGGCGGTGTGGACGCGGACCACGAGGGTGGCCCACCAGAGCAGGTCCCCGACCGCCGTGGCGGTGAGGGCCGCGGCCGCGCCGACCATCGCCGCCACGAACGGGTGCGTCCGCCGGGTGACCAGGCCGCAGGCCAGGTACGTCGAAACCCCGACCAGCAGAATCACGACCCAGCGGATCAGCGGCGTCACCGCGTCCATCATCGGGGCGGTCATGGGGTCGAGGGGGGCGAAGAAGACAACCCCCTTCGCGACGAGGGTCCGGAAGTCGACGGCGGTCCGCGTGACGGTGATCGGCCCCGACATGGAATTGACCTCGGCGGTGACTCCCAGGTACATCAGGGTGGCGCCCACCGCGGCGAGCACGGCGACGACGATCCTGAATGGTCGGCTCATCGGGCCGGCCTCATCCCGGGGCCTGTCGTCACGCCGTCAGTCTCCCGCATCGTGCTGACTCGTACCGACCCGCGGAGGTGGTTGACGACAGCTCAGCGGGCCTCTGCCCAGCCGACGAAACGCGGGGTCAGATCGGGCAGCGCGACGTCCGGGTTGAGCTTGATGAGATCGTCGGTGGCTTCCTCCTGGACCTTCGCCAGGTGGATCAACAGACCCGGCCGATCCTCGCGGTACTCGCCGAGCAGGCGCAGCTTCGCTGCCGAGCAGGGCCACAGGATGCCGCAGACCGGGCAGCGCCACGACGGGCGCAACGGGGAGTGCTTCGGACGCTCGGGCATCAGCCGACCCCGACTGTCGCGCACCGTCGAACCGGTGTGGGGACGCTCGCGGCGGCGGTCAACAGGACCACGTCTCCGGCTCTGAGAGCGCTTCGTACCTCGTTCCGCACAGCTTCTCCTCCTCGTCGCAGCACCGTCTACACCGCACTGTGCCGGGGGTTGCTGGACAAACACACAGCGTTAACTAATCTTCTCGGAGCAGCGGATTTGTTCCAGGGGAGGGACGGCATGAACCACGCCTTTGTCGCGGCGCTGGCCGCGGCGGGTCACACCGCCGAGAGCCTCGCAGGTCAGCTCGGTGTGCACCCGAAGACCGTCGCCAGGTGGGCAAACCCGGGGCACATTCCCCAGAGCCGACATCGTGCGACAGTGGCGGGGCTGCTGGCAAAGGACGCCGACGCGCTGTGGCCGGACGTGGTCCGTCGCCGTGAGCCGGTGTGGTTCCGGCCGTGGGTCGACCTCGAACGTGAGGCTGTGACACTGCGGTCGTTCCAACTCGCGTGGGTGCCTGGGCTGCTGCAGACCGAGGCGTACGCCCGGGCGACCCTGGCCGGTGGGGTGCTGACACCGGAGGCGGTCGCCGAGTTCGCCGAGGCGCGGATCAACCGGCAGGCGATCATCGGCCGGGGAGGCGGTCCGCTGCTGATCGCCGTGCTGGACGAGGGGGTGTTGAGGCGGCGTGTCGGCGACGACCGCACCTTGATGGCTGTGCAACTCGCGCGCCTGCTCGGGCACGCCGAGACGGGCAGTGTGCAGCTCCACATCGTCCCGTCGGATGCGCCCAGCTACCCCGGGCTCGACGGACCGTTCACCATCGCCGACATGCCGGACGGGTCACGGGTCGCGCACGTCGACAGCGCGGCACAGGCGCAGATCCTCAATCAAACGTCGGATCTTGTTAGCCTGGAACGACGGTGGGAGCGTATTCGCGGCGAGGCCCTGCCCCGAGGGCGTTCGTTGGAACTTCTCAGAGAAGCGGCAGCATCATGGACATGACCGGTGCGCGGTGGCGGAAGAGCACGAAGAGCGGCGGCAACGGCGGTGACTGCGTCGAGGTTGCCGACAACCTTCCGGGCGTGGTCCTGGTCCGTGACACGAAGGACCGCGACGGCGGCACGCTGACGTTCAGCCCACGGTCGTGGCGTGGCTTCGTCGCGATGGCCCGCAAAGCCGGCTGACCAACCACATCGCACAAAGGCTCCCGGCGCTGGCCGGGAGCCTTTGTCGTGGATGGGCCCGGCCGTCGCTCACCCACCCATCGAGATTCGAACTGATCAACGGACGGCAGCGGGGTCGGCCGGTTGCGATTGCGGGGTCGCCGGCCAGGTGAGTCGGCGTACGCCGGGCACGAGGGCGGTACCCGCGCAGGCGGCGAGGACCAGCAGGCCCGCGACGGCCAGCGGGACGGGTGCGCCGAACGTGTCGGCGGCCAACGGCGCCAGGGCGTAGCCCAGCGGCATGGCGCCCAGCGACACCAGCCAGTCGTACGAGGTGACCCGGGCCAGGACCTCCGGCGGAAAGTGGTGCTGCACGACGGTCTCCCACACCGGGTTGAGGTAGCCGAGGGCGGTCAGCGCGACCGCGTAGGCGGCGATCACCGCAGGGGCGGGCGCGGCGACGGCGAGCAGGAACAGCGGGGCGGCGTAGCAGGCCAGCCCGAGGTTGGCCAGCAGCACCGGCCGGTGCAGCCGGACCCGCCCGGCCAGCAGCGATCCGGTGAGCATCCCGATCGCGCCGGCCTGCAACAGCAGCACCCAGGTCGTCTCGCCGCCCAGGCGGTCGATGGCGACGGCCGGCCCGAGGGTCATCAACACGGCGGCGGCGCCGTTCCACACGCCGTGCCCGAGCAGGCTGGTCCAGAACCAGTCGCGGGCGCGTACCTCGCCGAAGCCGTGTCGCAGGTCAGCGAGGACGGAACGGCGGGGCACCGGCACGTGGCGGACCCGCACCAGCGCGAGCAGCGTGGCGCTGAGCGCGAATGACGCGCCGTCCAGGATGAACGCCCAGCCGGGTCCGGCGGCCCAGACCAGCGCGCCGGCCAGCGCCGGGCCGGCGAGGCGGCTGGTGTTGGCGGTGATCCCCATCAGGGCGTTGGCCCGCTGCCGGTCGGCCGGTTCGACGGTGCCGGCGACCAGCGGGGACGCCGTCGGAATGGCGAACGCCGAGGCGGTGCCGCCGAGCGCGGACGCCACCACCACGGCGGTCAGTGACGGGTCGCCGCCGAGCAGCTCCACGCCGACCGCGAGCTGCGTCGCGCAGCGGACCAGGTCGGCCAGGAGGGCGACCCGGCGGGCGTCGAACCGGTCGGCCACCACGCCGCCGAACGGCAGCAGGACCAGCCTGGGGACGACCGCCGCGGCGAGGACGACGGCCAGCGCGCCGGTGGAGCCGGTGGCCCGCAGCACGGCCAGCGCCAGTGCGGCGGGCACCACCGCGTCGCCGAGAGCGGAGATGGTGCGACCCAGGAACAGCAGCCGGAAGGAGTGGTTGCGCAGTGGGTGAGCCATGCCCACAACATACTTCGACATCGAATATTTCGGCAACGAATATTTCGGCGCTGAGGTAAGCTGGCGCGGTGACCACCACTCCGGACGTCGTCGACCGGCACATCGAGCGTTGGCTGCCCGTGGTGCCCGACCTCGACGCGGACGTCGAGGGGGCGGTGACCAGGATGATCCGACTGACCCGGCATCTGCGGGCCGTCAAGGAGCGGGTCCTGGTCGACCTCGACCTGCCGGCCCACGAGTACGACACCCTGCACGCCCTGGCCGGTCGCGGTGGCCGGGCCGCACCTTCTGACCTCGCCGCGGACCTCACGATGGCCCCCGCCTCGATCACCGCCCGGGTAGACACGCTGCTACGGCGGGGCTTCGTCCGCCGGATTCCGTCGACAGTCGACCGTCGACGCGTCGACGTGGAACTCACCGAGGCGGGTCGGGCAGCGTGGCGCGGGGCGATGGAGGTCCAGGGCGCCGAGGAGCACCGCCTGCTCGGCGCGCTCACCGCGACCGAGCGGCGACACCTCTCCGACCTGCTGCGCCGGGTGCTGCTCGTCGCCGAACAGCCGCAGACCGACTGAGAGGGCCAAAAATCGCCTGGCGGTCCGCGTACCGCTGATGCGAGGGTGACCGGCGTGACTGCGCATGTGCTGGCCGGGGCCCTGGCCGACGACGGACGGCGACGGATCTTCGCGGCGATCGTGCTGGGTGCTACCAGCGCGACCGAGGTCGCCGAGCGGACCGGCCTGCCGGCGCGGGTGGTGCTCACCGGGGTCCGCCGGCTCACCGACGCGGGCCTCGTCACCGGCGCGGACGGCGCGCTCGCGCCCGACGAGGCGTCGCTGCGGGCCGCCGCGCGCGACAGTGGCCCGGCCGTCGACGCCGAGCCCGGCGTCGACCCGGTGCTGCGGACCTTCCTGCGCGCGGGCGTCCTGGTGAGTCTGCCGGCGCAGCGGGGTCGACGGCGGGTCGTGCTCGCGCACATCGCCGAGCAGTCGTTCGAGCCGGGCACCCGCTATCCGGAGCGGGCCGTCGACGACGCGCTCAAGCCGTGGTGCGCCGCAGGCGGGTCGGATCACGCGACGCTGCGCCGGTATCTGATCGACGAGCAGTTACTCACCCGCGAGCACGGCGTCTACCAGCTGCTCTGATCGTCCGCCGCGCGACCGTGCTGTCCTTCGTCGCCGTGCTCGGCGTCGAGGGCACCGGCGGCGCCAGGCTCGCCCTCAACGCGACTCAACTGGCAGTGGCGGTCGCGTTGATCGCCCTGCGGCCCCGCCCGCGCCGGTAGGCGGCCCGCTGCTATTCCCCCGCCCACCTCGTGTCGCATTGACCACGGGGTGGGCGAAATCCTCGGGAGTTGATGCGCCGAGGTTGCTAGCATCGCCGTCATGGCACGAGGTATCTGGTCGCAGAAGGTCCGCTCCGCCCGCTGACGGCGGCGCCCTTCCTCTGCTGAATTCGCGCTCGCCGTCCCGGTTCCCGCCGGGTGGCCATCAGCTGCTGCCCGGCTCCATCGCGAGCTGCGGAGCACCGTTGAACCTCACCCCGAACCCCGAAACCATGTCCCGGCCCGTCGAGGCCGGCAGCGCACACGTGCGCGCCACCGACGTCACAGTGACCCGGGGGTCCCGTCGCGTCCTGACCGACGTCTCGGTCACCGTCTCCGCCCGGTCGCGGGTGGCGGTCGTCGGCGAGAACGGTCGTGGCAAGACGACACTGCTGCACGTCCTCGCCGGGCTGATCACGCCGGACGACGGCACCGTGCAGCGGGCCGGCACGATCGGCCTGGCCCGCCAGGAACTGCCCACCCGCGACGGCGAGACGGTCCGCACCCTCACGTCCGAGGCGCTGGCCGCGTCGCTCACCGCCCTCGCCGCGCTGGACGAGGCGACCCTCGCCCTGACCGCTGGCGATCCGGGCGCCGAGGACCGCTACGCCGCCGCGCTCGACGCGGCCACCCGCCTCGACGCGTGGGACGCCGAACGTCGCGTCGACGTGGCACTGGAGGCCCTCGGCGCCTGCACCGACCGCGACCGTCCCCTGGCGACCTTGTCGGTGGGCCAGCGCTACCGGGTGCGGCTGGCGTGCCTGCTCGGCGCGCGCCACGACGTGCTGCTGCTCGACGAGCCGACCAACCACCTCGACGCCGACGGCTTGGACTTCCTGACCCGCCGTCTCCGCGAGCACGACGGCGGTCTCGCGATCGTCAGCCACGACCGGGCGCTGCTGCGCGACGTCGCGGACCGGTTCCTCGACCTCGACCCCACCCACGACGCGAAGGCACGGCTCTACGCCGGCGGTTATGACGCCTGGCAGGACGCGCGGCGCCGCGATCGGGAGCACTGGGAGCAGGAGTACGAGCAGCAACAGACCGAGCGTCGACGACTCCAGGACGCGGTGTCGAAGGCCCGCGACCGCCTCTCCACCGGCTGGCGGCCGGACAAGGGGACCGGCAAGCACCAGCGCCAGTCCCGCGCGCCGGGCGTCGTGCAGGCCCTGAACCGGCAGCAGGACGCGCTCCAGGCACACCGGATCGACGTACCTCAACCACCGCCGACGCTGCGAATGCCGGACCTCGGCGTACGGCAGGGCGCGCCGCAGGTACGCGCGCAGGGCGTCGCCGTCGACGGGCGGCTCGCCAACCCGGTCGACCTCGCCATCGACGGCGGCGACCGGCTGCTCGTCACCGGGCCCAACGGCGCAGGGAAGTCCACACTGCTCGCGGTGCTCGCCGGAGCGCTCGAACCCACCGACGGGTACGCCTGGACGGCGAGGGAGGCCCGGGTCGCCCGGCTCACCCAGGAGGCCGCCGGGCAGGCCTCCGATCTCACCGCCGACGAGGTGTACGCCCACCAGGTGGGACGACTGGTGTCGCGTGGGATGCTGCCCGCCGCCGAGGCCGTGTCGCTCGGATCGCTCGGGCTGCTGGACTCCGCCGCGACGCGTACGCCCGTCGGGCGGTTGTCGCAGGGGCAGCAGCGCCGCCTCGACCTGGCACTGGTGTTGGCCGGGCGGCCCACGCTGATCCTGCTCGACGAGCCGACCAACCACCTGTCGTCGACACTGGCCGACGAGCTGACCGCCGCGATCCGCGCGACGAGCGCCGCCGTCGTCGTCGCCACCCACGACCGGCAGTTGCTGCGGGACCTGGCCGACTGGCCGCTGCTCCGGATCGGCGACCCGGCGACCCCGGGTACGCGAACCCGGGCGACCGGATAAAGCCGTTGACCGGGCGGTGATGATCAACAGGTGACCATTACCGCCCGGCCCACCTGGACGACCAGCACCAGCCGGCCCGAGCACCCCGACGCGGTGCTGCTGCTGCGCGAGTACATGACCGAGATGGTGGTTCGCTATCACCGTCGCCCGGCAGTGCCCGGCGAGGTCGACGCGGCGTTGGCCGAGTTGCCCAGCGACGACCTGACCGCGCCGGGCGGGCTACTCCTGCTCGCCCACCACGGCCCCGACCTGGCCGGCTGCGCCGGGCTGCGCTGGCATTCGGGCTGGGCCGAGCTGACCCGGGTGTTCATCCGCTCCGAGCACCGCGGCGCCGGTGGGGGCGCGGCGCTGCTGGCCGCCGTCGAGGAGCAGGCCCGCGCGGCCGGGGCGGACCGGATCCGGCTCGACACCCGGCACGACCTGGTCGAGGCCCGCGCCCTGTACGCCCGGCACGGCTACGCCGAGATCCCGGCGTACTCGCGGGGCCCCTACGCCGAACACTGGTTTGAGAAGCGGCTGTCCGGAGCGGTTGACGTCGGCGCGCGGACGCGCTAAATAAGAAGAGGAAGTTGAGTCAACCCGGCTCAACTCATCACCTTCGGCCAGGAGAACCGAGGAGGCATGACCATGTTGATGCGTACCGACCCGTTCCGCGAGATCGACCGGCTCGCCGAGCAGTTCTTCGGTACGGCGGCACGTCCCGCGACGATGCACCTGGACGCCTACCGCGACGGTGACCACTTCTACGCGGCGTTCGACCTGCCCGGCGTCGATCCGGACACCATCGACTGCACTGTCGAGCGCAACGTGCTCACCGTCCGCGCCGAGCGTCGCCGGCCCGTCGGCGACGGCGTCGAGCTGGTCGCCGCCGAGCGCCCGATGGGCACCTTCACCCGACAGCTGTTCCTCGGCGACACGCTCGACACCGACAAGCTGGAAGCCGGGTACGAGAACGGGGTGCTGACGCTGCGCATCCCGGTCGCCGAGCGTGCCAAGCCCCGCCGGGTGACCATCCAGGCCAACGGCGGCGCCCGGCGAGAGATCAACGCCTGATTCGACACGGTAACGGGTGGGACCGGCGCGCCTGCAGGCCGATCCCACCCAAGACTGAGAGCCTTTTTCACATGGTGTTCTCCGACGCTCCGGTGCTCGCCCGCCCGTCCGCGCCACCGGCGCTGCCGAGCGGGCCGGTCGAGGTCACCGAGGCGTGGCTGCGCAACCGGCGGCTGTCCGAGCACACCCGCGACGCCTACCGACGCGACGTCACCGGCTGGCTCCGCTGGTGCGCCGATCACGACCTGGACCCGCTGCGGGCCACGTTCCTGCACGTCAACGAGTACGCCCGCGCGCTGGAGAGCAGCGTCGGCGCCCGCAGCGGCCGCCCACTGACCCCGGCGACCGTCGCGCGTCGACTCTCGGCGCTGTCCAGTTGGTACGACTTCCTGGTCAAACTGAGCGCTGTGCCGGCCAACCCGGTCTCCGGCGCCGACCGCCCCCGTGTCGACCGGGACCACTCCGCCACCGTCGGGCTCACCCCCGAAGAGGTGGACGCCCTGCTCAGCGCCGCCGACGCGGACACCGGCGCGACCGCCGTACGCAACCGGGCGGCGCTCGCGCTCCTCGCCGACCTGGGTCTGCGGGTCGGGGAGCTGATCTCGCTGGACCTGACCGACCTCGGCACCGAACGCGGCCACCGCAGCGTGCGCTTCATCGGCAAGGGCGGCAAACAACGTCGCCGCGCCCTCACCCCCGGCACCGGGCACGCCCTGGACGCCTACCTGGCCCAGCGGGCCGCCGCCACCGGCGTGCCGGTGCCACAGCTCACCGGCCCGCTGCTGGTCACCGCCAGCGGTGCCCGACTGGACCGGCACTCGGTGTTCCGGATGGTCCGTCGGCTCGCCCGCGCCGCCGGCATCCCAGCCTGGGCGAAGCTGTCCCCACACTCACTGCGGCACGCCTTCGCCACCACGGCCCGCTCGGAGGGCGTGCCGTTGGAGGACGTCCAGGACGCCATGGGCCACGCCGACCCGCGCACCACCCGCCGCTACGACCGGGACCGGCACAACCTCGACCGCGACCCGGCCTACGCGGTGTGGGCGGCCCGGTCACGTCGTCGCGGCTGAGCGCTACCCGCCCGACGTCGGGTTGTCGATCAGCGGTAGACGTCCGGTTTCGGTAACCCGTCCGGGTTGACGAGAGTGACGGCCATGCTGACTCCTTCTGTCGTTGTGGCGGGCTCTTCTCAGCTCTGCGGGCGGGGGCAGATGCAGAACGGCTGCCCGATCGGGTCGAGGAGCACCACCCACCGCTCGCCGCCGGGCTGGAATGCCGGCTTCGACGCCCCAGCGGCGACGAACCTCTCCTCCGCCGCGGCCAGGTCGTCGACGTAAAGATCCAGGTGGTAGCGCTTGTCGCCGGTCTGGTCCGGCCAGGAGGGTGGTCGGTATCCCTCGACCAGCCCGAAGCCGATGGAGACGCCACCGGAGCTGATCATCGCGTATTCGGGTTGGCTGTGGGTGACCTCCCAGCCCAGCGCCTCGTGGTAAAACGCGGCGTGGCCGGCGGGATCGGAACTGTCGAGGTTGACCATCGCGAGGTCGGCAGAGGCTGTCACGCCGGCAGTATGCCGGCGGGGCCCGACAACTTCGCCCCGCGAGTAGAGGTCAGGGGACGTCGAGGGGCCAGAACGTCACGCGGGCCGTGCCGTCGCGGCAGATCAGCCCGGCGCCGACCCGGCGGCAGTCGGTCACACCCGCCGGGAGCACCGCGGACACCCGATGACCGTCACGCCCCACCGTCGCGACCAGGGAGCGCCTGCCGTCCGCCGCCAAACCCAGCACGACCAGGGGTTCCGTGGTGCCCCGTGGGCCCCCCACGGTGCGCCAGCGCGCCCCGGCCGGCCACGTCCACACCCGCGCCCCGGTGCCCGCGTCGATCGCCCAGCGTCCCTGCTCGTCCTGCCCGCAGAGCAGACCCTGGCAGGGCCGCAGGATCAGCTCACCCGGCTGCACCGGCGATCGCCAGCGCGGCATCAGCCCGGGTAGGTCGTAGCCGGTCAGCGCGACCGCGCCGCCGTTCGGGTGGCGTAGCACCAGGTGCGCGCCGACGAGCTGCGGATTGTCCGGGCCGTAGTCGGCCGGCGGAAGCTGTCCCCGCCCGCGTTCGGTGCCGTCACGGGCGTCGAGCAGCCGGACCAACCCGTCGTCCTGCACCAGCAGCACCCGCCCGGGCACGCCGGGCAGCGCTCGCAGCACCGCCGTGGAGGGCAGCGGGACCGACCACCGGGTCGCGCCGGTGCCCGGGTCGACGCCGTGCACCGTGCCCTCGACCCGCCGACCCGGTTCGGCGGCGCTGCGCACCTCGCGCACCGCGACCGCTTCGTTTCCGGCCGCGTACACGCGCTCGGGTCGCCGCCACACCGGCTGGCCGGTACGCAACGACCGCGCGGTGGTCACCCGCGCCCCGAGCGCCTGGTCACGCTCGACCAGCAGCAACAGGTCACCGGCGACCTCTGCGGACCACCCGGCGGCGGGCGGCACTGTGACCCGCCACCGCGGCGGGCCGTCCGGCGCGGCCGAGTCGTAGGCGCTCAGCGTCGGCGGGTTCGGTTCGGGGTCGACGACCAGCAGCAGCGGCCCGGCGCCGAGCACTGTCGCCCGGGCGGGCACCGCCGGCCCGACCTGAGGCGTCAGGCGCACGGGCGGGGCGGAACCACCGAGCAGGACACAGGCCGCCACCAGCACCGCCACCCACCACCGGCGGGACACCTGCGGTGGAGGTGGGCGTTCCTCCAGGGGCGCGCCCCGGTCGTCACCCAGCTCGATCAGCACCGACATGGGCGCTTACCCGTCCGCTCGCGCCGGCCGGTCAGCAGAGCAGGTCGAGGTGGTGGTGGGCGTCCTCGGCGATCTCCTCGTGCCGCAGCCAGCGGCGCGCCCACAGCCGGGCGGCCAACTCCGCCTGCTCGTCGCCCCACGCGGCGTGCTCGACGAGCAACGCGGTGGTCAGCGCGTACGCCAGGCGCAACGCCAGACCACGGGCGCCCGCGAGCACCGCCGACGCAACCGGGTCGACGGTCACCGCGGCGATGGTCTCCTGCAACTGCGTGGCGGCGGCGGCCAGGGTGTCGGCCAACACCGGCGACAGCGGCCGCGCCAGGTCGACGGCGGCGGTCAGCCGGCTCAGCAGCGGCGCCCCGGCGTCCTCCCGAGTCAGCGCGCGCAGCACATCCAGGGCCAGCACATTGGTGGTGCCCTCCCAGATCGGCAGCACCTGGGCGTCGCGCAGCAACCGGGGCACGCCGGTGTCCTCCACGTAACCGGCCCCGCCGAAGCTCTCCACGTACTCGCTGGCGGAGCTGACGGCCAGCCGGCCGGTGGCCAGCTTCGCCAACGGCGCCACGACGCGCAGCTCGGCCGCGGCCTCCGGGTCGGCGCCGACCTCGACCCGCCCGAGCAGGGCGAAGGCGTGCCCAGCGAGGGCGAACGCGCCCGCCGCGTCGACAGCGAGGGTGCCCAGGGTGGCCCGGTGCAGGGGCGAGGACACCAGTGGGCCGCCGGCGACGTGCCGCACCTCGGCGTACGCGCGGGCGTAGGCGAGACCCCGTCGCATTCCGCCGGCCGCCGCCGCCGCGTTGTGCACCCGGGTCACCACGACCAGGGTCATCGCCCGAACCAGACCGGGCACCGCCGGGTCACCCAGCGGGAGGGCGTACGCGTCGCGCAGGCCGATCTCGGCGGTGGGCAGCGCCCGGGTGCCGAGCTTGTCCTTGAGCCGGTGCACTGTGACACCCGGCGCGGGTGCGCCCGGCGACGCGCCGTCGGCCAGCGGTGAGTCGACCGCGTACCGGGGAACGAGGAACGGGGCGAGCACCCGGCTGCCCCGCCCGGCGCCCTCCGGCCGGGCCAGCGCCACCGCCATCGCGGCGTCGGCGGCGGAGCAGAACCATTTCTCCCCGGTCAGCCGCCACGAACCGTCCGCCGCGGGTCGGCCGAGCGTGCTGGAACGGCCCAGATCGGAGCCGCCCTGCGACTCGGTCATCCACTGCCCGCTCGTGATCGCCGTGGCCGGGTCCGTGGAGATCAGCCGGGGCAGCCACGCGTCGCGGACCGTGGCGTTGACGTCGGGCATGCTGAGCAGCGCCGCCGCCCCGTCGGCCATCGCCACCGGGCAGGAGAACGTCGCGGACTCCGGCCCGTACAGGTGCAGCAGGGCGTGCTGCACGACCCGCGCGGCGGCACCCCAGGTGCCCCGGGCGTCCGGCAGGTAGGGCAGCGCCACCACGGCGTGCCGGGCGGCGGCGGCGCGTTGCGCCTGCCAACCGGCGGAGGTGTCGATGCGGTCGATCCGGGCACCCCACGGGTCGTAGCGGACCAGCGTCGGCGGGTGCGCCTCCGCGTCGGCGTGCGCCGCGCGCAGTGGCCCGATGACGTCGGCGGCCAGGTCCGCGAGACGGCCCTTCGCGGCGGCGTGCCCGCCCGGGCCGAGGTGACGTTCCAGCCAGGACCGCAGCAGGCCATCGCCGGCGTACGGGTCGACGGGGGGTGGTACCGGCTGCACGAAGCGGCTCATCGATCGGCTCCTGGCACTGCTCGGGGGTGTGCGCCGACGGTAGACGATGCGGGGCCGCCGCGAACAGGGCACACCCGCCCATCGGGCGCACCCAGTTTCCGGCTTGTCGCCCGTCAGCGTGAGCGTCTTCTCTACGGTCGGTAGTCGTGGGTGCGGGCCAGTCGTGGAGCCGACCGGCCCGGCGTCACCGCCCGATGCGCACCGGGTTGGCGTTCGCCGGGTTCGGCGTGGCGCTGTGCTGCGTGGGGGTGGCCGGATTGGGCGCCTGGAACCTGCAGACCGTCCGGCAGGCCGCCGGCCCGATCCGGGAGACCGCCGACGGTTTCCTCAGCGAGGTGGCCCTCGGCGACAGCGACCGGGCGTACGAGCGGCTCTGCGAGGACGCGCGCAGCCGCTGGAGCGCTATCGGCTTCACCAGTTGGGTGCGGACACCACCGATGGTCACCGACTACGAGATCACCGACGTGTCGGTCGCCACCCGCAGCGGCCGACCGCACGGCACGGTGACAGTGAAGGTGACCCGCAGCGGCGGGCTCAGCGAGGAACGGCGTCTGCCGGTGGTCCGTGAGGACGGGAACTGGCGGGTGTGCGGTGACCCTTTCTAGGCCCCCGGTCGCCGCCCCGACACGCCCACAGCTGCTGCGCCCACGCGAGGGGGTGCAGCCGACCACCTCGACGGAACTCTTCTTCGACCTCGTCTTCATCTTCAGCATCACCCAGTTGTCGCACTACCTGCTCGCGCACCTGGACTGGCGGGGCGCGGGGCGTACCGGCCTGTTGCTGGCGCTGGTGTGGCTCGTCTGGGTCTACACCACCTGGCTGACCAACTGGCTGCAACCGGACCAGGGGCCGGTGCGGACGATGCTGATCGGGGTGGGGCTGGGCAGCCTGCTGTTGTCGGCGACGATCCCGGAGGCGTTCGGCTCCACCGGCCTGCTCTTCGCGCTGGTCTACGTCACCGTGCAGGTGGGCCGCACAGTGTTCGCGTTGTGGGCGGTGCAGGGCAGCCCGTGGTTGGTGGCCGGATTTCAGCAGTCGCTGCCGTGGATCACCGGGACGTCGGTGCTCGTGGTCATCGGTGGCCTGGTCGGCGGTGCCGCCCGGGACGCGGTGTGGACGGCGGTGATCGTGATCGAGGTGGTCGGCCTGTCGATCGGCTATCCGCTGCCACGACGGGGACGCAGCCGACCCGAGCGGTGGATGGTGGAGGGTGGGCACCTGGCCGAACGGTGCGCGGCGTTCGTCCTGATCGCGCTGGGGGAGTCGATCCTGGTCACCGGCAGCACCCTCACGTCGCACGTGGACCTGGTGACGTCCGGGGCGTTCCTGCTGGCGTTCGGCGGTTCGGTGGCGCTGTGGTGGGTGTACTTCGCCCGCTCGGCCCCGGCCGCCACGGAGTTCATCGCCCACGCCGGGGAGCGCACCGGGGCGTTGAGCCGGGTCGCGTTCAACTTCCTGCACCCGGTGATCGTCGCCGGTGTCGTCGTCACGTCGGCGGCCGACGAGCGGTTGCTGCGCGAGCCCGGCGCACCGGCCACCACTGTCGACGTACTGCTCACCCTGGGTGGTCCCGCGCTGTTCCTGACCGGGCACGCCGCCTACAAGGCGCTGTTGTGGCGGACCCTGCCGATCAGTCGGGTCACTGCGGTGGTGGTCCTGCTGGCGCTGATGCCGGTCGGTGTGGTGCTGGAGGCACCCGTCGCGGTGTGCGCCGCTGTGGCGTTGGCGGTGACTGTCGCCGTGATCCTGACCGACCGGTTCCGGTCACTGGCGGCGACGCGGTGACCGGCGCGTCGCCAGGACGCGGTCCACGTCATCCGCAGTTACTGCGCCCGCGCCGGGGCGTGGAGCGGACCACCTCCACCGAGCTGTTCTTCGACCTGGTCTACGTCTTCACGATCATCCAGCTGTCGCACTACCTGGCCGAGAACCTCAGCTGGCAGGGCGTCGGACGGACAGCGGTGCTGCTGAGCCTGATCTGGCTGGTCTGGATCTACACGGTGTGGGCGGGCAACTGGCTGCACCCGGACCGGACACCCGTGCGGGCCACGCTGCTGGTGGTGACGCTGGGCAGCCTGCTGCTCGCCGCCGCGCTGCCCACCGCCTTCGGCGACAACGGTCTGCTCTTCGCCCTCGCGTACGCGGCGGTGCAGGTGGGTCGCACGGCCTTCTCCCTGTGGGCGATCCGGGGTGAGCCCTGGCTCGGCGACAGCTTCCGGCAGTGTTTCGTCTGGATCGCCGGTACCGGGACGCTGGCGGTCGTCGGCGGGCTGGTGGACGCCCCGGCCCGGGAGCTGATCTGGATCGCGGTGATCGTCGTCGACTCGATCGGGCTGGCGACCGGGTTTCCGGTGCCCGGGATGGGGCGCAGCAGGCCGGAGCACTGGCGGGTGGAGGGCGGGCACCTGGCCGAACGCTGTCAGGCGTTCATCCTCATCGCGCTGGGGGAGTCGCTCCTGATCACCGGTGGGACGCTGACGCAGCGGTTGGACCGGGTGACCATCGCCGCGTTCCTCCTCGCGTTCGCGGGTTCGGTGGCCCTGTGGTGGGTGTACTTCGACCGGGCGCAGGCCAGCATGGCGGCGTTGGCGGCCGCGGGTGAACGGGCCGGGCGGCTCTCCCGGCTGGTGTTCAACTATCTGCACCCGGTGATGGTGGGCGGCATCGTCGTCACGGCAGTCGGTGACGAGCGGCTGCTGCACGATCCCGGGGAACCTGTGGGCTGGGCGAGCGCGCTGGTCGTCCTGGGCGGTCCCGCGTTGTTTCTGGCCGGGCACGCCGCGTACGAGATGGCGCTCGGTCAGGCCGGGGTGGTCGCCCGGGTCGCGGCGACGCTGCTGCTGCTCGCGCTGTCCCCGGCGGCGGTGGCGTTGCGGGCGCCGATCGCGGTGGCCGCCGGGGCGGCGCTGCTGACCACGGTCGGGGTGATCGTGGTTGACCGAATGTCGGCGCGGCGGGCCGCTCAGTCGCGGGGGCCGAGGTCGCCGCTGCGGTAGTGCCGGCGGCAGAGCACCTGGTAGCGCACCTCGGCGGTGTCGACGGTGTCGCCGATGACGACCTGGGCACCCTCACGGACGACCCGGCCGTCGACGACGCGGGCGTTGAGCAGCCCTTCGCGGCCGCACCAGCAGAGCACCTCGACCTGGATGCGGGCCACCTCGTCGGCCAGCTCGAACAGGCGTTGCGCGGCGGGGAACAGCCGCGAGCGGAAGTCGGTGGCCAGGCCGAACGCGAACACGTCGACGTCGTAGCTGTCGACCAGCTCGGCCATCTGCTCGACGTGCTCCACGGTGTAGAAGCACGCCTCGTCGCAGATCAGGTAGTCCACGCGTACGCCGTCGGCCCACCGGCCGCGGACCAGGGCCCGCAGGTCCAGGTCGTCGGTGACCTCGATGGCCTCGTGGGCCAGGCCGATGCGGGTGGTGACCTGCGGTCCCAGCGACCGGTCGATGCGGGTGGTGACCAGCCCGCGCCGACCCTGCCGGGCGTGGTTGTAGTTCATCTGCAACGCCATCGTGGACTTGCCGCAGTCCATCGGCCCCCAGAAGAACTTCAACGCCGCCGCGTGCACCGGACGCCCGTCGAGCCCGCGCGCGGCCGCGCACCCGGCCGGGGCGTGCGGCTGGCCGGGGAACGGGTGGGCCAGGCAGGTCGGGGCGGTGGCGGCGTCGTCGGTCACGGTCGGGCAGCCTAGCTGATCGACCGCATCTGATCTGTCGGGCGCGGGACGCGTGCTCAGAGCACCCGGGGTGGGGTGTTGCCCGCGGCCACGATGGCCCGGCGGATCGGCACGGCGGCGAGGAGCAGGAACCCGACCACGAAGAAGATCAGCAGTGAGACCAGGCCCACCCGGTAGGAGGAGGTGAGCTGGAACACCAGGCCGAAGGCGAGCGGCCCGAGCCAGCTGGTGCCCTTGTCGCTGATCTCGTAGAAGCCGTAGTACTCGCCTTCCTTGCCGGCCGGGATGAGCTGGCTGAACAGCGACCGGCTCAGCGCCTGGCTGCCGCCGAGGACCAGGCCGATGGCCGCGCCGAGGACCATGAACGGCAGCGGCGCCTCGGCGGGAAGCCGGAACGCGGCGATGATCACACCGGTCCAGAGCACCAGGCTGAGCAGCACCGTCTTCCAGGCGCCGATGCGCTTGGCCAGCGCGCCCAGGCTCAACGCGCCGCCGAAGGCGAGGAACTGCACCAGCAGGATCGTGATGATCAAGGTGCTCTGCTCCAGGCGCAGCTCTTCGGTGCCGTACTGGCTGGCCAGGGTGATGACGGTCTGGATGCCGTCGTTGTAGACCAGGAAAGCCAGCAGGAAGTACAGCGTCAGCGGGTACGCCTTGACCTCGCGCATGGTGCGGGCGAGTTGCCGGAACCCGTCGGTGAGCACGTTGCCGCCGCTGGCCAGGGCCGCGACGCTGGGGCGCTCGCGCAGCCACCGCAGCGGCACCAGGGTGAACAACGCCCACCACACGCCGGCGGACACGATCGACCAGCGGGCCAGGTCCAGGGTGCGTTGCGGGTTGTCGCCCTCGTCGAGCAGGGTGATCGCGACGAGGTTGAGGGCCAGCAGCAGGCCGCCGCCGAGGTAGCCCAGCGCCCAGCCGCGACTGGAGATGCCGTCGCGTTCGTCGGGGCCGCCGAGCTGCGGCAGGAACGAGTTGTAGACCACGATCGCGGCGCCGAAGGAGATGTTGGCGACCAGGAAGAGCGCCCCGCCGAGCAGATAGCGGTCGCCGGTGACGAAGGCCATCGCGATGGTGGCGCCGGCGCCGGTGAACGCGGCGCCGCCGAGCAGCCGCTTCTTGTGCGCCGACCGGTCGGCGATCGCCCCGATGACCGGCAGCACGAACACGGTGAGGAACACCGACAGCGAGATCAGGTACGGGTAGTAGGACCCGGCGGCGATCTTGATGCCCAGCGGGTAGACGGAGCCGTCGCAGGAGTCCGCGCCGAGTTCGCAGCCGGCCGCCAACTCGGCGACGGTGGTCAGGAACGGGCCGAGGAACACGGTGATCACGGTGGTCTGGAACGCGGAGTTGGCCCAGTCGTAGATGTACCAGCCCCTGCGTTCCCGGCGGGTGCTCGCCGGAGGCGGGGTGTCGTCCACCGTGGGGTTCACGGTCTCGGCCATCGGGGGTCCTTCGATGGTCAGGCGGCCCAGTGGCCGCGGCTGCGGTAGACGTCGCGCAGCACGCCGACGTGATCGGTCATGATGCCATCCACGCCACGATCCAGTAAGTCGTGCATCTGGGCGGGTTCGTCGATCGTCCAGACGTGCACCTGCAGGCCGATGCGGTGGCAGTAGTCGAGGAACCGGCGGTCCACCACCGGCACCCGCCCGTAGCGTGGCGGCACCTGCGCGGCGACCACCGACGGGGGCAGTCGCAGCGGGCGTCCGTGCAGGGAGGCGAGCCGAAGCCGGGCGACCCCACGCATGCCGAGGCTGGTGGCGACGCGCCCTTCGGTGAGCGCGCGCAGCCGGGTCAGCCGGGCGTCGCTGAACGAGGCGAGCAGCACCCGGTCGCCGGCGCCGGCCCGGGTCACGGTAGCGACCGTCGGCGCGACGCCGCTGTCGGCCTTCACGTCGATGTTGAAGCGGACCTGCGGCCAGGCGCCGAGCACCTCGTCGAGCCGGGGTACGACGGCAGCGCCGCCGACGCGTACCGAGGCGAGGTCGGCCCAGCTCATGTCGGCGATGCGGCCCGCCTCACCGGTGACCCGGAGCAGCGTCGGGTCGTGGAAGATCACCGCGACGCCGTCCGCTGTGGCGTGCACGTCGGTTTCCACGTACCGGTAGCCGAGCCCGATGGCCCGGGCGAACGCCTCGGTGGTGTTCTCGTCGCCCTCGGCGGCGCCGCCACGGTGGGCGAACGCCAGCGGCGCGGGCGCGTCGAGGTAACCGAATCGGGTCAACACGCGACGCAGTATGCCCTCGGTTGGTGGAGCGCGGATGGCCTGCCGGCGAAAATCAGGCCCGTGGCGCCGGCTGCCACCCCCACCGCGCCGATCTTGCAGTTTCGGTCGCGGATACGCGTGGAACGTTCCTTGTGTCGGGACAGCAAGTGCACGATCGCGAGAGGGTGCGGTCAACTCCAGTCGGTCTGGTGGCCGTCGTGGCGCAGCAGGTCCAGCAGTTCGGCGTCGCTGGGCCGGTGGGCGCGGGTGAGCGCGGCTGTCAACTCGTCGACGCCGACCGGGTCCGGCCCCTGCACCTCGACCGCCCGTACGGTGGCGCCCTCGGTGCGGTAGAGCGCGATGGACGGGTCACTGTTGTCGGTCTCGTGGGTCACGATCAGCGTGCTCCCGCCGCCCAGGTCGGTGCAGGTGCGCAGCCGTGGCGAGCCGCAGTCGACGCCGTCGGGTAGCCCGCTCGCGGGGTGCGGCACGCGCAACCGCCAGAGCACTGGCACGGCGCGGCCGTCGGCGGTGTGCAGCGGGTAGGCGACGTCCAGGCCGCCACGTTCCAGCCAGCCGACGGCGCCGGAGCGGGTCACCTCGTCGGGGATCAGCAGCTGATCGCGAGGCCACGGTGACGACCGCGTCAGGTCGGCGAGGTCCCGCTGGTCCTTGGCGTGGTGGTGAGCCGTCCGCAGCCCGGCGTAGCCGATGCCGGCGACGACGACGAGTACCACTGCGACGAGGACGAGAGGGCGGCGCGACACGTGATCATTGTCCCCGTCGCCGGGTCGGCTCAGGTGCCCGGGCACCTGAGCCGACCCGGTCAGCGCCCCAGGAGCCGCAGCGTCTCGTCCCAGAGGACGTCGGCGTCCCTGTCATCGAGGGCGTACGTGAGCACGCCGCTGCGGCCGTCGGCCCGCTCGGCGATGACCGGGGCCTCGTTGCCGTCCTCGAAATAGCGGCCGGTCACACCCTCGACCTCGGGGCTGGCGGCCAGCAGGACCGAGGTGGCCGCGCCCTGCTGGGGGGTCTTCCAGCCCGGCGGCACCTCCAGGCGGTTGCCCTGCTCGTCGAGCGCGCCGACCCAGCGCAGCTGCGCGTCGTCGAGGTGGCGTTGCAGGTTGGTCATGATGCCGCCGGGGTGCAGGGCGTTGGCGGTGATGCCGTCGGCGGCCCATTTCCTGGCCAGGGCGACAGTGAACAGGATGGTGGCGGTCTTCGACTGGCCGTACGCCGACCACGCCTCGTAGGGGCGGGTGGTGAAGTGGATGTCGTCGAAGACGACCGGGGACTGCTGGTGGGCCGACGAGCTGACGACGACGACGCGGGCGCCGTGCGCGGCGACCAGCGCGTCGCGCAGACCCAGGGTCAGTGCGGCGTGACCGAGGTGGTTGATGGCGAACTGCGCCTCCCAGCCGTCGGCTGTCCTGGTCAGCTCGGGCACGGCCATGATGCCGGCGTTGTTCACCAGGATGTGCAGTGGGCCTGTCCAGCCGGCCACGAAGGCGTCGATGGAGGCGCGGTCGGCCAGGTCGAGGTGGTCGACCCGGACCTTGCCAAGTGCCCCGCCGGCCGTGATGTCGGCGGCGGCGCGCTCACCGGCGGCGGTGTCGCGTACGGCCAACGTCACCTCGGCGCCGGCGTCGGCCAGCGCTCGGGCGGTCTCCAGGCCGATCCCGGACGCGCCGCCGGTGACGATGGCTCGTCGGCCGGTGAGGTCGATGCCGTCGATCACCTCAGCGGCGGTCGACTGGGCCGAGTACGGGGTGATGATTCGTGACATTTCGGGCCTCCAGAGGCGCGAGATCGTGGCGGTTCGGTGAGGGGTGTGTCAGCGGTGCAGCAGCCGCAGAGCCCGGCGCAGCCGGTCGCGGAACTCGCCCCTGGAGGTCGAGGTCGACTTCCAGGTGAGCGCCGCGGAGAAGAGCAGGTCCATGACGTCGTCAGCGGTCCGCCCCTCGTCGAGCAGACCGGCCGGGGCGACGGCGTCGATGTGGGCTCGCAGGGCCGCTTGAGCCCGCACCTGGTAGTCGTGGAACATCGAGCCCAACTGTGGCTCGCTGTTCTCCAGCAGGTCGTTGAGATCGCGGGCCATCTGGGTGTCGATGTACGCGCCCATCAGGGCGTCCAATCCGGCCACGACCCGCTCGTCGAAGCTCGTCGACTGGTCGGCGAGGCAGGCTTCCATGGCGTGCTGGGCGCGCTCCATGACGCCCTGCATGGTGGCGCGGTACAACTGCTCCTTGTTGGGGAACATCAGGTACAGGCCCGGCCGGGAGATGCCCGCCGCCTTGGCGACCGCCTCCATCGACGTCTTCTGGAAGCCGTAGCGCCCGAACACCGCTACCGCCGCCGCCAGGACGGCGGCGCGCTTCGGGTCCTCGACAGACGCTTCTACTGTGCTCACGGTAGACAGATTAGACGATTTTCCAAAAGTTGTCTAACAGGTTCGCGGGGTGGGCGTCAGGTCGAGCGGCGGCGGTGCGCCCGGGTGAGGTCGCTGGGACGGCCGGGGTCGACGTGGCGGGGCAGGTCCGGCTCGTCGGGGCGCAGCGGGGCGAGGGTGTCGGTGAGCGCGTCGATGATGCGGCCGGTGGCACGACGGGCCGCACCGGGGTTGGCGGCAGCCGTCTCGCCCAGGTCGACGGGGGTGCCGAAGTGCACCCGGATCACCGGTCGACGCCACAGCGAACGGCCGATGCCGCGCAGCATTCCGCGCGGCGCCTGATACGGCAACACCTCGTGCGAGCCCCACTGGGCGACCGGGACGACCGGCGCGCCGCAGGCCAGGGCGAGGCGGGCGGCGCCGGTCTTGCCGCGTTCGGGCCACAGGCCGGGGTCCAGGCCGATGCGCCCCTCGGGGTAGATGAGGATCACCGAGCCGCGCGCGACGGCCGCTGCGGCGTCGTCGAGGGCCCGGTGCACGGCACTGGTGCCCCGGTCGACCCGGATGTGTCCGGCGTGGCGCATGGCGGCACCGAACACCGGGACGCGGAACAGCCCGGCGGTCGCCATGATCCGCGGCGCGACGCCACGAGTCTGGCAGGCGGCGGCCATGACCACCGGGTCGAACGGGCTGATGTGGTTGGCGGCCAGCACCAGCGGGCCGCGACGCAGGTGCGCCGGGACGTCGCCGGTGACCTCGAGGCGGGCGAGCAGGCCGACCAGGCCCCGGGCCAGTAGCAGGGCTGCGCGCCAGATCAGCGGGGGCTGCCAGGCGGTGTGTGCGGTGTCCATCAGCGCGCCATCGTCGCACGCGCCGGCGGGGCCGCGAGGGCGGGTCGGGTGATCAGGGTCATTGGCCCCGGGAGGGTGCGGGCCACCCAACCGTCTACGACGAGCAGTAGTATTTACTACGTCTCGTAGTACGAATGGCTGGGGGTTTTCAGGTGGACGCGTTGGACGTTGCCCGCTGGCAGTTCGGTGTCACCACCGTCTACCACTTTCTCTTCGTGCCGCTGACCATCGGCCTGTCCGTGCTGGTGGCCATCCTGCAGACGATGTGGCACCGCACCGGCAACGAGCGGTACCTGAAGCTCACCAAGTTCTACGGCAAGCTGTTCCTGATCAACTTCGCCATGGGCGTGGTCACCGGCATCGTGCAGGAGTTCCAGTTCGGCATGAACTGGAGCGACTACTCCCGCTTCGTCGGTGACGTCTTCGGCGCACCCCTGGCCATCGAGGCGCTCGTCGCGTTCTTCCTCGAATCCACCTTCATCGGCCTGTGGATCTTCGGTTGGGACCGGCTGCCCAAACGGGCGCACCTGGCCAGCATCTGGGCCGCCGCGATCGGCACCAACCTCAGCGCGTACTTCATCCTCGCGGCGAACTCGTTCATGCAGAACCCGGTCGGCTACCGGATCAACCCCGACAGCGGGCGCGCCGAGCTGACCGACTTCCCGGCCGTGCTGACCAACAAGGTCGCCCTGATCACCTTCCCGCACACCCTGGCCGGCTCGTTCCTGGTCGCCGGGTCGCTGATCGTCGCCGTCGGCCTGTGGCACGTCATCCGCAACCGCGACTCCGCCGACACCGGCGCGTACCGCTTCGCCACCAAGTTCGGCTCCTGGGTGGTTCTGGTCGCCTCCGCCGCCGTGCTGTTCACCGGCGACATCCAAGGCAAGATCATGACGGACGTGCAGCCGATGAAGATGGCCGCCGCGGAGGGCCTCTACACCACCGAGAGCCCCGCCTCGTTCTCCGTGCTGACCATCGGCAGCCTGGACGGCAGCCGCGAGGTGTTCGCCATCAAGATCCCGTACCTGCTGTCGTACCTGGGCACCGGCGACCCGAACGGCACGGTGCACGGCATCAACGACCTGCAGGCCCAGTACGCCACCCAGTACGGCGCGGGCAGCTACACCCCGATCATCCCGGTCACCTACTGGAGCTTCCGCTTCATGATCGCCTTCGGGATGGCGGCCGGCGCGATCGCCCTGCTGGTGCTCTGGAGCCAGCGCAAGGGCCGCACCCCGAGCAGCAGATGGCTGCTGCGCGCCGGGCTGGCCATGCCGGTGCTGCCGTTGCTGGCCAACTCCTTCGGCTGGATCTTCACCGAGATGGGCCGGCAGCCGTGGATCGTCTTCGGCGAGATGCTCACCCGCAACGGGGTGTCCCGCAGCGTCTCGCTGGCCGAGGTGCTCACCTCGTTCACCGCCTTCACGCTGATCTACGCCACTCTCGCCGTGATCGAGGTCAAGCTGCTGCTGCGCTACGCCAAGGCCGGCGTGCCGGACGTCAGCGAGCAGCCCCCCACCGACGACACCGACGACGCCGAGCGCCCGCTCGCCTTCGCCTACTGATCCCGGAGCCCATCGTGGAACTGACCACCATCTGGTTTCTCCTCGTCGCCGTGCTGTTCACCGGGTACTTCATCCTGGAGGGCTTCGACTTCGGCGTCGGCATGCTGCTGCCCGTGCTCGGTCGCGACGACCGGGAACGCCGCGTCCTGATCAACACCATCGGCCCGGTCTGGGACGGCAACGAGGTGTGGCTGATCACCGCCGGTGGCGCCATGTTCGCCGCGTTCCCCGAGTGGTACGCGACCCTCTTCTCCGGCTTCTACCTGCCACTGCTGCTGATCCTGCTGGCCCTGATCGCCCGGGGCGTCGCGTTCGAGTACCGGCACAAGCGCCCCGAGGCGTCCTGGAAGCGCCGGTGGGACGCGGCGATCGTGGTTGGCTCGCTGCTGCCGGCGATCCTGTGGGGCGTCGCCTTCGCCAACATCCTGCGCGGCGTGCCACTGGACGCCGACCACGAGTACGTCGGCGGCCTGCTGAACCTGCTCAACCCGTACGCCCTGTTGGGCGGCGCGACCACACTCGCGCTGTTCCTCACCCACGGTGCGGTGTTCCTCGCCCTGAAGACCACCGGCGACATCCGCGAGCGCGCGGGCGCGCTCGCCGTGCGCCTGGGTGTGGGTGCCGCCGTGCTCTCGGTCGGGTTCCTGACCTGGACGTTGAGCATCCGCTCCAGCGCGGCCGCCGTCGTGCTCGCCGTCGGTGCGGCCCTCGCCCTGCTCGGTGCTCTAGCCGCCGCCCGGGTACGCCGGGAGGGCTGGGCCTTCACCGGCACCGCCGTGGCGATCGGTCTGGCGGTGGCGACGCTGTTCGCTGCGCTGTTCCCGAACGTGCTGCCCTCCACCCTGGACACGGCCGGCACGCTGACGGCCACCAACGCCGCGTCCACCCCGTACACCCTGAAGATCATGACCTGGGTGGCGGTGATCTTCACTCCGATCGTGCTGGCCTACCAGGGCTGGACGTACTGGGTGTTCCGCAAGCGCATCGGCGTGGCCAACATCCCGCAGCACTGACCGACTCGACACCCCGCCGATCTTGCAGTTTCGGTCGCCGTGATGCGTGGAAATGCCCCGTATGCCGCGACAGGAACTGCAAGATCGCATGGCTAGTTGATCATGCCGTGAGTAAATCGGCCTTAGGTGCGCGGCCGTGTCGCTACGGTGTGCCGATGCCCGCCACCGTGCACGTACGCGAACTCACCGCCGACGACCTCGACGCCGCCTGGGAGCTGGGCCGGTTCGCGTTCGGCTCCGACCCGCAGCGGCCCGCGCAGGCCACCGCCACGCCCGCCGGACTGACCCGTTACGGCGCGTTCGACGACAGCGGTCGGCTCGTCGGCAAGGCCGTCGACCTGCACCACGATCAGTGGTGGTCGGGCCGGGCGGTGTCGGCAGCCGACGTGGCCGGGGTGGCGGTCGCCCCCGAGGCCCGGGGCCGGGGCGTGGGCCGTGCCCTGCTCACCGCCCTGCTGCGCGGGGCCCACGCGCGTGGCGCGGCGGTGAGCGCGCTCTATCCGACCGTCGCCGCCCCGTACCGGGCCTGCGGATGGGAGACCGCCGGGGTGCTGCGCACCGTCGATCTGAGCACCGCCGCTCTGCCCCGGCACCGGCCCGCGTCGCACCTCACCGTGCGGGCCGGCACGGTGGTCGACCTGCCCGCCGTCGCCGACCTGTACGAGCGCGTCGCCCGGTACCGCAACGGCATGCTGACCCGCCGGGGTGAGCTGTTCGACTTCTTCGCCGCCGACGGGGGTCTGCCCGGCGACGGTCTCACCCTCGTCGAGGCCGACGGCGACCTGGTCGGCTACGCCACCTGGCAGCGGGGCCGGGGTTACGGCGCGGATTCCGTGCTCACCGTCGACGAGGCCCTGGCCGTCACCCCCGAGGCCGCCCGGGAGATCGTCGGGGTGCTCGGCAGTTGGGCCAGCGTCGCGCCGACCCTGCGGCTGTGCCCCCTCGACGGGGACGCGGTCAGCGTTTACCTGCCGTTGGAGTCGGCCCGTGACCACGAGCGGGACCTGTGGATGCACCGACCGGTCGACGTCGCCCGCGCGGTGAGCGCGCGGGGGTGGCCCGCGCACGCCCGGGGTGTTGTCGACTTCGGCCTCACCGACGCGCTCGCCGACTGGAACTGCGGCACCTGGCGGTTGACCGTCGCCGACGGCGCCGCCGAGCTCACCCGCGTCGACGGCGAGGCCGACCTGCGGTTGGACGTGCGCGGTTTCGCCCTGCTCTACGCCGGGGCCGCCCTGGCCCGCTCGGTCGCGCAGGCCGGGCTGCTGCACCACAGCCCGGGTGTCGACCCGGCCGCGCTCGACCTCCTGGCCTCCGGCGGGCCCGCGCAGTTGCTCGATTACTTCTGACCGGCTGCCGACGGTTTCCGCCTCCGACGTGGGAACCCGACGTCGGCAGCGGACAGATACAGGTGTGACAGCCGAGATGCGGGCCCGGATCCGGGCCGGAGACACCGATGCGTTGGGCGAGCTCTTCGATGAGCACGCCGACGCGGTTCATCGACATGCGCTGTGGAGCGGAAGCGATCCGGCGCACGCCGAGGACGTGGTGTCGCTGACCTTCCTCGAAGCGTGGCGGATCCGCGAATCCCTGCGCCCGGACGGGGACAGCCTGCGGCCGTGGCTGCTCGGGATCGCGACCAACGTCCTGCGCAATCGCCGACGGGCAGCGCGCCGGCACCGGGAGGCGTTGCGGCGGCTGCCGGTACGCGACACCGTCCCGGACTTCGCCGACGCGGTGGTCGACCGGATGTACGACGCCGACCAGGTGGCCGCCGCGATGGCGGGACTGCGGGCGTTGCGCCGCGCCGACCGGGAGGTGTTCCTGCTCTGCGTGTGGTCGCAACTGGACTACGCGGCGGCGGCCGAGGCGCTGGGCGTACCCGTCGGGACCGTGCGCTCCCGGCTGTCACGGGCCCGGACCCGGCTGCGAGCACTGGCGCAGCAGGAGTTGGCCGGCACCCGGATGACCCCCGTCGAGCAGGGAGAGTACCGATGACAGAGCCCACCGCCCCGCCCGTGCCGGCCCTGCCGGCGATGCGCCGACAGGCACTGCGGCATCATCTGTTGACCGAGATCCGGCGGCCGTCGAGGCGGCCACGGATGAGGGTGCTCGCGCCCGTGGCGGGCGTCCTGACCGTCGCCGTCGCGGCCGGGATGATCGCCCAGCCGTGGTCGCCCGACAGCGCGCCACTGATCGTCCCGGTCGAGCAGGGGGAACGCCTCGGGGCGTCACTGCTGCTGAACCGGATGGCCGCGGTGGCCACCGACAAGCCGGGGCCACCCTCCGGCGAGGGCGGGTACGTCTACATCAGGAGCCGGGGCGCGTTCGCCGAGCTCGGTGACGGCCCGGCGCGGCTTCGACCGGTGCACGAGCGGGAGATCTGGATCCCGCGGCACGAGCGGGGTGACGGCCTGCTGCGGCAGCCGTTCTTCCACGCGCCGATCATCGGTGTGATCCCGCAGCGCGAGACGCTCACGGACGTGACGCCGAACGCGGCGCTGGTCGACCTGCCCGAGGACCCGGACGCCCTGCTGGCGAAGCTGTACCGGGAACGCCAGCAGCGGGGCCGGGGCAACAGCCGCGACGGCGCGGCGTTCACCGCGATCGGCGACATCCTGCGCGAGTCGTTGGTGCCGCCGGCCACCAGCGCCGCGCTCTACCGGGCCGCGGCGAAGATCCCCGGGGTCGAGGTGGTGCGCGGGGTCGCCGACGCGGCCGGGCGGCGGGGGATAGCGGTCGCGCACACCGAGCGGAGCCGCCGCGACGAGTGGATCTTCGACGAGCAGACCTTCGACTACCTCGGTGAGCGCAGCTATCTCGTGGCGGACACCGACGACGGGCCGGCCGGAACGGTGCTGGGCACGACCGCGGTGCTGCAACGGGCCGTGGTGTCGGAGCTCGGGCAGCGCCCGGCGCGCTAGGTGCTCCGGGCGGCCGGCCCCAGGGCTCACCGTCCTGGGCGCCGGTCGCCCGGTTGCGGCGTGCAGTCAGGCCGGTCACCGCCAACACGGCCTCGGCGCGGTCAGGCCGGGATCACCGCCAGCTCGGCGTTCGCGCGCTGGGTGACGATGGTGAGCACCCGCGCTGCCGTCCTGGCCTCGTCGGCGGGGATCTCCGCGTACAGCCGGGCGCTGAGGTCGGCGACGGCGGCGACGACGCCGCGCTGCGTGGCGCGACCGGTGTCGGTGAGCGTCAGCCGCGGTTCGTCGCCTCCGGCCGCGCCGTCGGCCCGCGCGAGGTCGGCGTCGACGAGTTGGTCGACCACCTGGCGCACGGCCGACTCGTCGATCTTGAGCGTGTTGGTGACCCGGTGCGTGAGGTGTGCGCGTTCGACCGGGCCCTGGGCGAGGACGTGCAGCGCGACCACCTGGTTGAACGTGACGCCGAGGGGGCTGATGGCCCGTTCGAGCAGGGCCCGGGTGGCGTAGTGGGCGTGGCCGATGACCTGGCCGTTGAGGGCGGGGATGGTGGACATGACGCCTCCTTCGATACGTTGGCTGAACCAACGTTGGTCCCGCCAACGTAACACCCGATCGTGGGTCGCACCAACGATTACTGCTAGGCTTCGCCCCATGGACAACGCGGCCCCGCAGTCACCCGCCGGGCTCAGCACCACCCCGAGCTGGCTACTCAACCAGACCGCCGGACACGCCGCCCGCCTGCTCAGCGAGGGCTTCGCCGCGCACGACCTCCGCGGCTACCACTACCGCCTGCTGGCCACCCTGGCCCAGGATGGGCCCGCGAGCCAGGCCGACCTCGGCCGCCGCTGCGGCATCGACCGCAGCGACGTGGTGGCCGCCATCAACGACCTGGCCGGCCGAGGGCTCGTGGTGCGTGCCCCCGACCCGGCCGATCGCCGCCGCAACGTCATCAGCGCCACCGACGCCGGCGCCGACGAGGCCCGCCGGATGGGCGTGACCCTCGAACGCGTCCAAGCCGACCTGCTGGCCCCGCTGTCGGCCACCGAACGCGAGCAGTTGACGCGACTGCTCACCCGACTGCTGCACCACCACAGCCGGCACTGACCCGTCTCAGCGGGCCTCGCGTAGCTCCGCCAGCCGGGCCTCGATCTCGGCCAGCTCGGCGCGTAGCTTGTCGGCCTGCTGCTCCGCCTCGGCCCGCTCGGTGCCCAGGATCTGCTCCACCGCCTCCTGCACCCCCGGCACGTCGACCAGGGCCACCATCTTCAACGCCTCCGCCGGCTTCACCACGTACGGCTTCGCCAGTGCCTTGCTGCCCTGCTGCGCGGCGACGGTCCACTCACCGTCGGCGTACGCCAAGGTCACGGTGAGGCCCGCGGGGCCCTTCGGCTTGACGGCCTTGACCGCCCGCCGCGCCGGCGGCTTCTCGGTCTGCTCCACCTTCGGCTCCTCCTGTCGCTGCGCGGGCACCCGCGGCATGTCCAACACGAACTCCGGCGCGGCCACCGCCGGCGGCTCGGGCTCGGCCTCCGGCTTCGGCTCCACCACCCGGCGAGTGACGCCCTTGGGCGCCACGGCCAGGTCGGCGGGGGAGAACGGCAACTCGTCGCGACCGAAGCGCACCACCACGAACTCGTCGGACACCTCCGGGTCGGTCAGCTCGATCACCTGACCGACCTGACCGGCGATCTGCCCCGCCGCCGCGGTGAACACCACCCGCGGTTTACGCCCGGCCGCCAACGACTCCCGGATGCTCTGCACCTCGCTAGTGGACAAACCCTGGCCGGCATCCATCACAACCCTCTTCCGTACACCTGTTTGATTGCTGTCTTGATACCAGCCGACTGCGACACCCGCCTCACGGGGCTCACGCCCGCTCAGCCGCCCAGCGCCCGCAGCGCCCGGTCGGCGTGCTCGTTCATGCTGACCTCGCTGTGGATCACCTCGATGACCCGCTGGTCCGTGCCGATGACGAACGTCATCCGCTTCATGCTCAACGGCCCCAGCGGCACCCGCCGCTTGACGCCGAACTGCTGCGCCACCGCGCCGTCAGCGTCCGACAGCAGCGGATAGTCGAAGCCGTGCAGCTTCGAGAACTCGGCCTGCTTCGCCACCGGGTCGCGGCTGATGCCCACCCGCGTCGCGCCCAACGCCGTGAACTCCGCCGCGAGGTCACGGAAGTGGCAACTCTCCGCCGTGCACCCCCGGGTCATCGCCGCCGGGTAGAAGAACAGCACCACCGGCCCGGCCGCCACGAACTCCGACAGCCGCCGCGGCGTGCCCGTCTCATCCAGCAGCTCGAAATCCTGCACCACGTCGCCGACACCCACACCCGCCACCGCGCACCTCCATCGTCTGATCGACAGCGCGGTGAGCGTAAGCGATCACGCCCAGATCGCCGCCACCTCGTCGGCCACCACGTCGGCCTGGGCCCGCCCGGCCCGCGCCGCGCCCGCGCGCCGAGCCGGGTCCAGCACGTTGCGGCCGATCGCCGTGCGCGCCGCCGCGTCCGGCGTCAGCACCACCACCCGCGACCCGGCCGCCCGCAACGCGTCCACCTGCGCCGACAGTCGTGGCATCGGCCCGAACGCCGCCGACGTCGGCGCGAGCACCAGCACCCTGCGCGCGTCCGCCGCCAGGTCCGCGTTCACGCTCGAACGCATTCCACCGTCGACGAAGCGGCGTGCGCCGATCGTCACCGGCGGCCACACCCCGGGCACCGCGCAACTCGCGCCCACCGCGTCCACCAGGGACACCCCGCTGTCGCTGTCGAACACCACGAACTCACCGGACGACGCGTCCACCGCCGTGACCAGCAGCCGCCGCCGCGGCCACTCCCGGTCCGGCAGACGGGCCTCGATCACCGCCCGTCGCGACGCCTCCGACTGGGTACGCGCCGCCACCGCCATCGCCCCGATGCGGGCCCGCGAACGCACCGCGTCACGGGTCCGCCCACCGGCCCAGATCAGCCGCGCCAGCGTCGCGAAGCCCAACCGTGCCGCCAGCTCACTCGACGGCGGCGCCAACTGCTCGGCGTAGAAACGCTCGACGGGCAACCCGGAGCACACCTGCGCGCCGACCATCGAACCCGCCGACGTACCCACCACCAGATCCGCCTCGGTGACCGGCACGCCCCGCTCGACCAACCCGGCCAGCAGCCCCAACTCCCAGGCCACCCCGGTCACCCCGCCACCGCCGAGCACCAACGCCCGCTGCATGTGACCCTCCTCTCGACGACCGACCCGCGCCGGTCACGGTAGCGTCGGCACGACCATCGCGCAGCGGTCAGACTCCCCGGGAGGCACAGTGGCACCCGTCACCCTCGTCACCGGCGGTGGCCGGGGCATCGGCGCGGCCACCGCCCGCCGGCTCGCCGCCGCCGGTCACCACGTCGCCCTGTGCTACCGCCGCGACGAGGCCGCCGCCACCGCCGTCCTGGCCGACCTGCGGGCCGCCGGCGCACAGGCCATCGCGGTACGCGCCGACACCACCGACCCCGAACAGGTGCACAGCCTGTTCGACGCGGCCGCGCAGCTCGGCCCGCTCACCGGCCTGGTCAACAACGCCGGCGTCACCAGCCTCATCGGGCCGTTCACCGAGCTGCGCGTCGAGGACCTCCGCCGGGTCGTCGACGTCAACCTCGTCGGCTACGTCCTCTGCGCCCAGCAGGCCGCCCGCCGGCTCACCGACGGCGGGGCGATCGTCAACGTCTCGTCGGCGGCCGCGACCCTCGGCAGCCCGGGGGAGTACGTGCACTACGCCGCCGTGAAGGCCGCCACCGACACCCTGACCGTCGGCCTGGCCAAGGAACTCGCCCCGAAGGGCATCCGGGTCAACGCCGTGGCCCCCGGCATCGTGCGCACCGACATCCACGCCGACTCCGGGGTGCCCGACCGCGCCGACTCCGCCGTCGGTCGGATCCCGCTGGGCCGCGCCGGCGAACCCGACGAGATCGCCGCCGCCATCGCCTGGCTGCTCGGCCCGGACGCCTCGTACGCCACCGGGACCGTGCTGCGCGTCTCCGGCGGCCTCTGACCACGTCTCCACCCGGTCGGAAACCCGCCGGGCGTCCACGCCGTCGGAGACCGCCGGATCCGGCTCAGTGGGTGAACAGCTTCGCCGCGGTCACCACGGTCTGGGCGACCCCGTAGCCGAGCAGCGCCGCCACCACCAACCAGGAGATCCACAACCGGGTCTGCTGCCCGGGTCGGCTGTCCTCACTCATCGCGTACCACTCCTCTGCGTCGTCGTGTCCTCGTCCACGTCCCGATCCGCGTCCTCATCGGCGCCCTGTTGCGCCCTCTGCTCCGTCGACGGTTCGTGGTAGCCCTGCGGCACCGGCCGCACCAGCAGGTTCGCCACGAAGCCCACGGCCAGCACAGCCACCATCGTGAACAACGCCGGGCGGTACGCCGCGGCCGTCAGCGAGCCCGGCTCGCCCTGCGCGTCGAGGAACCCGTTGACGATCAGCGGGCCGGCGATCCCCGCCGCCGACCACGCGGTCAGCAGCCGACCGTGGATCGCACCGACCTGGAAGGTGCCGAACAGGTCCCGCAGGTACGCCGGCACTGTCGCGAAGCCACCGCCGTAGAACGACAGGATCACGCACGCCAACAGCACGAACAGGGCCGTGGAGGTCTGCCCGACGAGCGCCAGCAGCGCGTAGAGCACCATGCCGACACCCAGGTACACCAGGTAGATCGGTTTGCGGCCGATGATGTCCGAGGTGGACGACCACACGAACCGCCCGGCCATGTTGAACAGCGACAGCAGACCCACGAACCCGCCGGCCGCCGCGACGGTCACCGCCGAGGTGCCGTTGTCGCGGAAGAAGTCCTGGATCATCGGGCTGGCCTGTTCCAGGATGCCGATGCCGGCGGTCACGTTGCAGAACAGCACCACCCACAGCAGCCAGAACGAGCGGGTCTTCACCGCGTTCGCCGCCGACACGTTCGCCGTGGTGACCAGCGGCTTCGCCGCCACACTGGCCGGGTCGAAGCCGGCCGGCCGCCAATCCTGCGCCGGCACCCGCACGTTCGCCACCCCGAACATCATGATGACGAAGTAGCCCAGGCCGAGGGTCACGAACAGCCACACCAGGGCGCTGCCCGACGCGGTCGACCCCGCGTTGGCCGGGTCGTAGCCGGCGTCGTAGAACGACAGCAGTTGCCGCGACAGGGGAGAGGCGACCATCGCCCCACCACCGAACCCCATGATCGCCAACCCGGTGGCCAGCCCCGGCCGGTCCGGGAACCACTTGATCAGGGTGGAGACGGGGGAGATGTAGCCGATGCCCAGCCCGATGCCGCCGAGCAGCCCGTAGCCCAGGTACAGCAGCCACAGCTGCTTCGTGGCGATGCCCAACGAGCCCACCAGGAAACCCGCCGCCCAGAAACAGGCCGAGACGAACATGGCCTTACGCGGCCCGTTCGCCTCCACCCAGGTCCCGGCGACCGCAGCGGACAACCCGAGCATCACGATCGCGATGCTGAAGATCACCCCGATCGCCGTCTGGCTGGTGTCGAAGTGGGCGATCAGGGAGTTCTTGTAGACGCTGGTCGCGTAGACCTGACCGATGCAGAGGTGGATGGCCAACGCCGCCGGGGGGATGAGCCACCGGCTGTAGCCGGGCGGCGCGACGGTGTGCCGACGATCGAGTGCGGAAAGCATGCGCTGCTTCCTCTCCGATGAGGACGAGAAACGTCGCCCCCAACGTGCCCACAGCACTCGTAAGCGGCAAACCTCACCGTCGCCGGACGGTCGTTCCGCTGAGCTGAGCGGTCAGTCAGCGCCCGCGCGACGGGCGCCCGTTGGAGGCCGGCGCGCGGCCGGCCTCCAACGGCGCACCGACTCAGGCCGCGACCGCCGCCTCGGCGACCCGCTCGGCGTCGGGGCGCAGTTGCGGGGTGGCGAGCGAGATGGCCAGGTTGACGATCGCGAAGACGGCGGCGATCAACAGGCCACGGTGAAACCCGTCGACCAGCGCCTGCTGCTGACCGGCGCCGCGGCTGAGCGCGTCGGTGACGTGGGTGACCGACAGCGTCGTGACGATGGCCAACCCCAGCGCGCCGCCGACCTGGTACACGGCGGTGACCACACCGGACGCGGCGCCGGCCTCATGGTGCTCGACGTCGGAGATCGCGGAGATCTGGGCGGGTACGCCCAGCGTGGTGATACCCAGACCGAACAGCAGCAGGCCGGGCAGCAGCTCGCCGGCGTAGGAGCCGGTGGCACTCGCCCCGCTGAGCAGCAGCAGGCCGATCACGCTGAGCAGCGCGCCGATGATCTGCAGGGTGCGGGTGCCGAGTCGGTGTACCAGTTGGGTGGCGAGGGCGGCACCGGCGATGGCCGTCGCGCCCATCGGCAGGAACTGCAGGCCGGCGGTCAGCGGCGAGGCGCCGCGTACCTGCTGCAGGTAGATCGCGGTGAGGAAGAACATCGACAGGAACGCGGCGCCGTTGAGCGCCAACGCCCCACTGGAGACACTCAGCGCCCGGGAGCGGAACAGCCGCAGCGGTACCAGCGGCGCGGCCGAGCGCGCCTCGACGCCGACGAAGACCGCCAGCAGCGCGACCCCGCCGATGAGGGTGGCGAGCACCTGCGCCGAGCCCCAGCCGGCGGACTCGGCCCGGACCACGCCGAACACGACGGCGAGCAGACCGGTGGTGCCGAGGACCGCGCCGAGCGCGTCGAAGGTTCGGGGGCCGGACTGGGAGTGCCGTACGGCCGCCACGAAGGTCGGCACGATCGCCACGAGGGCGATGACGATCGGTACGTTGACGAAGAAGACCCACCGCCAATTCAGCGCGTCGACGAGCAGGCCGCCGGCCACCACGCCCAGGGTGCCGCCGAGCCCGGCGAGGGCGCCCCAGATGCCCATGGCGATGTTGCGTTCCCGTCCGTGCGCGAACGTGACGGTGAGGATGGCCAGCGCCGCGGGGGAGAGCAACGCGCCGCCCAGGCCCTGCACGGCGCGCGCGGCGATCAGCAGGCCGGGCGAGGTAGCGAGTCCGGCGAGCAGGGACATGGCCCCGAACAGCGCCAGACCGACGATGAAGATCCGGCGGGCGCCGAGCAGGTCCGCGGCGCGACCGCCCAGCAGCAGGAAACCACCGAAGAGCAGGGTGTACGCGCTGATCACCCATTGCAGGTCGTCAGCGGTGAAACTCAGATCGGCCTGGATGTTGGGCAGCGCCACGTTCACGATCGTCACGTCGAGGATGACGATGAACTGCGCTACCGACAGCACCGCCAGAGTTGCCCAGGGACTACGTCGCATGCCTACCTCATCGGAGAGAGGGCGTCGCACGACGCGGTATACGCCGTACATCTACAACGTATACCGCCTTGTGTACGTAGTACACTGGGCTGGTGGTCAGTATGAGCAAGGACACCCCGCAGCGTCTCGACCCCACCGCGATCGTCGCGAGCGCACTGCGCATCGCCGACGCCGAGGGCCTGTCCGCGATCACCATCCGTCGGCTGGCCCAGGAGCACGGCGTCACCCCGATGGCGCTCTACCGGCACTTCCGGGACAAGGGCGACCTGCTCGACGCGCTCGCCGCACGCCTGCTCGCCGACATCCGCCTGCCCGAGCCGACCACCGCGCCCTGGGACGAGCAGGTCCGCGCCATCCTGGCCGCCTGCCTCGCCGCGCTACGCCCACACCCCACCGTCGCCGGGCTCGTCCCCACCCGCATCCTGCTGTCCGAGCCGGGCCTGATCCTGGTGGAGCGCATCCTCGCCCTGCTCCACGGGGCGGGCTACCCCCCGGAGCAGGCCACCGAGATCGGCAGCCAGGCCCTCTGCTCCCTGGTGACCCTCGTCGCCACCGAACCCGGCGCCATGGGAAGCACCGACCCGGACACCCGCGCCGACGCCATCCGCGCCAAGCGGGCCGCGCTGCAGGCGTTGGCACCGCAGCGCTTTCCGCACATCCTCGCCGCCGCCGACGCACTCACCCTCTGCGGCGACCGGGACGGCTACTACAACCTGGGCATCGAGTTCGCCGTCGCCGGCATCCGCGGCATCCGCCCGGCGACCCGCACCACCGGGTGATCCCACCCGCACCGCTCACCAGCGGTGCGGGCGTGACCGGCCCGGCCCTGGCCCGCCGCTACCGCAGGTCCGGCAGGTGCCAGCCGCCAGCCAACGCCTCGGCGTCCGCCGGACCCCAACTGCTCTTCTCGTACGACTGCACCGCCGTCGGCAGATCCAGGATCGGCTCGACGATGCGCCACTCCTGCTCGATCGTCTCGGCACGCGCGAAGCGCAGGTGCTCACCGTCCATCGCGTCGTCGAGCAGCCGCTCGTACGCCTCCTGCCGGCGACCGAGAGCCGCGCCGAAGTCGACGGACAGATCCACCGGACGGCTCGCCACCTCGGCACCCGGGCTCTTCGCCTGGATCGACATGGTGATGCCGTCACCGCGCCCCAGGCGGAAACGCAGCAGGTTCGCGGCCCTCGCCGTGCCCCGCTCGGCGGGGATCAACGAGCGCTGCGGCTGCTTGAACTCGACCACGACCTCCGTCGCCGTCCCCGGCAGGGACTTACCGGTACGCAGGTAGAACGGCACGCCCGCCCAGCGGGGGGAGTCGACAGTCAACCGGGTGGCCACGAACGTCTCCGTGTTCGAGCCCGCCGCCACGCCCGGCTCGTCGCGGTAGCCGGCGTACTGCCCCCGGACGGTGGACTCCGGCGACAGCGGCGCGACCTGCCGCAGCACCGCGGCCTCCGCCTCCCGGAACGCCGCGGTGTCCTCGCTGGCCGGCGCCTCCATCGCGATGAGCGCCACGACCTGAAGGATGTGGTTCTGCAACACGTCCCGGGTCGCGCCCACCGTGTCGTAGAACCCGGCCCGGCCCTGGGTGCCGAAACCCTCGGCGAGGGTCACCTGGATGTTGTCGATGTGCTCGCTGTTCCACAGCGGCTCGAACAGCCGGTTGGCGAACCGGAAGGCGTAGAGGCTCTCGACGGCTTCCTTGCCGAGGTAGTGGTCGATGCGGAACACCCGCTCCGGCGCGAAGGCCGCGCCCAGGGTGCGATCCAACTCGCGGGAGGACTTCAGGTCACGCCCGAACGGCTTCTCCACGATCACCCGACCCCGGTCGGCCAGACCCACGGCCGCCAGGCCCTCGACGACGGAGCCGAACACCGCCGGAGGTATCGCCAGGTAGAACAACGGCCGCTCGGCGTCGCGCAGCCGCTCAGCCAGCCGCTGGTACGTCGCCGGGTCCGCGTAGTTGCCGGAGATCATCGAAAGGTTGTCCGCCAGCCGATCGAAGGTCTCGTCGTCGATCTCGTCATTGGCCTCGGCAACCGACTTGCGGGCCATGGTGACCAGTTGCTGATCATCCCAGGGGGAGCGGGCCACGCCGATCACCGGAACGTCGAGGCGGTCGCGCCGGGTCAACTCGTACAGCGCCGGAAACAGCTTCTTCGAGACGAGGTCTCCCGTGACGCCGAACAGCACTACCGCGTCTGAGCGCACGTGCATGGCACTTCCCATTCGATCATCCGAGCCTGATCTTCCGAACGGACAACGGCACGACCCACTCCAGGAATTCCCCAGCGTGCGGCGTACGTGAGGTCGGCGACAACACTGTCTCGACGAGCCCTTATGTTAAGGAAGGTTTACAGTAAGGGCGAAACGCCGGTAACCTGCGATCTAATCGACGAAGATCGATCACCACGAGGCCTGGAGGTACCGTGCGTCGCCGACACACCACCACACGGCTGCTGGCCCTAGCCGCCCTCGCGCTACCAGTCATCCTGCCCACAGCGCCCGCCACCGCCGCGACACCCACCGCACCAACCCGACACCTCAGCGACGTCATCCCCGCACCCGTCGAAACCCACCCCGACGCGCACAACACCTTCCGGATCACCCCCCTGACCGTCATCCGCACCACCCCAGGCTCAGCCGCCGCCCGGCGCATCGGTCACCAACTCGCCACCACACTGCGCCCCGCCACCGGCCACCCCCTGCCCGTCCTGCCCGCACGCTCCACCCCGCTACCCGAGATCGCCCTGCTCATCGGCGGCGCCGACGACCGCATCGGCCAACAGGGCTACCAACTCGACGTCACCCGCCGCAGCGTCACGATCCGCGCCAACACCCCCGAAGGGCTGTTCGCCGGCACCCAGACCCTGCGCCAACTGCTCCCCGCCGACATCGAGGCACCCGACCGGCAGAGGACCACCTGGACAGTCCCCGGCGGACGAATCATCGACTACCCACGCTTCGCCTACCGCGGCGCGATGCTCGACCTCGCACGCCACTTCCACACCGTCGACGACATCACCGCCTACGTGGACCTGCTCAGCCAGTACAAAATCAACTACCTGCACCTGCACCTCACCGACGACCAGGGCTGGCGCATCCAGATCGACTCCTGGCCCCGCCTCACCACCGTCGGCGGCGGACCCGGCACCGGCGTCGACGGCGTCGGCCCCGGATACCTCACCAAGGCCGACTACAAGGCCGTCGTCGCCTACGCCGCCGCACGGCACATCACGATCATCCCCGAGATCGACATGCCCGGGCACACCAACGCCGCCCAGTCGACGTACCCCGAACTCAACTGCGACGGCGTCGCACCGCCCCCGCGCACCGACATCGCGGTCGGCTACAGCTCGCTGTGCATCAACGACGAACTCACCTACCGCTTCGTCGAGGACGTCATCCGCGAACTCGCCGCCATCACCCCCGGACCATTCCTGCACGTCGGCGGCGACGAAGCCCACGCCACCACCGACGAGGACTACCGCACCTTCATGAACCGGGTCCTGCCCCTGGTCGCGAAGTACGGCAAGCGCGCCTCCGGATGGAACGAGATCACCCAGGCCGACCTGCCCACCGACGCCGTCGCCCAGTTCTGGGGCACCGGCACCACAAACGCCAGCCTCGCCGCGGCCGCCGCCCGCGGCAACAAGGTCATCATGTCGCCGGCGAACAAGGCCTACCTGGACATGAAGTACGACGCCAACACCCGCCTCGGCCTCCGCTGGGCCGGCCTGATCGAGGTGTCCGACGCCTACGGCTGGGACCCCGCCACCCGCGTCACCGGCGTCGGCGAGAACGCCATCCTCGGCGTCGAGGCCCCACTGTGGTCCGAGACGCTACGCACCCTGGACGACATCGAATACATGGCCTTCCCCCGCCTACCCGCGATCGCCGAACTCGGCTGGTCCACCACCGCCAGCCACGACTGGGAATCGTTCCGAACTCGGCTGGGGGAGCAGGCACCCCGCTGGCGACTGCAACAGGTCGACTTCTACCCGTCCCCGCAGGTGCCCTGGATCTGACCCGCACCCGGTCGCACGCTGTTCGTGGGCGCCGGCCGGGTCGGCCGGCGCCCACGAACCTCAGCGACCGCAGGCGGTGTCCAACGCCTTCAGCGGCGGGTCGAGATCCGGCACCTCGATCTCGGTGGCCTTCGCACTGGCCAGGTGCTTCTCCACGCCCGCGGCCAGGGTCTCCAACGCGGTCCGCACCTGCGCATCGGCAGCGGTCGGCGCCGCCGTCTTGAGGTCCTGCAACAGCGCGGCGTAGTGGCCGCGAACCTTCGCGCCCGCCTCCTTGGCACTGACCGGCTTGTCGATCGCGGCGATCGCGTCGTCGGCCATCGCGACGTAGTGCTTTTTGACAAAATCGAGACTCGCGTCGCAGACCTGCTTGCTGTTCGCCGCCACGTCGACGGTCGGGCTGGGCGCCCCGGTCGGCGACGGCGCGCCGGCCCCCGCGCTCTCCTTCTCGGCAGGCTGGCAGCCCACAACGAGGCCGACGGTCGCGACCAGGCCAACCACAATACGGACAGGCTTACTCGTCAAGGTGTTCCCCCGTGGTGATGTGCGACCCCGCGGTTCGCGGTGAACGCGCGGCGGCCAGAGCGCACCACTGTAGACACCGGACGGCCATGACGCAGACCAGTTTCATGTCCGGCGTCCCGGCCCAACCTCGCACCTACACCGTGATCGACGCGGCAGGGCACCACCTGGCGCACGAACAACCCACCCTGCTGCGATCACTCACCCAGGACTGGCCACGCCGTACGCGGACCTGACTGCCCAAGCTGGGGGAGCGGGTCCAGCGCTGGTTCAGACTGGTCAGACACCAACGCTCTGCCGCTACCAGCGCGGTCACTGACGTGTTTCACCACGACGCGTGAGTGGTGCACGCTCACCTTGAAGAGCGGCAGTCAACTGATCCAAGCCCAGCGAACCCAACTCCAGCGCCTGACTATGGAATGCGCGCCGGTCACCGGGAAAGGACGACCGGCCGGCCAGCCACACGCGCTCACCCACCTTGTAAGCCAACGCCTGCCCTGGCCGGCCCAGGTAACGCGCGAGCTCGGCGGATGCGTACGGCCCCTGATGACAGCGGTCCCGCAACAGCTTCAGCGCCGCGTCCGCCGTCCACGCGGCTCCGTCGTCAAAGGGCATCGGCAGTCGCAGGTGCAGGCCGATGTCGAGCACGACCCGCGCGGCACGCAGCAGCCGCATGTACAGGTACCCCATTCGAGCACCCGGCTGCTCGTAGAGCCCAAGCTCATCCATGAACCGCTCGGCGTACAGCGCCCAGCCCTCCTGGCTGCCGGAGAGGCCGCCGAGCAGGTTGAGTCGCTGTCCCAGGCCACCCCGGCAGACCTCGGAGCCAAGGTGGAGGTGATGACCAGGAACTCCCTCGTGATAGGCGGTGCTGTAGGCGTACCAGGTGGGAAAACTCGCTGCGTCCTCGGGGACGGACCACCAGACCCGACCCGGCCGGGTCAGGTCCCGCGACGGCCCGATATAGGCAATGCCGGACGACGTTGTCAACCGCGACTCGATGTGCCGAAGCGGGGCGGGGATGTCGAAGTACACACCATCCAGTCGCTCGGTGGCGGCCTCCAACAGCTCCTGCAGCCACGCAGCGAACGCCTCCCTGCTGTGCAGGGCACCCGGTGCGTCGGGGCTGTTGAGCCGGGCAAGCGCCTCTGGCACGCTCCCGCCCAGGGCCTTCGCCTCCGCGATCAATTGAGCCTCTGTCGCTCTGAACTCGTCCCAGCCCCAGTCGTACAGCTCGCGCAGGTCAGGCTGGGCCGCGAGGAAGGTACGCACCCAGAGTGCGTACCGCTGCTGACCGAACGCTTCCTGCTCAACGGCCCGCGGTGCCAGGTCCGCGGTCAGCATCCCAACCAGTTTCTGGTACGCCTCTCGCGAGCCCGTCGCTGCAGCCTGCAACGACGCCCGCTGACGCCCCTCGCCGTAGCGATCCACCAGGGCGACATCGTCGTCGATCCAGTTGCGGCAACGCTGCGTGACGAGCTCCACCTGACGCCGTGCCGGCACATTGCCGCGCTCCGCGGCGAGTAGGAGGCTGCGGGCGTACCCGTCCAGGGCTGCGGGGATCGCGGCCATACGTGCGCCGACACGAGCCCAACCCTCCTCGAAGGCCGCGCCCTCGGCACCGCGGACGGGAACCGCGGCCTCGACGGCCTGGCGGATCAGCTGGAGCGGACCGGTGGCCGCGGCGTGCAGTTCGCGCAGGTCCTCTCCAGCGTCGTGGAAGGCGAGACGCGTACGCAGCCGCTCGGCGAGGTGGGCGTGCAACGGGCCCGCAGCCGGAAGAGCATCGCCCAAGCTTTCGAGCTCGCGCAGGGCGCGGGCTGCGAGGTCGGCGCGGGCCTGGTGGCCCTCCGGGCCGTAGTCGGTAAGCCCGTCGACATCCTGCTCGCCAGCGTCGACGACCGCTGTGCAGGGGTCGAGGCCAGCCGTGTCGCACAGGAGTCGATCCGCGAAGTCCTCGATCACGCCGCCAATGCTAGGACCTTGCCCCAGCTGCAGTGGTGCAGAAGCAAGCTGGTGAGAGTGGCGCAGGACGAATGAGAACTGACATCAGTCTGCTCGGCTGCTTCGACCCCACCGAGGCGCGATTCGATAATGCATATTATGTAAAGTAGCGCGTTCCGAGGGTCCCCTCTCGGCCTGGCGACAGGGGTCAGTCGCGCATCAGGCCGGGCGGACACGCGTCCTCGTCCGGCCCGACGAGGCGCGCGTTGACCAGCGGGTTGCGCCGCAGGATCGTCAGCACGGCAAGGCTGGCGCCGACGTCGGCCCAGGTGTCGTCCCACTGGGCAGAGACGAGCCAGGAGCGATCCGCCGGAAAGAACAGGTCGGGCAGCGCACCGTCGCTGCCGCGCATGTGACCGACACGCCAGGCGAGAGCCTGTTCCGGTCCGGCCTGGACCAACACGTAGGACCAGTCGCCGTAGAGGGACACCCTCGCGGCGTGCGGAAAGACGACGTCGTGGGCGCCGGTGTCGAGAAAGCCGAGCCACCAGGGCTGATCCGACGTGCACGACACCAGTTCGTCGATCACCGCACGTTCGTGGGCGTGGAACTCGACATTCTCTGGCCGGTGGAACGTGCCGTACGCCTCGAACACCGGCGGGATCGCCGTGGTGACCGACAGGCCCTGCGTGGTGCGCCCGGCGAGCCAGGCGACGTCGCTGGCCGTGCCGATCCGCCAGTTGCGCCCGTCCTTGCTGACGTCCCTGGGCTCCGTCGGGATCGTTGTGTCCCGCGTCCCGCTGTCGACGGCGGCGGGCGACGCGTATGGAGCCCACCCGGCTCGGCCAGCGGCGCGCCACTGGTGCCCCTCGGAGCAGACCAGATCCGTCGGACCGTCGAGGTCCCGGTACACGATGGGTGTGCCGGGTCGACCGCAGGTGGGACACGTGGCGGCGAGCGACGTCATGCCGCGCACGTTACGTGCTTCTCGGTCAGCTCCAGCCGTACTCGTGGCGGTTCGGAATGAGGTCCCTCTCCCCCTGGCTCACCGCTTCCCGGATACGCGAAAATGCTGCATAATATCCCTTATGCATGACAAACAGGACGAATCGCTCGTGGTGCTGATCGAGGAGTTCCTGACCGCTCGGGCCACCCGCAAGCCCTCCCCGCACACCCTGGCCGCGTACCGCAGGGATCTGCACGCAGTCGCGGCCCTGGTCGCGGAGGCCACTCCCCTCCCCCTCGACGCGCTGTCGATCACCGACCTCTCCCCCCGTGTGATGCGGGCGGCCTTCGCCCGGTTCGCCGGTCCCCGGGCGCCCGCGTCGGTGCATCGGGCCTGGTCCACCTGGAACACCTTCTTCACGTTCCTGGTCGCTGACGGGTTCGTGACGGGCAACCCGATGCCGGCGGTCGGGCGGCCCCGGGCGCTACTCCCCCAGCCGAAGCCGCTGCGCGGCGCGGACACCCCCGAGGTGCTTCTCGCGTCCGCCGCGCGCGACGATGGTCGGCAACGCGACCCGTGGCCGGAGCGCGACCTGGCGGTGTTGGCGGTGGCGCTCTGCGCCGGGCTGCGCCTGTCGGAGCTGCTGGCGTTGCGCGTCGACTCGCTGGGCGGCCGGGCCGGTGAGCGGCGGGTCGAGGTGGCGGGCAAGGGTGGGCGGCCTCGGGTGGTGCCGATCGAGGCGGATCTGGATCGGGTGCTGCGGGACTACCTGGACAGTCGGGCGCGGCGCTTCGGGTCGCGGTCGGTACGCCCCGACTCGCCGTTTCTGGTGGATCGGCGTGGTGAGCCGTTGCGCCGTGGTGGCCTGCAGTATCTCGTCGAGTCGTGTTACCGGCGGGCCGGCATCGGTGACCGGGTGCCGCGTGGTGCGCGGTTGCACGCGCTGCGGCACACCTTCGCTACCCGGTTGGCGGAGGACGGTGCGAGCGCTGCGGAGATCATGCGGTTGTTGGGGCACGCGTCGTTGGCGTCGTCGCAGACGTACATCGAGGTGACGGCCGGGCAGCAGCGTGACGCGGTCCGCGCCAACCGGACCAACCGCGCGTTGGCGGGTCTGGTGCCGCCGGGGTGAGGGTGGTCAGTGTGCGCGGTGGCCGGTGCCGTCGGCGGTGACGGGCAGGGGGCCGAGGACGGCGTTGATGATGTGGATGCGGGCGTTGGTGGCCTGGTAGTCGGCGCAGACCGTGTCGGCGCGGTCGCCGAGGCGGGCGGTGGGCCCGGTGCGGGTGACGGTGACGGTGACGCCGTCGAGGGTGGTGGCGGTGCCGGCGGTGGTGAGGTCGGTGATCGGGTGGGCTCCGGTGATGAGGTGGGCTTTCAGCAGGGTGCGGAGCTGGTCGGTGTGGTGGGTCATGAGGTCGTCCCAGTTGTCCTCGGAGAACGTGGCGGCGAAGGCGTCGTCGGAGGGGGCCAGGAGGGTGACGCCGTCGCCGGCAGGCAGGTCGGTGAGGACGCCGCTGGTGCGCAGTGCCGCTTCGAACGTGGTGAGGGTGGGGATCCAGCGCAGCGCCTGGTCGACGGGTTGCCCGGCGAGGAAGCTCGGGTTGCCGGGGTCGGTGCCGGTGGGCAGGGCGGCGCAGAGTGGCCCGGTGGGCTGGGGTGCGGTGCTCGCGGGCGCGGCATCCGTGTGGGGAGCTGCGGGGTTGCCGGTGCAGGCGGCGAGCAGCAGGGTCGGCACGAGCAGGCCGAGCGTCCGTCGGACGCGCCGAGCGCCGTGGGGTCGTCGGGGTTGTCGCTGTGGGGTGGCGGGGTGCGACACGGCGGCCTCCACGGGTGCGGGGGTTGCTGGTGAGGTGCCGGCGGCGCGGGTGTGGGGCCCGCGCCGCCGGCGTGATGGCTCGCTACTTGTCGGTCACAGTGCCGCGCACTGGCTGGTGCGGGGGCCGTGCACGGTGTTGGCGATGCCGAGGTTGGTCGGGGTGGCGCTGTTCGCGGTGCAGTTGAGTGGACCGCGGATGGTGGTGCCGGCCAGTACGGGTGCGTCGGTGCCGGTGGTGTTGCCGGACAGGTCGACGGGGCCGGCGATGGTGGCGTCGATGATGGAGATCGTGTCGGTGGTGGCGATGCGGACCGGGCCGTTGATGGTGCTGTCGGCGAGCAGGATGCCGGCGGCGCTGGTGGCGGTGAGTGGGCCGCTGATTGTCGTTGCTGTCGTGACGAGTGCCGCGCCGGCCCGGACGGTGACCGGGCCGTTGATGGTGGCGTCGTCGGCGCAGGTGAAGCCGGTGACGGTCAGGGGTCCGTTGCGGCGGCCGGTGAGGGTGGGATAGACGCGTTCGCCATCGGTCAGCTTCTCCACGCCCTTGCCGTCGAGGAGCAGGGGGATGAGGCCGCGTTCGGGTTGGTTGAGGGGGACGTAGTGCTCGTCGCCGATCGTGATGACCTTCCAGCCGTGGGCGGCGATGCGCTGGGCGACTGTGGTGCCGATGCCACCGGGTCCGTCGGTGCGGGCGCCGTTGTACTGCGCGTCGGTGAGTTTGTAGGCGCAGGGCGGGGTGTCGAGGATCAGGTCGGCGGGGGGCGCGTCGAGCGGTGGTGGGCTGTCGCCGGGGTGCGGTGCCGGGTGGGCGGGGATGGGACGGGAGCCGCGGAAGACCAGTCGGCCGGTGTTGGCGGCTTGGGTTTCGATGGCTTCGCTGCGGGCCTTGAGGATGTCGGCGCGGTCGGCGCGGTGGTAGTCGAGGAACTGGTGGAACGTCCACAGGGCGGAGTAGGTCTTGCGGCGTCGGTTGTTGGCGGTGTTGCCCTCGTCGGGGCGGGTCTGGCCGCCGGAGCTGCGCAGTTCCAGCAGGGAGTTGGTGACGTTCTTGAGTCCGAGGGTGTTGCGCAGGATGGTTTCTTCGCTGAGGCCGACGTTGCCGCCGCCTTCGCAGCCGTAGGGGCAGGCCCACCAGCCGGCTTCGGCGCCTTTGGCGTACATGTGGCCTTCGATCATGTCCTGGGACTGGTCGAAGATGGGTTGGGCGACGTTCTGGTGCCGTGGGGGCAGCATCGGCAGGTCGCCGGCGCGGGAGTTGCCGAACTCGTGGCCGTCGTAGCCGGCGACGGGTCGGTAGTCGCGGACCATTGTGATGTACGCGGTGGTCTCGGGTTGGCGGATCAGGGAGTAGTCGCGGTTGAGGTCCTGGCCGGTGGAGTTGCCGCGGGTGTTGTTGGCGCGGCCGTCTCCGTTGATGGTGGGGACGATCAGGACGGTGGTGTGGCTGAGTAGGTCGGTGATGCGGGGGTCGGTGCTGAAGGCGAGTTGGCGGGCCATGATGAGGCAGGCTTCGCGGTCGCCGGGTTCGTTGCCGTGCACGTTGCAGTTGATGGCCACGGGTGCGGTGGCGGCGACGGCTTGCGGGGTGGCCGCCGGGGTGGGGTGGCCGATGACGAGCATGTTGATGGGTCGGTTCTGGACGGTGCGGCCGAGTTCGACGACGCGTACGCGGTCGCTGAGGGCGTCGATGGCTGCGGTGTAGGCGTACTCGTCGGTGTCGCTGGTGTACTGCGCGGCGTGGGTGGTTTCCCAGCCGGTGCGTAGGTGCTCGCCGGGGGTGGTGGGGTTGCCCCAGGGTGCGGTGGTGGTGGCGGTGACTGGTTCGGAGTAGGGCTGTTCGGTGGTGCCGGTGCGGGCGCGTACGCGCCATTGGAAGGTGTCGCCGGGGTTGTAGCCGGCGTCGGCGAAGGTGGGTGCCTGTTGGTTGATCTGGCGGTTGGGTCGCCAGATGCCGACGATGGTGGGTGTGCCGGTGGGGGTGTTGTCGGCGTCGACGGGGGTGCGTTCGATCTGGTAGTCGGTGGCGCCGTCGACGGGTTGCCAGGCGAGGGTCGTGTATCCGTCGGCCTGGTGGGCGGTGAGGGCGGTGACCTGGTCGGGTGGTGCGGCGTTGTGGGCGTTGGCGGGGGTGGCTGCGGTGGTGAGGGTGACGGCGATGAGGGTGGACACGGCGATGAGGGTGGGTCGCTGGCGTCTCATGTGGCCTCCGACGAGTTGATCGTGGCGCGTGTCGACCAGCATGGTTGTCGAAGTCCGTCGATGCAATGATCTTGAGGGAATCTTGCGACTTGGCGGTCCGCTCCCCCGCCGACCCTTGATCGACTCGGCTTTCAGGAAGGCGCGGTGTCCGGGGCGCGGGGATGCGCCGGTTCAGGAAGCCGGGGCAGCGGCAGGCCGAACGGTCGGCGCGGTGAGGCGTCGCGGTCAGCGGGCGTGGCGCAGGGCCCAGTCGAGGGCGACGTCGGCGATGCGCTGCCAGCCCTGCTGGGCGGGCAGCAGGTGCGCGTACCCCTCGAAGAGCTCGACCTCGGTGATGGTGTCGCCCTTGTAGTGAGCGGCGTTGGCGCGTTGCACGCTGGGCGGCATGATGTGGTCTTCCGAGCCGGAGATGAACAGCAGTGGCGCGCGCTGGTCGTTGCGGTAGTTGACGGCGATGTCCTGGGGGCCGGGCAGCAGGTTGGCCAGGACGCTGTCCCAGAGGATGCCGCCGGCGGCGGGGATGGCGTAGCGCTCGTACAGGGCGCGGGCGGTCTGCTCGTCGAAGGTGTTGGTGAACGCGTAGTTCCACTGTTCGAAGGTGAACCCGACGGCCCGGTGCCGGTTGGCGGGGTTGCGCAGCACCGGGAAGGTGGAGCGCAGCTGTGAGAGGGGGGTCACCGTGACACCTTCGGTGGGTGCCGAGTTGAGCACGACCGCCGAGGCGCCGTAGCCGCGGTCGAGCAGCACCTGGGTGAACGCCCCGCCGGCGGAGTGGCCCATGAGGATGGGTGGTTTGGGCAGCGCGTCGAGCACTGCGGAGAGGTGCGCGATGATCTGTGGTGCGGTCAGCGTCTCCAACGGCCTGGGGTCGGCGTTGATCGCCTCGACCTCGCCTTCCAGCCCGGGGTACGTGGGGGTGAGCACCCGCAAGCCCTTGTCCTGGTAGTGGGTGACCCAGTGTTCCCAGCTGCGGGGGGTGACCCAGAACCCGTGGATGAGGACGATCGTGTCCGGCGTGTCGCTCATGGTCAGCTCCCTGTGGTGTCGGGGGTGGCGATGGCGCGACAGCGTGGTGTCGGCGAGCCCACCCTAGACATTCGTGAGCCGCGATGCGGCCGGTTGGGCGATGATGTTCAGCCGAGGTCGACCAGCAGGGGGCGGTGGTCGGAGATGGTGGAAGCCGGTGCGGTGACAGCGCGTACGGGTGGGAGCTGGTCGAGGGCGTGCCGGTCGGCGAGGATGTGGTCGAGTTGGACGCGGGGCTGCCCGGACGGGTAGGTGGGGCGTCGGCCCAGGGGGTGCCAGCCGGAGATGAGCCGGGCCGCGCCGGCGGGCAGGTTGAGGTCGCCGAGCAGGACGCGGGGCCCCGGTAGCGCGCGCAGGGCACGGACGGTCTGACGTAGTTGGCGGGCGTTCCAGCCGGGCACGAAGGACAGGTGGGTCGCGGCGACGGTGAGGGGGCCGTGCGGGGTGTCCAGGACGGCGGCGAGGACCACGCGGGGTTCGTCGTGCAGCAGGATCAGGCCGCCACGGGGGCCGGGCACGTAGACCGGTGAGCGCACCGGCGCCGGCTTGAGGCGGGTGACCTGCCAGCTGCGTACGGGGTGTCGGCTGATCAGCCCGATGCCGTAGCAGGGTTCGCCGTGGCCGTCGTCGTCGTGGCGCAGTGGGCGGAACTGTTCGCCGGGGGTGCCGACGACGGCGGCGGCGAAGCGGTGATGCGGTGCGCCGAGGGCGCGGGCGGCGATGGCGGTGAGGTCGAGGTGGCCGCTGCGGCGTTGGTCGCGGTCGACCTCCTGAAGGGCGAGCACGTCGGCGTCGAGGGCCCCGATGGCGGCGGCGAGTCGGTCGGAGTCGACGAGCCCGTCGGTGAGGGACCGTCCGTGCAGCAGGTTGAAGGTGGCCAGGCGCACTCCTGCACCTTACGTGCCCGTGGCATGGTTGCCCGGTGGTGAAGGTCTTGCTGTGTTCGATGCTGGTGTTCGTGGCGGTCGGAGCGTTGGGGGTGTGGTTGCGGCGTACGCGGGGTCGGTGACCGGGTGAGGCTGGCCACTCGGGTGCCGCCGGGGCGCGTCGGGTGGGCAGACTTGCTGCCCGTGGACGCCGTGACGCTGAGTACCCTGCTGGCCGCCGCCGCGATGGCCGGGTGGGTCGATGCCGTGGTCGGTGGTGGCGGGTTGTTGCTGCTGCCGGCGTTGTTGGTGGCCGCCCCGGGGTTGCCGGTGGCCACCGCGTTGGGCACGAACAAGTTGGCCGCGATCTTCGGTACGGCCACGGCGGCGGCGACGTACGCCCGCAGGACGACAGTCGACTGGCGGGTGGCGGGCCCGGCGGCGGGGTTCGCGGTGCTCAGCGCGGGTGTGGGCGCGGCGCTGGCCGGGGCGGTGCCGGCGTCGGCGTACCGGCCGGTCGTGCTGGTGGTGCTGGTGTCGGTGGCGGTGTTCGTGCTGCTGCGTCCCCGGATGGGGGTGGTGGCGGTGCCGGCGAAGCGCACCCCGGTGCGGGTGGCGATGGTGATCGCGGTGGCCGGGGTGGGGATCGCCCTGTACGACGGTTTGATCGGTCCGGGCACCGGCACGTTCCTGGTGTTGGCGTTCACCGCCCTGGTGGGCGCGGATTTCGTGCACGGCTCGGCGATGGCGAAGGTCGTCAACGCGGGGACGAACCTGGGCGCGTTGGTGGTGTTCGGGGTGACCGGGCACGTGTGGTGGTTGCTGGGCGCGGGCATGGCGGTGTGCAACATCGCCGGCGCGGTGCTGGGGGCGCGGATGGCGTTGCGCCGCGGTTCCGGGTTCGTGCGGGTGGTGTTGCTGGTCGTGGTGGTGGCCCTGGTCGCGAAGCTGGGCCACGACCAGTGGGTGAGCTAGCCGCGGCGGCTGGGTGAGTCGAAGCGCCCGGCGCGGATCTCGCGCAGGGCCCGGCGGCGGGTGTCGCCGCGCAGGGTGTCGACGTAGAGCCGCCCGTTGAGGTGGTCGGTCTCGTGTTGCAGGGCGCGGGCCAGGAATCCGCTGCCGGCGATGGTCAGCGGCTCGCCGTGCTGGTCGACGCCGTGGGCGGTGGCGTGCAGGGCCCGCACGGTCGGGAAGTACAGCCCGGGAATGGACAGGCAGCCCTCCTCGTCGTCCTGCAGCTCGTCGGACAGCTCCAGGGTGGGGTTGATGAGGTGGCCGCGGTGCCCGTCGGCGTCGTAGACGAACACCTGGGCGCTGACGCCGATCTGCGGTGCGGCGACGCCGGCGCGGCCGGGGGCGCCGAGCAGGGTGTCCATCAGGTCGGTGACGAGGGCCCGCAGCTCGGCGTCGAAGGTGGTGACCGGTTCGCATCCGGTGCGCAGGACTGGGTCGCCGATGATCCGGATGGGCCGCATGGTCATGGGGTTCAGCGTATCGCCGTGCGGTGCCGCGGTCAGCGCCCGGCCAGGGTGGCGCGGACCGGGGTGGTCTTCGCGGCGGCCTCGGCGACCTCGGCGCGTGCGTCGCTGTCCCAGGTGATGCCGCCGCCGGCCCAGGTGTGCAACCGCTGGCCGTCGGCGGCGGCGGTGCGGATGGTCAGGCCCAGGTCGACGTGGCCCGGGGCGACCCAGCCCAGCGCACCCATGCTGGCGCCCCGCCCGACCGGTTCGAGGGCGCTGATCTGGGTCAGGGCGGCGAGTTTCGGGGCGCCGGTGACGGAGCCGCCGGGGCAGGTGGCGCGCAGCAGGTCGGCGAGGCCGAGGCCGTCGGCGGCGGCGGCGCGGACTGTCGACTCGGCCTGCCACAGGTCGCACCAGCGGCGCACGGCGAACAACTCGTCGACGGTGACGGTGCCGGTGCGGGCGATGCGGGCGAGGTCGTTGCGTTCCAGGTCGACGATCATGATGTGTTCGGCGCGTTCCTTCGCGCTGGTGAGCAGTTCGGCGCGGCCGGTGGCGGTGGCCGGGCGGGTGCCCTTGATCGGTCGGGTGATCACCTGCCCGTCGGTGACCTCGACGAGGGTTTCCGGGGAGGCGCAGCCGATGGCCCAGCCGTCGCCGGTGAGGACGCCGCCGTAGCGGGCGCCGGGGAGCGCGCCGAGGCGGCGCAGGGCCGGCAGCGGGTCGCCGGTGTAGGGGGCGGCGGCGTGGCCGACGATGTTGCTCTGGTAGACGTCGCCGCGGCCGATGGCGGCGCGGACCGCGTCGACGGCGGCGGCGTGCTGATCGGGGGTCCAACTCTCGGCCCACTCGCCGAGCCACCACGGCGGCGGTGGACCGGGCCGGGTGACCCGGGTGGGGCCGTGCTGGTAGACGACGACGGCGAGGTCGGGCAGGGTCGGCGCGGGCTCCGGCGCCCCGGTGGGTGCGCCGGCCAGCAGCGCCCCGGCGGCGGCGGACAGGTACAGCGCCGCGCCGCAGACCCCGGTGCCGTGCTGGCCGGTGGCGGGTCGGGTCAGGTCGTGCAGGGGCAGGCCGTGGGCGGCGAGGAACTCCTCGGCGAGGGCCGCGGGGTCGCCGCCGTCTCCGCGGGACCAGTGCAGGCGGGCGCGTTCGGTCAGCGCGCCCCGGCACGCGGCCGGCGCGGCGGGTACATCGATCGATGCCGCCGGGCCGCGACAGGCGGCCGAAGCCACCGGGCCGCTGTCCGCGGCCCACGTAGCCGGGCCGCTGTCCGCGGCGTCCACGGGTGGGAGCGTTTCCACGCCGTACGGTCCAACCTTCCTCATCCGTTCAGTGGATTTCCCGTGCACCAGGCGGGCACCTGCTCGATGCTGGACACTTTCGCTTGGTACTGTGCGTCACTGGTCATGTGAACCATGACACAGTGCCCCCACAGTCCGGAGAACCCGATGTGCCAGCACCAACCGACCTGCCCCTCCGCTGAAGCTACCGACCGGGAAGCCGCGCGGGTCCTCGCCTGCTTCCGTGAGCAGGGCTGGAGCCTGCTCTGCAACGGTGTGATCGTCTTCGAGGACACCGGCGAGCTGCTTCCCGACGGCAGCAGCATCGCACCGCACCGCGGCCCCGCCCGCCACGCCCTCGTGGCCTGACCGACCACTCAGCGTCACCGTTTAGCCGCCGTCGACCCAGGCTAGTCCCCCGGTAAGGGACGTCCCCGCCCAGGTCGCAGCGGCTGCCGGGGCAGGCCGTACCGCCCGCCCCGGCGCGCCGTCGTCAGTCCTCGAACGCCTCCGGCGACGGGCACGAGCAGACCAGGTTCCGGTCGCCGTACGCGCCGTCGATGCGCCGCACCGGCGGCCAGTACTTGCCGGCCCGGTCCACCCCGGCCGGGTACGCGCCCACCGACCGCGGGTACGCGTGCGACCACTCGTCACCGCTGACCATCGCCGCGGTGTGCGGCGCGTTGCCCAGGGGGTTGTCCCCGAGCGGCCACGCCCCGGAACCCACCTGCTCGATCTCCGCGCGGATCGCGATCATCGCGTCGCAGAACCGGTCCAGCTCGGCCAGGTCCTCGCTCTCGGTCGGCTCCACCATCAGCGTCCCCGCCACCGGGAACGACATCGTGGGCGCGTGGAAGCCGTAGTCGATCAGCCGCTTCGCCACGTCGTCGACGCTCACCCCGGTCGCCTTCGTCAACGGCCGCAGGTCGAGGATGCACTCGTGGGCCACCAGGCCCTTGTTGCCGGCGTACAGCACCGGGAAGTGCCCCCGCAGCCGCGCCGCCACGTAGTTCGCCGCGAGGACCGCCACACCGGTGGCCCGGGTCAGGCCCTCGGCGCCCATCATCCGCAGGTACGCCCACGGGATCGGCAGGATCCCCGCCGACCCGTACTTCGCCGCCGAGATCGCCGGCGTGGCGTCGACGTGGGCGCCCAGCGGGTCACCGGGCAGGAACGGGGCCAGGTGCGCGCGGACCGCCACCGGGCCCACCCCGGGGCCACCGCCGCCGTGCGGGATGCAGAACGTCTTGTGCAGGTTCAGGTGCGACACGTCCGCGCCAAACTTGCCGGGCTTGGCGAACCCGACCAGGGCGTTGAGGTTCGCCCCGTCGACGTACACCTGACCGCCGGCGTCGTGGACCTTCGCGCACAGCGACGCGATGCCCGTCTCGTACACGCCGTGCGTGGACGGGTACGTCACCATGATCGCAGCGAGCGCGTCGCGGTGCTTCTCGATCTTCGCGTCCAGGTCGACGAGGTCGACGTTGCCGTCGTCGTCGCAGGCCACCACGACGACCCGCATGCCGGCCATCACCGCCGACGCCGCGTTCGTGCCGTGCGCCGACGACGGGATCAGGCACACGTCGCGGTGCGTCTCACCCCGCGACGCGTGGTACGAGCGGATCGCCAGCAACCCGGCCAGCTCACCCTGCGAACCGGCGTTGGGCTGCACGCTCACCGCGTCGTAGCCGGTCACCTCGGCCAGCCACGACTCCAGCTGACCGATCATCTCCCGGTACCCGGCGGTCTGCGCGTCCGGCGCGAACGGGTGGATGTTCGCGAATTCCGCCCAGCTGACCGGCTCCATCTCGGTCGTCGCGTTCAGCTTCATCGTGCATGACCCGAGCGGGATCATGCCCCGGTCCAGGGCGTAGTCGAAGTCCGACAACCGCCGCAGGTAGCGCAGCATCGCCGTCTCCGAGTGGTGGCTGCGGAACACCGGGTGGGTGAGGAAGTCGCTGCCGCGCCGCAGGTCGACAGGCAGGGCCGCGTCCGCGTCGCCGTCGAACGCGGGCACCCCGAACGCCTCCCACACCTGCGCCAGGTGCGCGTCGGTAGTGGTCTCGTCGCAGGACACCCCCACCCGGTCGGCGTCGACCAGCCGCAGGTTGACACCCCGCTGCGCGGCGGCCGCGACCACCTCGGCAGCCGCGCCCGGCACGGTCGCGGTGACGGTGTCGAAGAACGCGACGTCCGCGACGTCCACCCCACCGGCGCGCAACCCGGCCGCGAGCCGGGCCGCCATCGCATGGGTACGCGTCGCGATGTCCCGCAGCCCGTCGGGGCCGTGGTACACGGCGTACATGCCGGCCATCACCGCGAGCAGCACCTGCGCGGTGCAGATGTTGCTGGTCGCCTTCTCCCGCCGGATGTGCTGCTCACGGGTCTGCAACGCCAACCGGTAGGCCGGGTTGCCGTCCGCGTCGCGCGACACCCCGACCAGGCGCCCGGGCAGCATCCGCTCCAGGCCCGAGCGCACCGCCAGGTAACCGGCGTGCGGCCCACCGAAGCCCATCGGTACGCCGAAACGCTGGGTGGTGCCGGCGGCGATGTCCGCGCCGATCTGCCCCGGGGCGCGCAGCAGCGTCAACGCCAGCAGGTCCGCCGCGACGGTCACGAGGGCGCCGACGGCGTGCGCCGCCTCCACGAGGCCGGCGTGGTCGCGCACCGCCCCGGACGCCCCCGGGTACTGCAGGTGCAGGCCGAAGAACTCCGCCGGCACCTCGTCGCGCTGCACGTCGAGGACCCGCACGTCGATGCCGAGCGGCTCGGCCCGGCTGGTGATCACGGCGATGGTCTGCGGCAACGCGTCGGCGTCGACGACGTACACCCGACTCTTGCTCTTGGAGGCCCGCCGCGCCAGGGTCATCGCCTCCGCCGCCGCGGTGCCCTCGTCGAGCATGGAGGCGTTCGCGGTGGCCAACCCGGTCAGGTCGGTGACCATGGTCTGGAAGTTCAGCAGCGCCTCGAGGCGGCCCTGGCTGATCTCCGGCTGATACGGCGTGTACGCCGTGTACCAGGCCGGGTCCTCCAGCACGTTGCGGCGGATCACGGCCGGGGTGTGCGTGCCGTGGTACCCCAACCCGATCATGGAGACGGCGACGGTGTTACGCGCCGCGAGGGCCCGCAGCTCGGCGATCGTCTCGGCCTCGGTGGCCGGGTCGGGCAGGTCGAGGGTGCCGTGCCAGCGGATCACCTCGGGGATCGCGGCGTCCATCAGCTCGTCGATCGAGTCGTGCCCGACGACCTCCAGCATCCGACGCTCATCGTCGGGGCCGGGACCGATGTGACGGGTGGCGAACTGCTCTACGGTCATAGGGGGCACTCCCGGGGCGAGGTCGACGTGTCGGCCTCCCCCTCTGTCGCACCCACAGGGGCGCTCCACAGTGCCTGCCCACGAGGTCCTTTTGCCTGAGAGGTTCCGGGGAGGATTTGCCCCTTCGGCGCCGCCCTGCGTGCTGTCGGGCGGTCTCTCCCACGTGGGTGTTACCGGCGCGCTCAACGCTACCAGCGTCGGTGTTTCCGGCGGATGTCCTACCCCCGGGCCCCCAGGGCCCCACCGTCACACCTTGAGTGGGGCTCCAGTGGCGACCCGCGCGGCGAGCTGCGGCAGCACCGCGCCCAGCGGCGCGTCGACGCACACTGTGGCGTGGCCGTCACCCCGGGTCGCCCCCTGGTTGACGATCGCGACCGGGATGCCCCGTTTCGCGGCCCGAATCACGAACCGGCGCCCCGACATCACCGTCAACGACGACCCGAGCACCAGCAACGAGCGGGCCTGCTCCACGGCCGCGAAACACCGCGCCACCCGCTGCGCCGGCACCGTCTCACCGAAGAACACCACGTCCGGTTTCAGCATCCCGGTGCCGCAGATCCCGCAGTCCACCGGCCGGAACGCCGCCACCTGCTCATCAGGGAGATCAACATCACCGTCCGGGTTGATCGCGGCGACGCGGGCCACGAACTCCGGGTTGGCCTCGCGCAGCCGCCGGTGAAGCTCCTCCCGGGAGGTCAGGTTGCCGCAGTCCAGACAGGTCACCTCATCGAGGCGGCCGTGCAGCTCGATCACCGACGGGCTACCGGCCGCACCGTGCAGACCGTCGACGTTCTGGGTGATCACCGTGTCGACCAGCCCGGCGTGTTGCAGCCCGGCCACCGCACGGTGCCCGGCGTTGGGCGCCGCGCCCGCGATCAACCGCCAGCCCAGGTGACTGCGCGCCCAGTAGCGCCGCCGGGCCAGGGGATCACTGGTGAACGCCTGGAAGGTCATCGGCGTGTGCCGCCGCGCCACCCCGCTGGGCCCCCGGTAGTCCGGAATACCCGACTCGGTGGACAGGCCGGCGCCGCTGAGCACCACCACCCCACCACCGGCTACCAGTGAGGCCAACGCGTCGAAGCTCTCCATCACCTCTCCATGCTGCCTCAACCGGCTCGCCAACGCCGAGCCCCGCCCCGGGTGGGCGGCCCCACCCGGCGCGGGGCCCCGCCGACGGTTATACCGCGACGACGTCGGCGACGACGCAGGCGATGTTGTCCGGCGCGCCCTCGGCCCGCGCCAGATCGATCAGCGCCCGCACCGTGTCCCCGGGATCGTCCGTCACGGCCAACGCCGACCCCAACTCGGCCCGGCCGACGACCGCGGACAGCCCGTCGGAGCACAACAGGTACCGGTCACCCGGCAACGCGGTCCGCAGCGCCAGGTCCGCCTCGACCTGCCGGCCGCCACCGAGGGCACGCACCAGCACCGCGCGCTGCGGATGCGTCGCGGCCTGGTCCCGGTCGAGCCGGCCCTGATCGACCTGGGCCTGCACCCACGTGTGGTCCTGCGTGAGCAGCGACAGCTCACCGCCGCGCAGCAGGTAGGCCCGGGTGTCGCCGACGTGCACCAACGCCAGCCGGGACCCGCTGAGCAGCAGCGCGGTCAACGTGGTGACCGGCTGGTCGGTGTCGGTGGCCAACGCGTGCACGGCGCGGTCGGCGTCGCTCACCGCGCCCGCCAACATCGTCAGCAGGTCGGCCGCCGGCACGTCGGCGAACGCCAACGGCTTCAGGGCGTCAACGGCGGCGGCGCTGGCGGCCGCGCCGCCGGGCCCCCGCATACCGTCGGCCACGGCGAGCAACCGCTCGTCGGCGTACGCGGTGTCCTCGTTGCTGTCGCGCACCAGGCCGGTGTCCCCACCGGCGGCGCAGCGGACGACAACTGTGGGATTCGGGTCAGACATGGTGGCGCCCCCTTCAGACAGGTGGTCCACGAGGAGGGTGGCGAGCCGGGCGCGGGCCGCGGTGTCGGCGCTGACCTGCCGCCAGTACGCGGTGACCGCCTCAGCCGCCGCCGCCGGCTCCAGGCCGCACACGACCCGGATCGTCGCCAGCGGCATACCGAGCCGACGCAACTGGGCGACCAGCCGCGCCACCGGCAGCTGAACCGGGTCGTACAGCCGGTAACCGGACTCCGGATCGACAGCGGCCGGCACCAGCAGCCCCACCTGGTCGTACAGGCGCAACGCCTTCGGCGTCAGCCTCGCCGCCCGGGCGAACGCCCCGATGGTCATCAGCCCCACGTCGACCTCCTCCTCGCGCCGGTCACGGCGACCGGCACCCACCAGGCTCAGGGTTACCCGAAGGTCAAGGTCAAGCCGGTGACGCCGCCCGCACCCACGGCGCCGGTAGGTTGGGCGCATGCGCGTCGTCATCGCCGGAGGCCACGGCAAGATCGCCCTACTGTTGCAACGCCACCTCGTCGGGCGCGGCGACACCGCCGTCGGCCTCATCCGCAACCCCGAGCAGACCGCGACGCTGCGCGCCGCCGGCGCCACCCCCGTCGTCTGCGACCTGGAACACACCCCGCCAGAACAGGTGGCCGAACACCTGCACGGCGCCGACGCGGTGGTCTTCGCCGCGGGCGCCGGCCCCGGCAGCGGCGCCGCCCGCAAGGACAGCGTCGACCGGGCCGCCGCCGCGCTGCTCGCCGACGCCGCCACCCGCGCCGGCGTCCACCGCTACCTGCTCGTCTCTTCCATGGGCGTGGACACACCACCCGCCCCCGGCACCGACGACGTGTGGGCGGCGTACCTGCGCGCCAAACGCGCCGCCGAGGACGACCTGCGCGGCCGCGACCTGGCCTGGACGGTGCTGCGACCCGGCCGGCTCACCGACGACCCACCCACCGGGCGGGTCACCCTCACCCCCCACGGCGGCAGTGGCGCGATCAGCCGCACCGACGTCGCCCACGTCCTCGCCGCGCTGCTCGACGAGCCGCGCACCACCGGCGCGACACTGGAGCTCGTCGACGGGCCCACCCCGATCGCCGAGGCCATCCGCGCCGCCGCCCGCTGACCGACCCGCCGCGCCGAGGAGAGAACCCATGGACCCGCAACCACTGGACTACCGCTTCACCGCACCCATCGAGAAAGACGGCGCGTTCGCCACCTACGTGACAGTGCCCGACTCCGCGGACCTGCTCGGCACCCGACGCGCCGTCAAGGTCACCGGCACCATCGACGGGCACCCGTTCAACGCCACCCTCATGCCCTCCGGCGCCGGCCCTCACTGGCTGCCCATCCGCGCCGCCCTGTGCAAGACCATCGGTAAGAGCGCCGCCGGCACCGAGGTCACCTTCCACCTCGAACAACGGCTCAGCTGACCACCCGCCGCACCGCCGGTCGCCCTCAACCGCCCGGGCGGTGCGCGGCCACCAACACCGGCCCGCCCGGGACTGTCGGAAAACGCCGAACGTCACCCAACCCGGCCCCCGCCAGCACCTCCGCCATCCGGTCGGCGTCGAAGGCGTTGCCGCCGTTGCGCACGGCGTTCCACCGGTCGACGGCCGCCCGCAACGGATCCCCCGCCGGCGGATTGGTGCCAGCCACCAGCCAACCACCAGGTCGCAGCGCCTGCACCAACCGGGGCAGCGCGAGCGCCAACGTCTGCTGGGGAAGAAACGGCGCCGGCACCCAGACCAGGTCGTACCCGCCCGGCTCGGCCACCTCCGCGACGTCCTGAAGGCGCAGCGTGATCCGATCCGCGACATCGCGGGCCTCGGCCAACTCCCCGACCGCGAGGTCCAACGCGCGTTGCAGGACGTCGATACCCACCACCGACACCCGGGGCAACGCGCGGGCCAGGGCGACAGCCAACCCCGCCACACCAGTGCCCACGTCCAGCACCCGGGCGTCCGCCGCGTCCAAGCGCTCCGCCAGCCCCGCCAACTCGGGCACCACCCGGGTCGCCAACGCCCGACCGGTCGCCGCCGACGCCCGACCCTGATGCAACAACACCTCGTCGTCCACCTGCGCCCAGCCGACCCCACCCCCACCGGAGGGCTCCTGCGCCGCCGCGGCGACCGCCTGCCGCAGCGAACTCAACCGCGCCTGCACCGCGCTGCGCCCCGTCGGCCCGTCGGCAGGCACCAGCGACGGATGCGCGACCGGCGTCCCGCCGTCCCAGGACAACAGACCGGCGGCCTCCAGCACCGCGCTGCGATGCGGCGACGCCGCGAGGACCTCGGACAGCGGAGCCGACAGGGCGTCACTCATGGTGCCGACCGCGGCCGCCAGCGCCCACGCCGACGCCTCCAACGCGGCCAGCGGATCCGCTGACCCGCCGGATGGGGACGGTGATACCGACACGACGGCGCCTCTCCCAGGGGCGGGCCACGGGTCAGCCCCGCCTGACCCCTTCGACTATGCCACCGCCGCCAACGCGCCGGGTGGGGTCCACGTCAGCGCACCCCACCCGGCGACTCAGCGCTGCTGATGCCGAGGCAACGCCGACTGACCCACCACGCCACCCACGAACGGCGCCCCCGGCGTCTCCGCCGCGATCCGATCCATCGTGCGCGCCAACTGCTCACTGCCGTCGTCGAGATGCCGCGCCGCCGCCTGCATGTGCGACACCATCATCTCGCCGAAGATCCGCAACGCCTCCCGGGTCGCCACCGTGTCGTCGAAGCTCGACCCCGCCGCGCTGCGGTACTCCGCCACCGCCCGCTCCGCCTCCTGTTTCGCCTCCGCCTCCGCCGCGTGCAGGTAACTCTCGTACTGCACCCGGGCGTACTCGGCGACCCGACGCGCATAGTCATGGGCCTGCGCGATGATCTGCTCGGCCTCCCGCTGCGCCGCCGACAGCAGATTCACCTCCCGCGCCGCCGGGACCTTCGCCGCCGCCCCCGTACTCGGAATCACCCCGTGCCGGTGCAACTCCACCCGGTCGGTCAGCCGCTCGTTCTCCGCCCGCAACGTCGCGATCTGCGTCGCCAACAGGTCCAACTCGTCAGCAACCTGCACCCGGAACCGGTCCACGTCAGCGTTGTCGTAACCACGCCGCGCGAACGACGCCGCACCGAACTCCCACCGCCGAACCCGATCGGCGGTCATCCGCACCTGCACACCGCCGGAAACCTGCATCCCGTCATACCGACTGATCGGCGTCGCACTCACCTGTGCCCACCTCCCGAGGTGTCACCCGCAGCCGACTGCTGCACCGCCGTCCGCCACGCCGGGCCGTACCACTGCGCGCCCAGGCCCTCGTGGTGCACCTGACCCTCGTGGTAACCCGCCTGCACCAACGTCCGCACCGCGTGCGACACCATCTCGTCCGACCCACACACGAACACGTGCCGGGACCGCCAGTCACCGTCGGCCAACGCCCGGTCCACCGCCTGCACGAACTCCCCCGGCCGGTGCACGTCGGCACCGACCACGTACGTCACCGTCAACCACGGACACGACGACGCCAACTTGTCGATCGCATCGCTGTCGTAGAACTCGCTACGGGACCGGGCCCCCACGTACAGGTCCACCCGCCGACGAGAACCCTCCGCGGCCACCTGCTCCACCAACGCCTTCACCGGCGCCCAGCCGGTACCCGACACCACCAGCAACAGGTCACTGGAGCCCGCCGACCACAACCCCAACCGGTCCCCCACCGGCGCCGCCAGGTGGATCCGATCCCCCACCGCCGACCCGTACACCAGCCGCGACGACACCGCGCCACCCGGCGCGGCCCGCACATGCAACTCCAACGTGCCGTCCGCCCGCGGCGCGTTCGCCGGCGAGTAGTACCGCCACGACCGCACCGACGGGTGCGACACCCCGATCGACTGACCCGGCGTGAACGGCAACAGATACTGCGGACGCACCGTCACCACCGCCACGTCGAACGCCCGCCGCTCATGCGCCACGATCTCCGCCACCCACCACGGCGGATTGACCGACTCAGCGGCCTGCGCGGCCTCCATCATCACCTGGGCGACCAACCCGTACGCGGCCGTCCAGTCCGCAGCCAACTCGTCGGTCCACTGCTCGGCGAGGAAATGCTGCAACGTCGCCACCAGCGCCTCACCGACCGCCGGATAGTGCTCCGCGCGGACCGCGAACTTGCGGTGATCCGCGCCGAGATCCTGCAGGAAACCCACCAGCCGATCCACCTGGTCCACGTTGGACACGATGTGACCCAACGCGGTCACGAGGCGGTCCCGCTGACCAGCCATGTTCGTGGGGAACATCTGCCGCGTCTCGGGATGGGCGAGGAACAACGTCGAGTAGAAGTAGAGCGGCACCTGGTCGCCGTGACCGGCGACCACCGACCAGCTCTGCTTGAGGCGAGCCGCGTCCACGCTCAGACGCCCGACCTGTTCCCGGCAGCCACCACCTGGTCCTGCACCTGCCCCAACACTGTCTGCACCTCGGCGATGATGTCCGCCGGCACCCCCAGCTCGGTCAGCGTCACCGTCAGGTGCTCGCCCACCTTCGCGAAGTGCCCCACAGTGATGTTCAACGGCTGGTGCGCCTCGGCCAACCCACGACCCGTGTACTCGTTCGGGCCACCCAGCACCACCGTCAACATCAACGCCAGATGCCGCCGCTGACCCGCCATGTCCACGCCGGCGAAATAGCCCGCCAACTCCGGGTCCGCGAGCACCTTGTCATAGAACAGCTCAACCGCCGCCTTGACCGAACTGGCACCGCCAATGCGGTCGTAGTGCGAGGCGGGAGCAGTCTCTTCCGTAACCGTCACGGTCGTTCCTTCCGGGGGGTGAAGGGTCCAGAACCGTGAGGGACCATAGCGTGTCAACCGCCCCCGGTCAGCGCCCCCTTATCGGATTCCCGACAACACGCCGACACGGTGCGTCACCGCTACCGATGGGTATCTCCACAATGGGCCACCGACACGACACCCACGGTATCCACAATGGACCGACACGGCCGACAGACCCCCGCCACCGTCACCGACGGTCGCGAGAAAACAACCGGAAAAAAACCGAAAGACCGAACCGTCAGCCGGCGCGCCGACGCGCTCGCCGCGCCGCCAACTCGTCACCCACCGGATCCGGGCCCGACACCACCGACGGCTCCACCGGGCCACTCGTCGCCGGCTCCGCCGGCAGATGCGACAACGACCCCTGGATCTCCTTGAAAGCCCCACCGATCGCGATCCCGAAGACCCCCTGGCCACCCTGCAACAGGTCGACCACCTCCTCCGGAGACCGGCACTCGTACACCGTCGTCCCATCCGAGATCAAGGTGATCCCCGCCAGATCCTCCACACCACGCGACCGCAACGCCTCGATCGCCTTACGGATGTTCTGCAGGGACACCCCCGCATCCAACAACCGCTTCACGACCTTCAACACCACCAGGTCCCGGAACGAATACAACCGCTGCGTCCCCGAACCCGAAGCGTCACGAACGCTCGGCACCACAAGCGTCGTCCGCGCCCAGTAATCCAACTGCCGGTAACTGATGCCCACCGCGTGGCAGGCCGTCACACCCCGGTAGCCAACCGAACCGTCACCCTCAGCCGCCACACCTGGCGACGAGGCACCCGACTCGTCGAACTCTGCACCCGGATCGGAATCCCGCGGCTCGTGCATCCGGACAACCTCCCCGTCAGTGTGGCGACGCATCGTTTCCGGGACGCGCACCCCTCGACATGGAAACCCTATCGCCACCGTCAGGGGTTACCACGGAGGAACCGACGCGACACGCCGCGCAGCCACCGAGAAAGATCACCAACCGAGCCCAGGCACACCTCAGCCCGCGAAATCCTCCGGACGCACCTGCTCCAGGAACTCGCGGAACTTCTCCACCTCGTCCTCCTGCTCATCAGGGATAACGATCCCCGCCTCGCTGAGGACCTGCTCCGCACAACGAATCGGCGCACCAACCCGCAACGCCAACGCGATCGAATCGCTCGGCCGCGCCGACACCCGCACCCCATCACCGATCAACAGATCCGCGTAGAAGACGTTCTCCTTCAGCTCGGTGATCTCCACCGCCTGCAAGGGCGCCTTCAACGCCGCCAACACATCCCGCAGAAGATCATGCGTCAACGGCCGGGCCGGCTTGACCCCCTGCTGCTCATAAGCGATAGCCGTCGCCTCGACCGCGCCGATCCAGATCGGCAGATACCGGTCCCCCTCGACCTCCCTGAGCAGGACGATCGGCTGGTTGCTGGGCAGCTCCACCCGAACTCCGACCACGCTCAGCTCGCGCACCGCCGCCTCCGTGTCGTTGTCACCTACGCCGCACCGCGCCCTTCCCTGCACGGTACACGGACCGCAACACGGCCGTCCCATGCGCTACAGCACCACGCCCGCGCCGAAAAGGGGTTACCCCGGCAAGCCTACGGCACGCTTCCCGGAAGAGATCTTTCCGCTCAGCCGCCACCCACCGGGCACCCTCACCGACCCAACGTCGACCGCAGCCCCACCCGCACCAACGCCGCGTGCAACTGCTCCGACAACGCCACCAACTCCCGCGCCGTCTCCGCCGCCCGCGCCCGCGCCGCCGGATCACTCTGCCGCGCCAACGGGGCCACCAACTGCGCGAACAAACCGACCTCCCGGTCCGCCGCCGTCCGATAACCCCGCAGGTGCCGCGGCTCCAACCCGTACGCCGCCAACCCCGCCACCGCCGACGCGATGATCAGAGCATCCGCGTCATACCAACCCGGCGGATCCGACACCAGCACACCGAGCCGCTCCAACTCCACCAACGTCGACTCGTCAACCCCACTGCGCGCCACCAGATCCGCCCGGCCGAGCCGCACCTGCGACGACTCGGCCGGCTCCGCCAACTCACGACCCGGCACCGCACCATCGGGACCAACCGCCACCAACGCCGGCCGCGACCGCCCCGGCTGCTCACCGGACGAATCCCACTGGGCCAACTGCTCCCGGATCACCCGCAACGGCAGGTACTTGTCCCGCTGCGCGGTCAACACGAACCGCAACCGCGCCACATCGTCCCAGCTGTACTTCCGGTAACCCGCCGCCGTCCGCTGCGGCTCGACCAAACCCTCGGCCTCAAGAAACCGCAGCTTCGAAATCGTGGTATCCGGAAAATCCACCCGCAACTGCCCAAGCACCTCACCGATGCTCATCAGCGGCTCAGACCGAGCCGCCCCGGGTGACATGGAGGCCGCAGGCTCGTTCACCCCCGGCCGGCCTCCTCCTCCGGGCGCGGACCGGCGATGAACACCACCCGGAACTTACCGATCTGGACCTCGTCACCATTGCTCAACGTGGCCGCCTCAACCCGCTCACGATTGACGTACGTGCCATTCAGGCTGCCCACGTCCCGCACCGTGAACGTCCCACCATCACGGTGGAACTCCGCATGCCGACGCGACACCGTCACGTCATCCAGGAAGATGTCACTGTCCGGGTGCCGGCCACTGGTCGTCACATCGTGGTCCAACAAGAACCGGGCACCCGCATTCGGACCTCGACGAACCACCAGCAGCGCCATACCCGGCGGCAACGAACCGGACATCCGGCTCGGCACCACATCGGTATCCGGCCCCTCCAGCACTTCGTCGAGCGAACCGAGATTGAGCGTCGAAGTGACGTCGAGTGGGGGGAACTCGTCGTCTGGCCGCGTCATGGGACCACCTCACGGATCTGTTCGGTCGGCGTCGGGTAATGGCGGGTCTGGCCGCCGGGCACTTGAACACCCGGCGGCTGGCTCCCCGTGCCCGGGAAGGCAATTCCGCAACGCTCAACTATTGGGTTCTCGGTCGACTGGGCGAGCCTAGCCAGCGCCGAAATGCAGGGCAACCGGACGCGCGCAGACATCCCACGCACCGGATCAAGCACACTCAGCCTTCGGTGATCTTCTGATACGCGGCCGCCGTCAGCAACCCATCAGTCGCAGTCGGATCATTCGGCGTGATCTCCACCAACCAACCCTCACCGTACGGATCAGTATTGATCAGCTCAGGAGTGTCAGCCAACGCGTCGTTGCGCGCCGCCACCGTACCGGCCACCGGCGCGTAGATCTCCGACACACTCTTGGTCGACTCGATCTCACCCAACGAGTCACCGGCCGCGACCACCGCACCCGCCTCGGGCAACTGCACGTACACGATGTCACCGAGCGCGTCCTGCGCGAAGTGGGTGATGCCGACCCGGACCGAAGCCGTGCCGTCACCCGCCACCCACTCATGCTCAGCGGTGTATCGCAGATCCTCGGGAATCACCAGACGCGTCCTTCATCCATCGGTGCCCCGGACCACCCGGGTCCGGCGCGGCCGCGCCGGTCAGGAGACCGGACGGGCGTGTTCCAACTTGATCGGCACGTGCAGCGCCGAAACCTCGGCAACCTCACGCTCCCCAAACGTCACGTTACCGCCGGCACCCCGGACCGACGCCACCACCCCACCAGGAATGTTCAACGCCGTACGCATCGTCGCCGGATCACCGATCACCGTGATCGTGTACGGCCCCGACAACCGACGCCCCTCCACCATCAACGACCCGTTGTCATCGAGGAAGTACGTCGACGCGATGATCCGCACCGTCGCCCGATCCCCACCGGAAATCTGCATCGCCTCGGCGCCCGCACCACGCAGCTCCTGCACCGCGTCCAACACCCGGTTCGCCGAGATCGCCTCCACACCCGCCTCGAACTGCACAGTCAACCCGGGACCCACCGCCGGCAACGTCCCCGCCAGGATGCCCAACTCGTCCGCCCGCCGCGTCGCCTCGTCCAACGCCGCCTGACGACCCTGCTCACCCGAACGCAACTGCCGCTGACTGTCCTCCAGAGCCCGGATGTCCTGCTGCAGGCGGTTCTCCCGCGCATCCAGATCCGACAGGATCCGGACCAGGTCCTCCTGCCGGGTCGCCCCCAGCGTCGGATCCGTCGACGTCGTCTTCAACTGCACGACCAACGTGAACCCCAGCAACGCCAACAGCGCGGCGATCATCACCCCGGCCGCACTCCACCGGGACCGACCAGCCACCACCGGCGCCGCCGACTCCTGCACCGGCTCCGCCAACCCGTCAGAACCCGCGACCGGCCGCTCCCCCGACCGCGACACCGCGTTCAGGTCCACCGTCGCACCATCGTCGACCGGCTCCACACCCGGCGCCGCCACCGGCTCGGCCGCCGGCTCGTCATCCGACGGCTGCGCCGGCCCCTGCGGCGCCAACGGACTCAACTCATCCGGATCCGGCGCATCCGGCCGCGGATCCGGCTCACCCGCCGGCCCACCCGGCCGCACCGGACCCGCCGGCTGCGGCCACCCGGTCCCCGTGTCGGTCTGCTCGTCACTCATCGCAACCCAACCTACGCCCGGAACAGGTGCCGACGGATCGCCGCCACGTTGCCGAAGATACGCACACCCAACACAACGACCACACCCGTGGACAACTGCCCACCCACCCCCAACTGGTCACCCAGATACACGATCAGACCAGCCACCAGCACGTTGGAAATGAACGACACCACGAACTGCTTGTCGTCGAAGATGCGGTCCAACCGCGCCCGCACCCCACCGAACACCGCGTCCAACGCGGCCACCACCGCGATCGGCAGGTACGGCTGCAACGCCGCCGGCACCGTGGGATCAAGCCACACGCCCAGCACCACACCGGCGAGCAACGCCAACACCGCGATCATCGGCCACCTCCGGAGGGGCTCACAGTCGTCCCCGGACCGGACGACCCGGGACTGCCGGAACGGACACCCGACGCGGAAGGGCTCGGACTGACCGACGGCTTGGCGTAGCGTAGCTGCGGCTCCGGCGCCGCCGGCAGGGTGAGGTCATCCGCCTCCCGCACACCGAACGACAACCCCGTCCCCTGCGCGACCTTCCGCATCAGCGCCGCGTTGCGGCTGTCCTCGAACTTGCGCCGCATCGAACCCGGCCCGATCGCCGACACCTCGTACGGTCCGGTCACCGGCCGGAAATCCACCAGCATCGCCTCACCCGCCGACCGGATCGTCGACGTCGACGTCAACCGCTGCCCGTTGATGGCGATCGCCTCCGCGCCAGCACTCCACAACGCGTTCGCCACACCCTGCAGGTCGCTGTAGAGCACCCGCGGCGGCCCAGCGCCGGCACCGGTGACCGCATCCGCCTTGTCCGGCGCATCCGCCAACCGCACCACCACACCATCACCGCGCACCCGACCCAGCCCGGTGCTCGCCTCCAGGTTGCGCAACCGGGCGGCGGCCGACCCGCTCAACGCCGCGTCCCGCTGCCGACTGACCTCCTCGCGCAGCTGGTCCGCCTGCGTGGACAACCGATCGGTCTGGCTCTCCCGCTCCTTGATCTGCGCCACCAGACCCGAACGGGCCTGGCTCCGCCCCGGCTCGTCCGCCATCGTCTGCCGGTACGCGACAGCGAACAGGAAACCGAGCATCACCACCACGACCAGGCTCACCGACCGGGCCGGCAAGGCCCGCCACCCGCGCGCCGGAGCCGACCCCACCGAGCGTCGACGGGCGGCAGCCGCATCCGCGTACCCCGGATCCAGCGGGTTGCGAAACAGCTCGGTGAGGAAATCCGGCGCGTACACCCGGTCCTGGCCGGGCTTTCCCAGCCGAGGCGCGCTCACGCCGCCGCTCCCGGGCCCCGCGCCGCGCGCACCAGCCGAGCCGCCTGCACGACGTACATCCCGCCGGCCACCCAGTACAGCACCAGCCCCCACCAGGCCAACGCCCAACCGATGGCGCTCGCCGCCGTCGCCACGTCGCTCGCCGCGCTCGCCAACAACAGCACCGGGAACGCCGCGAGCAGCAGGAACGTGGCGGTCTTGCCCACGTAGTGCACCGGCGGCGGCCCGTACCCGTAGCGACGCAGCACCGCCAGCGAGGCCAGCAGGAGGACCTCACGGGCCAGCAGCGCCGCGGTGAACTGCCACGGCACCACCTCCCGCGCGGTGAAGGCGACCAGGGTGGCGAGGATGTAGAGCCGGTCGGCGAGCGGGTCGAGCAGCTCGCCCAGGCGGCTGACCTGGTGCAGGCGGCGGGCGATCCAGCCATCGACCCAGTCGGTGGTGCCGCCGATGGCCAGCACCACGACCGCCGCCACGTCGGCCCGCGCCACCAGGAACAGGTAGAGGAAGAGCGGCACGCCCAGCAGCCGGCCGAAGCTGATCAGGTTGGGCAGGGTGAGCACCTGGTTGCCGGGAGTCTCGTCACCGGTGTCCCGCGGTTGCTCTGCCCGAGCCTGCCGACGCGACACCGATCCTCCTCCACGGCACGCGGGCCCCCGGCCGGCGGCGGGCGCGGCTGAGGGTCGTACGCGCTGTCGGGCCGACCAGCGCCGGCTCTCCCCTGCGGCCCCGGGCGGGGCCCCCTCCCCTGATGCGGCCCGCGATCTCGATGATCGCGGGCCGGGTAGGTGCGCTGCCACTATATCGGGCTCCCTCTCCGTGGCCGGGCGCCGCTGCGGGCTGTCGGCGCGGCTGTGCCGCACTGTGGCGTGGATCACCACGCGTAAAGCGTCCTAGGATACTGGTGGAAGAGGGGGCGACGCTCAGGCCGTCTGGACCGCGGGATCGATGTGCTGCTCGGGCGCCGAGGTCGCCGCCCGAGCGAACCCGGCCAGCGCCAACAACAGCTCGTGCTGCTTCCGCGCCGGCATTCGGTCCAACACCGCCTGCACCGCGCGCTGCCGCCGCTCGGCCAACTCCCCCAACAGGGTCAGCGCCGCGGCGGTCGGCACCAACCGCACCTCACGCCGGTCACGCGGATCGGCCACCCGACGCAACAGCCCGGTCGCCTCCAACCGGTCACACAGGCGGCTCGCCGACGAGGGCCCCACGTCCAGTAGCTCCGCCAACCCGTTGACGTTCGTCTCCGGACGACCGCAGATCAGCGTGAGCACCCTCAGCTGGGTGGGCGGCACCTGATGCCGCGACGCGGCCGACTCCAGCACGGCGATCAGCGTCCCGGCGGCCGCGTCGATCGCCGCGGCGAGATCCGCAGGTCGCTCCACCTGATGTCCCCTGCCGTCGTCGCGCTGGTGCCCGCCCGGCAACGCGGCGGCAAACCTCACCCCGTGCCCCGTTCGCGCGGACCGTGCCAGTCCAGACAGACCACGACGGCGTCGTCGTGCAGATCGGAATCCGCGTGATAGGCGTGCAGTTCGCGCATCACCGTACCAACCGCCTCGGCCGGCGGCTGCAGGCGCGTGGCGCGCATGGACCGAGCCATCATCCGCTGCCCGTACGGCTCCTGACCCGGCGGCTCGGCGGCCCACACCCCGTCACTGACCACGAAGAGCCGGTCACCCGGGGCGAGTTGCACCTCCTGAAGCTCGTAGCGGGTCTCGGCGAACATGCCCAGCGGCAGCTGCTGATCCAGCTTCATCGGCTCGACAGTGGACCCGCGCATCCGCAACAGATGGGGAGAGCCCGCGTCGACCGCCCGCACCATGCCGAGGCTGGTGTCCACCTCCAGCAGCAGGGTGGCCACGTACCGGGCGCCCCGGTGTTGGTAGAAGACCGTGTCCGAGGCCAGCTCGGCCTGCTCCACCAGACCGCCACCGGAGCGACGCGCGTTGCGCATCGCGTTGACGGTGACGGCGGTCAACAGGGACGCCGCCAGCCCACTGCCCTCGCCGTTGAGCACTGTCACGGTGAGACGTTCGCCGTCCAACGACCAGTCGAAGTGGTCGCCGCCGACGGTGTACGCCGGTTCGAGCTGGCCGGCCAGATCGAACGCGTGGTGGGACACACCACGACCGGGCAGCAGGTCCCACTGCATCTCGGCGGCCATCGTCAGTCGCTCCCGACGGCGGGCCCGCCGGTAACGGTCGGTCTCCCGGTCCGCCGCGCGCATCGCCACGGCCAGGGTGCCGGCGATGTCCGTCGCCCGACCGGTGACCGTCGCGTTCGGTGCGGTCGGAAGCTCGATCAGCAGCACACCCAGCCGTTCCCCCCACACCGTCAAGGGCAGGTAGAGCCGGCAGGGGCCTTCACCGTCGCGGACCGGTTGCTGGCTGCTGAAGCAACGCTGCGCCATGGTGTGGCAGGCCAGGAAGCCGCCCGCCGGCAGGTCCGGGTCCAGCACCGGCCAGAGGCCGCTGATCCGGTAGTCGGCGACGAAGACGTCGGTGCGCAGCGCGCCCATCGCGGACCGGATCGCCCGGTCCGCCGCCTCCGCCAACTGGTCCGGCGGAGCCTCGCGCAACGCGCGCGACACCACGTCCGGCGCGTCTACCATTCGTCGTCCTCCCCAGAAGCTTGCTATAGGGCAAGCATCATACGGACGCCCCCGGACGGATGATCGGCGCGGTCAGTCAGCCGCGCGGGTAGCGAGCACACCATGGAACGCGTCGGGCACCCGTGCCGGCGGGCCGTCCGGCCGCCACTCGGCGACCGGGACGATCCCGTCCGCCGTCGGCGCCCACCGACCCAGCAGGGGCGCGAACGCCGCCGGTGGACGCATCCGGAACTGCGGACCCATCATGGCCAGCGCCTGCGGGTGGCCGGCGAGTTCCTCGGTGTCGAAGTCCACAGCGAGCAGGCTGCCCGGCGCCGCGGCGGTGTACAGCTCGTCGAGGGTGTGGATCAGTGTGGCGTCGTCGAGGAACGCGGCCAACCCCAGGAAGACCACCCCGACCGGCCGCCGACCCCAGCCCGGCACGAAGCGGTGCAGCTGCGCCGGGTCGATGGTGCCGATGTCGGTCGCGTCGCCGAAGCCGTAGCCGGCCCGGTCGCTGCCGGCGAGGATGCCCTGACCCAGTCGGATGGTGACCGGGTCGACGTCGGTGTAGAGCACAGTCGCGTCGGTGGCGACCTCGTGCACGTTGCCCATCGTCGGCACCCCGGCGCCGAACACCAGGAACCCGTCCACGCCGTGGGCGGCCATCGCCCGCACCGCCCGGCCCAGGAACGCCCGCAGCTCACGGAACACCGGCGCGCACGGCCCGTACGCCTGCTCGAACGCGCTCGCGGCGGCCACGTCCACGGGGAAGTGATGGTGCCCGCCGAGCCAAAAGTCGATCATGCGAGCGGTGCTCGGCTGGTCTGGTTCACCCATCGGCGGCGCTCCCTCCCCGGTCGTCGCCAGCGTACCGACCGGGACGCGCTCAGCGGTATCGCGGCGCGAGGGCGTCCTGGACCGCGATACTGGCCGCGAGCGGAGGTGGGCGGTGAACTCGGCGAACAACGCGGCGGTGGTGGTCGGCGTCGACGGTTCGGAGTCGGCGCTGCGCGCCGTGCGCCTCGCCGCCGCCGAGGCGGCGCGCCGGCACCGACCGCTGCGGGTCGTGCACGGCTTCATCTGGCCGCTGCTGCACGTACCGGTCTCCCCCGCCCCGGACGCGCCGCCCGGCGGTGGGCTGCGCCACCGGGCCGAGGAACTCGTCGAGGCCGCGGTGGGCGAGGCCGAGGCGACGGTGCCCGGGTTGTCGATCTCCGGCGAGATCATCGACGGTGAGGCAGCCGCGGTGCTGGTGGGCGAGTCCCCCACGGCCGCGCTCATAGTGCTCGGCGATCGCGGGCTGGGTGGGTTCTCCGCGCTGCTGGTCGGCTCGGTCGCGGTGCAGGTCGCCGGGTACGCCGACTGCCCGGTGCTGGTCGCGCGGGGAACGCGACGACCTGACGAGCCGGTCCTGGTCGCGGTGGACGGCTCGGACGCCTCCCGGCGGGCGGCGGACTTCGCCGCCGAGACCGCCGTGTCGCTCGGCGTGCCGCTGGTGGCGGTGCACGCCTACCGACACCCCGGCAGCAGCGGCCCGGGCGACATGCAACCCCTGGTGTACGACGAGGCGACGCTGCGCGGCGAACAGGAGCGGATGCTCGGCGGGTGGCTGACCAGGCTCACCGACGACCACCGGGGTCTGCGGTTGACCTGCCAGGTGGTGCATGGCCGACCCGGCACTGTGCTCGCCGAGGCGTCCCGCTCCGCCCAACTGGCGGTCGTTGGTGGGCGCGGGCGCGGCGAGGTGACCGGGTTGCTGCTGGGGTCGGTGAGCCAGTCGATGCTGCACCACGCGCAGTGCCCGGTGGTCGTCGTCCGCGCTCCCCAGTAGCGTGCCGGGGTTGGTCCGCCGCCAGACGGGTAGACGGCCGCGGTACGCCCAGCGGACGGTGGGCAGCACCAGGTGCCCAGACCGACGAAGGAGGCACAGATGCCAGGACCACGGCCGGGCAGTAACGCGTACGACAAGCAGCGCGCGCGGTTGCGCAACGCGATCGACGACTCCGGGCGCCGAGTACCCGACGGCAAGGCCAACCAGGTCGCGAACCGGATCCTCCAGGAGGATCGCGGTCAACGGGGCGTGGTGCGCGGTGAGCGGACGTACGGCCCGAAGAGCGAGCGCGAACCGGGCGACCCGAAGTGAGGACTGTCGACGTGGCCGACGGCGCCATCGCTGGCGCCGTCGGCAGTACCGCGTTGAACGTGGTCAGCTTTCTCGACATGGCGCTACGGGGACGTCCGGAGAGCGACGTCCCCCAGGAGACCGTCGACCGGCTGGCCGGGATCGCGCACGTCAGCCTTGGGTCCGACGGCCGGGCGGCCAACCGCCGCTCGGGCCTCGGGCCGCTGATCGGTTACGGCCTGGGCGTCGCCGCGGGAGTCGGGTTCGCGCTCTACGCCGGTGGACGACGTCAGCCGTTGCCGGTGGCCACCGGCCTGCTCGGCGCGGGCGTGATGACCATGACCGACGGGTCGATCACAGCGCTCGGGATCAGCGACCCGCGTACGTGGAGGCGCTCCGACTGGATCTCCGACATCATCCCGCACCTCGCGTACGGACTGGCGGCCGCCGCCACCTGGAACAGGTTGCGGCGGCCGCCAGTCCGCGGTCGCTAACCCAACGGTCAGCGGGTGTCGCTGTCGTCCTCGGCCACCGGCTCACCGGCCGGGCCGTACGGCGACACCTGCCCCTTGGGCACCGGTCGACCGGCGTCCCCGCGCGAGGACCCACTGTTGAGCGGGTGTCCAGTCGGCGTGGGCCCCTTGCTGTCCTGGCTGGTGGCGCCCTTGGCGTTGCGGCGGAACTCTTCCTGCTGCGGATTGACCACGGGTGTCTCCCTTCCGGGTACGGGGGCGGCATCGACCGCCTCCACGCCTCGGCATACCCGCCCGCCCCGACGGCATTCCGGCCACGGTCAGCGGCACGACGGCTAGCGGGTCCTCAAGTGGGTAACCCGACGGGGTGGGCAATGACCGACGTGTGGTGCGGGTGCTGCTCGACCGGCGTGGCCGCACGTACGCGGAGGAAGCCGGCATCCGGCTCGCCGACCGGCCGGGACCGCTGTATCAGCTGCTGGTGCTGACCACGCTGCTGAGCACCCGGATCCGCGCGTGCATAGCGGTGGACGCCGCGCGAGAGCTGTTCGCCGCCGGCTACCGCACCCCACAGGCCATGGAGGCGGCCAGTTGGCAGGAGCGCGTCGACGCGCTGGGCCGGGGCCACTACCGCCGCTACGACGAGCGGACCGCCACCATGCTCGGCACCGGCGCCCGACTGTGCCTGGACCGCTGGCACGGTGACCTGCGACGCCTGCACCGGGAGGCGCAGGGCGACCCGGCCGGGCTGCGGCGACGGCTCACCGAGTTTCCCGGCATCGGCCCCACCGGCGCGGACATCTACCTGCGCGAGGCACAAGCGGTCTGGTCGGACGTGCGCCCGTACGCCGACCGTCGGACCTTGGCCGGGGCGAAGCGGCTGGGTCTGCCGGGGTCCCCGGATGGGCTTGCCGGTCTCGTCGACGAACCGGACTTCGGCCGGCTCGCGTCAGCGCTGGTGCGGGTGGCGCTGGGCGAGGAGTCCGCCGGTGAGGTCACCCGCGTCGCCGCCCGCTGAGGCGCTCACTTGACCGTCTTGTCCCCCGGACGGGTCAGGTGCCACACCAGCAGAGCGGCGAGCAACGCCAAGACCACCACCCCGCCGGAGATGCCACGGCCCTCCTCGGGACTGCGGCCGGCGCTGCCGAAGTAGATCACCGCGAGGCCGGCCAGCACCGTGACGAACGTACGCAACCCTCGGTCCTTCACGTCTGGCACCGTAGGCGTATCGCGTTCCCCGCTTCGTCGATTTAGGTCTTTTGTCAGCCTTCTGGGTGACCGCTCGGCAGCCAGCCTTCTGGGTGACCGCTCAACGCTCGGTGACGAACCCGCAGAGCCGCACCCGGCGCACCGCCCGGTCGGCGACCTCCACCACCTGCAGTGTCAGCCCGGGCAGGCGCACCGTCTCACCAGGGGCATCGGGCAGGTGCCGCAGTCGGGCCAGCACCAGACCAGCCACCGTCGTGTAGTCCCGGGACAACGGAAAGCTCAGCCGTACCCCCAGGTCGGGCAGGTCGTGCAGCGGGAAGTCACCGGGCACCAGCAGCGACCCGTCCGGTTCCCGTACGACCCCGCGCACGTCCCGGTCGGTCTCGTCGTACAACTCGCCGACCACCTCGGCCAGCAGATCCTCCATGGTGACCATGCCGTCGATGCCCCCGTGCTCGTCAACCACCAGGGCCAGTTGCTGATGCTCCTGGCGCAGCTGACGCATCGCGTCGGCGACCGGCAGGGTCACCGGCAGCAGCAGCGGCGCCCGGACCCGCTCACCCACCGGGGTGGTGCCGGCCCGCACCAGGTCGCGGATGTGCACCACCCCGAGCACCTCGTCCAGGCCGCCGGGCCCGGTGACGGGAGCGCGGGACCGCCCGGCAGCGGCGAGCTGTCGGACCCCCTCATCGGCGGCCAGAGCGGCCGGCAGCGTCGTCACCTCCCGCCGGGCCACCAGGATCTCCCGCAGCGTCCGGCCGGCGATGTCGAAGGCGCCGGTCAGGATCTCCCGCTGCTGGGCCGACAGGCCGCGCTGGCTGGCCAGCATCTCCCGCAGCTCCTCCTCGGTCATCTCCTCCCGGTTGGCCCGCGGGTCACCACCTGCGAGTCGCACGACAGTGTCGGTGGCCCGACTGAGCAGCCACACCGCCGGCCGGGACACCCGAGCCAGCAGATCCAGCGGGCCGGCGCTCAGTAGCGCCCAACGCTCGGCCCGCTGCATGGCCAGCCGTTTCGGGGCCAACTCCCCGAGCACCAGCGTGACGAACGTCAGGAGCACTGTCACCAGCAGCACCGCGGCGGGACGCGCCGCCCCGCCGAGGAAACCCAACGGCCCGACCAGCGGAGAGGCCAACGACACCGCGGCCGCCGCCGAGGCCAGGAACCCCGCCAGGGTGATGCCGAGCTGAATGGTGGCCAGGTAACGGTTCGGGTCCCGGGAGAGCTGCACCAACCGGTCGCCGGCGCGGCTGCGCCGACCCAGCCGCCTCAACTGCCCCTCCCGCAGGGTCACCAGCGCCATCTCGCTGCCGGAGAGCGCGGCGTTGACCAGCACCAGCACGGCCACCAACGCCAACTGCCCGAGCTGACCGCCCATCGCGTACCCCCGTCCGCCGCCTGAGGTCACTCAACCGCAGCGGGGCGCGGCGCGGGCCCGGTTTGCGACCGCGCCCCCGCTCAGTCGACCTCCAGGTCGTCCAGCGAGATGGCGTGGGTCATCAGCCACCGGGCCAGCGCCGACATCCCGAACAGCCACAGCGGCACCGACTCGGTGGGGCCGTTGGTGGCGTAGATGGCGAAGCGCAGGTCCGGCGCGCGGTACGCCTCGATCCGCCACCGGTGCTGCCGGTCCCGCCAGACCGCTGAAGGGTCCATGGCGTCACCGTAGGTGACCGACGTCGACCTCGGGGCCGGTTGGCCCGGCACCGGCTCAGCCCGGCACCACAGTCGTCCCGAACACGATGCGGGCGACGGACACCAGAAGGCTGATGCCGACCGCGGCGAGGATCAGCCAGCCGACGCCGCGCCACCCCGAGCCCCGGCCGGGCACCGGCACCGGCGGCGGTCGCCACAGCTCCCGGTACGTCCAGGCCAGCACACCCACCCCGAACGGCAGCAGACCCACCCAGAACCAGAACCACCGGGTGCCCGCCAGCGGCGGCGCGCCACCGATCAACCGGCCCAGCCACAGCACGGTCAGCACACCGGCGAGCAGAGCCGCAGCGTTCCCGATCCGCTGCCCGGGGCCCCCGTCCACGCTGCCCGCTGCGGAGATCGTGGCGAGCTGGGCGTCCCGCCAGCTCGGCGCGGCGCCCACCGACGGGTCTGGATCGGCGAGGTACGAATCCCCGGCAGGCGGTGCGCCGAAGGTGTACCGGCTCTGGCCGTTCGGCACGGTCCAGACGAGCATTCCGCCGTTCGTCGCATACTGCGGTCGGGGCCGGCTCCCCCAGTGCGCGCCGTCGTCCGCCCAGCCGGACGCCCGCTGGAATGCCACCACCTGGCCAGTCGCGAGATCCCAGTCGAGCTGGGCCTCGGTCGACTCGCGGGGCTCGACCCACCACGCCAGAGGTGCCCACAGCACCCACAGCACCGGCAGCGCCCAGCGCAGCACCACCGGGACGACAGCACGCCACCCACCACCGAGACGCCGCGACGGGGACGGGGACACCTCGAGCATCCCGCCACGGTCGCACCTCAGCGCAACCCTGTCAGCCCCGGAAGGCGTACGCGCTCAGGTGACGACGATCCGGGCGTCGTCGGGCAGCCGACGGGTCGCGCCCCGCCGGTCCAGCAACTCCAGCAGGGGCACCGCCACCCGGCGGGTGGTGTCCAACGCCTGCCGGGCCGCGGACAGGGTGAACGGCTGCGGCAACCCGGCCAACACGCGGACCGCGTCGTCGAGCACGTCGGGCAGCAGCACCACGTTGTCGGCCAGCCGCAGCAGGGCACCGGCCCGCACCGCGGCGCCGATCTCCCGGGGGCCCAGGCCGAGGTCGACGAGGCGGTCCGCTTCGGGGGCGCGGAACGGCCGGTCGCCGTACTCGGCGCGGACCCGTTGCACGGCCAGGGCCACCGGTTCAGGCAGCGCGTTGGCGCTCGCCGCCCCGACCCGACCGGCGTGAATCCGCAACGGCGGCCGGACCAGCGCCTCGACCAGCACCCGGTCGGGCAGGGCGAGGCGTTGACGCAGCGCGTCCACTGGCATCCCGGCCTCCAACGGGTGTTCCCGCGCGTGCCGGGCGACCTCCTCGGTCAACTGCTCACCGAGCCGCCGCCAGTGTGCGGGGTCGGCCAGCCAGTCACCGGCCACCGGCTCGGCGTATACCGGCCCGTCTCGCATCGGCTCGGCGTGCACCGGCAGGTCTTGCACCGGCACACCCATGCGGATCAACGCGCCGGCCCGGATCAGCCGGCGACGGCGCAGCTCCCCCGCCAGGTCGGGTCGACCGTCCAACTCGGCGAGGACCTGGGCGCGGGCGGCGGCCGCACCCCGTCGGCCCAGCGGTGGAGGTGCCACGTCCAGCACCCGTACCCCGCCGCTGACGTGGTGGCGGCCCGGGTCCCGCAGCAGCGCCCGGTCACCCACCAGCAACGGAAGTGGGCGGGCCAGCCGCAGCCGGACGGTGTCCGGGCCGAGTGGACGCACCCGTACCGGCACCGCCGCCGACCCGACGTGCAGGGTGAGGGTGGCCGGCAGGTCGGCGGCCGGGTCGCCGGCGAGCCGGACGTCGACCAGGTCGGTGTGGTGAAACCGGCCCGGGGTGAGCAACGCGTCGCCCCGGCCGAGCCGGTCGCGGGGCGTACCGCGCAGGTTGACCGCCACCCGGGCGACCGCCGCCGCCTCCGGTCGGGCCTCGCCCAGCGAGTGCAGGCCACGGACCCGGACGGGTTCGTCGGCGCCGGCCAGCTCCAGTTCGTCGCCCACCCGCAGCCGGCCGGCGCCGAGGGTGCCGGTGACGACGGTGCCGCTGCCCCGCACTGTGAAGCTACGGTCCACCCACAGCCGAACCGGGTCGTCCACCATCGGCGCGGGCAGTTGGGCGGCGAGCTGGTCCAGGGCCGCCCGCAGCTGCGGCAGGCCGGCGCCGGTCAGGCCACTGACCGCCACCGCCGGCACCGCGCCGAGGCTGGTCTCGGCGATCTCGGCGCGGGCGCGGGCCGTCGCCGGCCCCGGGTCGGCAAGGTCCGCGCGGGTCACCGCGAGCAGTCCGTACGCGACGCCGAGCGCGTCGAGCGCGGCCAGGTGCTCGGCGGACTGCGGCATCCAGCCCTCGTCGGCGGCCACCACGATCAGCGCCGCCGGAACCGGGCCGACCCCGGCGAGCATGTTCGGCACGAACCGCTCGTGCCCGGGTACGTCGACGAAGGCGACGGTGCCGCCGGACGGCAGCGTCGTCCAGGCGAAACCCAGGTCGATTGTCATCCCCCGGCGCCGTTCCTCGGCCCACCGGTCGGGTTCCATCCCGGTCAACGCCCGGACCAGTGTCGACTTGCCGTGGTCGACGTGCCCGGCGGTCGCGACGACGAACACGCTCAGTCCTCCCCGGGTACGCGCAGCACGGCCTCACGGACGGCCTCGTCCGCGTCGGCGGGCACACAGCGCAGGTCGAGCAGGAGCCGGCCGCGCACCACCCGACCGAGGACCGGCGGGTCTCCGGTGCGCAGGGGTGCCGCGTACCGCTCGGGCAGGCTCAACGCCCACGAGTCCAACTCCACCCCGGGGGCGCCGCCCCCGCCGACCACCGCGACGGCCGGCACCACCTCCGCCTTGCGGCCGTCCGCGCCGAGCCGGTCCCGCAGCCGCTCGACCCGTTCCCGCAGGGCACCCGGGTCGGCGTGCAGCGCCACCCGGGTCGGGGTGGCCGGTTGGTGCACTGTGGCGGCCAGCGCGGCCAGGGTGAGCTTGTCCACCCGCAGCGCCCGCGCCAGTGGGTGGCGACGCAACCGCTCGATCACCTCGACGTCACCCAGCAGCAGCCCCGCCTGCGGCCCACCGAGCAGCTTGTCGCCGCTGGCGGTGACCAGTGCGGCGCCCGCGCGCAGGGTGCTGGCCGCGTCCGGTTCGTCGGGCAACAGCGGGTCGGCGGCGAGCAGCCCGGAGCCGATGTCCGCGACCACCGGCACTCCGAGTGTGGCCAGTTGCCGTACCCCGACGGCGGCGGTGAAGCCGGTGACCCGGAAGTTCGACGGGTGCACCTTGAGCACGAAGCCGGTCTGCGGGCCGAGCGCGGCGGCGTAGTCGGCGAGGGTGGTGCGGTTGGTGGTGCCCACCTCGCGCAGCCGCGCACCGGTGCTCTCCAGCAGGTCGGGCAGGCGGAAACCGTCGCCGATCTCGACCAGTTCGCCGCGGCTGACCACGATCTCCCGGCCGGCGGCCAACGCGGTGGCGGCCAGCACCAACGCGGCCGCGCCGTTGTTCACCACGTGCACGGCGCCCGCGTCGGGCACCGCGGCGGCCAGCGCGTCGAGCGCGCCCCGGCCGCGGCGGGCCCGCCGGCCGGTGGCCAGGTCCAACTCGACGTCGGTGTGTCCGGCGGCGGCCACCACCGCGGCGACCGCGGCGGACGACAACGGCGCCCGACCCAGGTTGGTATGCAGCACGACACCGGTGGCGTTGAGCACCACCCGGGGGCCGGGCGTGGGCAACGCGGCGACCGCCGCGTCGCGTACCTCGTCGGGGTTGAGCTCACCACGGCGGGCGCGGCCCTGCGCGTGGGAGACGATCGCCTTGACCCGCTCCCGGCCGAGGGTCACGGTGGCGGCGGCCAGCACCGGGTCGGCGAGCAGCGTGTCCGTACGGGGCACCCGACGTCGCGGGTCCACCGGGCCGTCGCCCATCACGTCATCTCCTGCGAGCGGTGTGGCGGAGACGGACGGGAATCGAACCCGCCTGGCCCGGGTCCCGGACCACTCCGGTTTTGAAGACCGGGAGGGGCACCAGCCGCCTGAACGCCTCCACCGGACATTCGATCACACCGCGGGCGGGACCGCCCGGTCAGCTGGAAGATCCATGCCGTTTCGCCGTGCCTCGACCCGTTCGCGCTGCGGCACCACCGTGTACCGGGGGTCGCGGGCCGAGGCGACGCCACCGTAGAAGATGCCGAACCGGGTCAGCACCGACGCGGCCAGCAGCGCGGTCCCCGAGAGCGCCCCGACCACCCGACTGCGCCGGCCCAGCAGAGCACCCGTCACCCCGCCGACGGTCAGCAGCCGCCCCGCACGCAGCAACCGACCCGGCCGGCCCAACCGGTAGGGCTCGCTGAGCAGGCCGAGGCGGGTCTCCACCCGATGCGCGCCGTACAGCTCCAGGGCCGCGCCGGCCACCGCCATCCGGCGGGCCGGCCCGGCCTGGGCCGGCGGCGCGGCGAGCAGACCGACGCCGGCGCCGCTGGCCAACGCGCTGCCCGCGAAGATCACCGGCAGCTCGGGGTACGCCTCATGCCAGGACGGCACCGCCGTGTCGGCCAGCAACACCCCGGTGTACGTGGCCAGCGCCGGCGCGGTGCCGGCGGCGAGCAGCCCAGCGGCGTGCCCGATCGGCGGCAACGCCCGGCCGGCCAGCCCGAGCAGACCGTGCCGGGGCAGCACACCGGCCGCCTCGGCGATCGCGGCGAGGCCCGCCGCCGGCCCGTACGCGGTGAGAATCCAGGTACCCATCGACATCGGCGAGGTCGGCTTGGCCACCCGCAGCATGTGGTGGAACCGCGCCGGCCGGCCCAGGTCCTTCACCAGGAAGACGGCGCTGGCGCTGACGGCGGCCAACGCGGTGACCCGACCGGCGCGCCGCAACGCGGGCCGGCCGGTGAGCTGCCCGCCCGCTGCCAGCAGCGACGAGCCGGCTGCCAACCCGCCGGTGAACAGGTACGCGGCGATGTCCCACTTCCAGACCGGCCCCTTCAGAACGGGCCGACCGTAGTAGGACGTGAACTCGGCCTCCGGCACCCGCAGTTCCTCACCGCCGCCGCGCCGCCTGCCCCGCCGGCCCTGCCGGCCCTGCCGGCCCCCGGCTTCGGTGCTTCGCCGCGGCGTCAGGTCGCCCCGGCTGCTGCTGGCGGCGGTGCCCGTGTCGTCCGGATGGTCGCCACCGCTCGTGGCCGCCGCGCCGCTCGCGGTGCGGGGGCGGTCGTCGCTCACCCGTGGGCGGTCGCCGCCCTCGGCGGCGAGGCGCTCCCGGAAACGACGGAACCGGTCGCCCACGGGGCCGGGTGGGGTCATGAGGAACCTCCGACGAACGCGGCGACGGTCGCCGCCGCCATGGCGAGAGCGGCGAGGCCGGCGCGCTTCCACATCTTCGGCAGGTCACGCGTGGTCACGACCGGGTCGGGCGGCAGCCCGTACACCTCGGGTTCGTCCAGGAGCAGGAAGAACGCCCCGTCACCGCCCACGCCGTCGTTCGGGTCGTGCCCGTACAGGCGGGCCTCGCGGACCCCCCGGTCGTGCAGCGTCGCCACCCGCACGGCGGCGCGTTCACGCAACTCCTCCAGGGGCCCGTACTGGATCGACTCGGTCGGACACGCCTGCGCGCACGCCGGAGTCATCCCCGCGCCCAACCGGTCGTAGCACAGCGTGCACTTCCACGCCCGACCGTCGTCCTTACGCTGATCGATCACCCCGTACGGACACGCCGAGATGCAGTACCCACACCCGTTGCAGATGTCCTCCTGCACCACCACCGTGCCGAACTCGGTGCGGAACAACGAACCCGTCGGACACACGTCCAGGCAGGCCGCATGCGTGCAGTGCTTGCAGACGTCCGACATCATCAACCAGCGGAAATCCGTGCGCTCCTCGACGCCAGTGCCCCGGCCCGGAGGCTGGACCCCCGGCATACCCAGGAACTGCGGCCCCCCGCCGACCGGCTGGGCAGGGCCGGCGTCGACCGGCGCGCCGAGGACGTCCGCCGGTGCGGCGCCATGCCCGGCCGGGCGGGGCTGCTCGATGAACGCGACGTGTCGCCACGAGTTCGCGGTCAACGCGCCGGTGTTGTCGTACGACATGCCGAGCAGGTCCAGGCCGCTCTCCGGGACGCCGTTCCACTCCTTGCAGGCGACCTCACAGGCCTTGCAACCGATGCAGACGCTGGTGTCGGTGAAGAACCCCATCCGGGGCGGCGCGTTCTCATAACCTGCCTCGGGCGCCGGGTCCAGCGGGCCGTACAGGCTGTTCGGGTCAGGAAGCACCGTGCTCCTTCCCCTCGTCGTCGGTGGTCACTGCCGGCGCGTGCTGGCCGGGGACGATCCCGGCGCGCCGCTGGTAGTCGGCAACCAGGTCGAGCAACGCCGGGCCGGTGGGACGACGGCCCGGCCGCACGTCGCAGGTGCCGACCTTGCTCTCCTGGATCAGCACGTTCGGGTCCAGGCTGATGCCGAACAGGTCGTTGGCCGAGTCGCCGGTGACCAGACCCTCGAAACCGAAGTGGTACGGCAACCACACCTGGTGGATGATCCGACCGTCCACCCGCAGCGGGGTGAGCCGGTCGGTCACCAGCACCTTCGCCTCGATCACCGCACGGCCGCTGACCAGATGCGCCCAGCCCAGATGCGTCAGCCCGACCTCACCGGCCAGGGCCGGGGACACCTCGACGAACATCTCCGGTTGCAGCTCGGCCAGCGGTGACACCGTCCGACTCATCGCACCGGCGGTGTGGTGCTCGGTGAGCCGGCTGACAGTGAACACGTACGGGAACACCTGGCCGTGCTCCTGCGGCGGGCTCGGGTTCACCGAGTTCACCGGGTGCGCGTACATCTTGCGGGTCGGGTTGGCCTGCTGACCGTAGAGCGGGTTACGCACCGGCGACTCCACCGGCTCGTAGTGCGTCGGCAGCGGCCCGTCCAGGACACCGCTGGGCGCGTACAGCCAGCCCTTGCCGTCGCCCTGCATGACGAACGGGTCGTCACCCGCGATGCCCTCCGGCCCGGACGCGCCGGCCGGCGGCCGGTACGACGGTGGCTTGGTCTTCTCGAAGTCCGGCACGTCGTAACCGGTCCACTCGGACTTCTCCGCGTCCCACCACACGTACCGCTTGCGCTCGGACCACGGGTTGCCGTCCGGGTCGGCGGACGCACGGTTGTAGAGGATGCGCCGGTTCGCCGGCCACGCCCAACCCCACTCGGCGGCCACCCAGTCCTGCTCGTGTCGGGACTTGCGCCGCGCCGCCTGGTTCACGCCGTCCGCGTACACCCCGGTGTAGATCCAGCAACCGATCGCGGTCGAGCCGTCCGCGCGGGCCTCGGCGAAGCTGGACAGCGGGCGGCCGGTCGCCACGTCGTACCCGTTGATCTCGCGCAGCACCGCCTCGGCGCTCGGCTCCGCGTACGGACCGTGCGTGGGGTAGTCCCAGGTGAGGTCGAGCAGCGCGCGGTCACGCGGCAGCGGCGAGTCGGCCAGCTTCTCCCGCAGTTTGCGGCCCAGGTGATAGAAGAACCACAGCTCGGAGCGGGCGTCGCCCGGCGGCTCGACGGCCTTCTCCCGCCACTGCAACAACCGCTGCGTCTGGGTGAACGTGCCCTCCTTCTCCACATGCGACGCGGCGGGCAGGAAGAACACCTCAGTGCGGCACTCCTCCGGCACGATCTCCCCGGTGGCGACCTCCGGGCCGTTCTGCCAGAACGTCGCGCTCTCGATCATGAACAGGTCCCGGACCACCAACCAGTCGAGGTTGGCCATCCCGAGCCGCTGCGCACGACCGTGCGCGGAGCCGACCGCCGGGTTCTGCCCGAGCAGGAAGTACCCCTTGATCTTCCCGTCGATCATGTTGAGCACCTGCTGGTAGGTGCCGTGATCACCGGTCAGCCGAGGAAGGTAGCCGTAGCAGAAGTCGTTCTCCGGCGTCGCCGCGTCACCCCAGTACGCCTTGAGCAGGCTGGCGGCGAAGGACCGCGCGTTACCCCAGAACCCCTTCTGCCCCGGATGGCGAATGCTGTCCACCCACTCGTCGAAGCTCGGGTGTTCGGCGTGGTGCGGCATCGGCAGATAACCGGGTAGCAGGTTGAACAACGTCGGAATGTCGGTCGAGCCCTGAATGCTGGCGTGGCCACGAAGCGCCATGACCCCGCCACCCGGGCGACCCATGTTGCCCAGCAGGAGCTGGATGATCGCGCCGGTGCGGATGTACTGCACACCCACACTGTGCTGCGTCCAGCCAACAGAGTAGATCAGCATGCCGGTGCGGTCCCGGCCGGAGTTCGCCGTCCACGCCCGCGCCAACTCCAGGAACTGCGCCTGCGAAATACCGCAGACCCGCTCCACCATCTCCGGGGTGTAACGGGCGAAGTGTCGCTTGAGGATCTGATAGACGCAGCGCGGATGCTGCAACGTCTCATCGCGCCGGGTCTGCCCGCCCACCGGCGCGCCGTGCGACTCGTGCGTCAACCCCGCGGCGCTGTCCCGCTCCTGGGCGGTGTGCCCACTGCCCGACGAACCCTCGTGCCCCTCGTACTGCCAGCTGTCCTGCACGTAGGTGCCGGTCTCGGGGTCGAAGCCGGAGAAGAAGCCGTCGCCGTCCTCGGTGTCGCTGAACTCTTCGCTGACGATCGTCGCCGCGTTGGTGTAAGCGAGCACGTACTCCCGGAAGTCCAACTCGTTGTCCAGGATGTAGCGCACCACCCCGCCGAGCAGCGCGATGTCCGTGCCCGCCCGGATCGACAGGTACTCATCCGCGACCGCACTCGTCCTGGTGAACCGTGGATCGACGTGGAAGACCTTCGCACCCTTGCGCTTGGCCTCCATCACCCACTGGAAACCCACCGGGTGCGCCTCAGCCATGTTCGAACCCTGGATGACGATCACGTCAGCGTTGGCGATGTCCTGCTGGAAATCCGTCGCACCGCCACGACCGAAGCTGGCCCCCAGACCGGGGACGGTGGCGGAGTGTCAAATACGGGCCTGGTTCTCGATCTGGAGCGCCCCCATCGCGGTGAACAACTTCTTGATGAGGTAGTTCTCCTCGTTGTCCAGCGTCGCCCCACCCAGACTGGAGATACCCAGCGTCCGGTTGAGCGGCCGGCCCTGCGTGTCGACGTCCTCCCAGGTCTGCTCGCGGGCGGCGAGGATCCGGTCGGCGATCATGTCGATCGCGGTGTCGAGCTCCAGATCCTCCCACTGGGTCGAGTACGGCCGGCGGTAGCGGACCGTGGTCTGCCGCAGCGGGCTGGTCACCAGGCTCTTGCTCGCCGAACCCTTCGGACAGAGCCGACCCCGCGAGATCGGGCTGTCCGGATCACCCTCGATCTGACTGACCTGCCCGTCCTTCACGAACACCCGTTGACCACACCCAACAGCGCAGTACGGGCAGACCGAACGAGCCACGCTGTCGGCGGTATCGGTGCGGGCGGTGAGCGCGCGGGACCCGTCGGACTTCGCCGCCGCACCCCGGCCCAGCGGGTCCGTGCCGGTGAGCTGGCGATAGACCGGCCAGCCCTCGATAAAGGTCCGTAACCCCAACCCCGACACCCCCTCCCACGCGAGCGATCCTCTGAAGATAGGTCAACTGAGACAGGTTCGCGAACCGAGGACACACGACCAGCGCCGCCCCCGGCCGGTGGGCTGGGGGCGGCGCTGGTGTCGGTGTGCAGGTCGCCTCTCGGCGAGTGGCACGACGCGGCTCCAGCCGAACGGTATTCCGCGAAGGCGATATTAGGTGAGGCCCGGGGACACTGAGTCACACCGACACCCCCCACAACCAGCCCGCACCCCGCGTTGTTCCCCGGCTCCACCCATCCGATCCTCGCCCGGCCGTCCCGCCGCGTGGCGGTAACACTGCCCCGCCGGGTCGCTCCGCCGCCGGGTCCCATCGCCGCCGGGCCCATCGCTGTCGGGCCGCCCCGCCGCCGGGTCCCATCGCTGGACAGCGGTCGCCTCACGACCACAACACCCGCCAACGCGCCACCCTTCGGCTAGAACCCACGAGATCTTGGACAGTTTCCGTTACGGCAGAACGGAAACTGTCCAAGATCTCCTGGTGGCCACCGACCGGACCGCGCCATCCGCTTCTGGCAGCGCGGCATCCGCTTCCGGCGGCACCCGGCGGCGCGACGGTCCGCGACCAACGCCGGTGCCTGCCGCACACGGAAACGGAAGTGCCGCTGGCCGGCACCCTGGTTTGCGGGTGCCGGCCAGCGGTCGGTGTCGTGCTGTGGTGTCGTGGTGTCGTGGTGGTGCGGTGGTGCGGTGGTGCGGTGGCGCCGTGCCCTGGTGCTGGGTGCTTGTGGTGTGGTGTGGTGCTGTGGTGCGGGTCAGCTGTTCCAGTGCTGGCCAACGAGGTCGGTGGCCTGCTGCTCCCACTGGGCGTAGGCGTCCGGGTACGCCGACACCTGCACCGTCTGCGCGGCGTCGGTCAAGGCCATGTCCTGCCACCCGTCGACCTGCTTCAAACCCTTGAGGAACGCGGTCGTGGAGTACTCAGGGTCGGTGATCTGCTCCGGCGTACCCCAACCCGAGCTCGGGCGCTGCTGGAACAGGCCCAGCGAGTCGTGGTCGTTTAGGTCACCCAGGTGACCCAGGTTCTCCAGCTTCGACTCCTGCAGGCTCGTCGCGATCGAGATGACCGCGGCCCGCTCCGGCAGACCAGCCTTCTTCGTAGCGGCGATGATCGCCTTCACGTTCGCGGTCTGCTCGTCATTCAGGCTGATACGCGACTGGTCGCCCTGCGGCTTCGGCGCCGCCGACTGCACAGCCACCGCGACCGGCTTGGCATCCACGGCCGGAGTGGCGGCGTGGGCGGCGATCGGGCCGGCGAACACACCACCGGCGAACGCGAGACCAACAACAGACAACATGCTCTTACGGAAGATCGTGTTCATCAGGAGTAGCTCCTTCGGGGGTAGAACACCCACACCGCCAAAAAGGGGGAACGGCGGTTGATGGGTGTGAGCACCTCGTCCGGCGCTGCAACAAACAAAGCGGAAAAAGTCTTGGGGGGTGACACCGTGTGGGGCGTCGGGTCGGCGACCTGCCGAGCGCGGGGGCTCGTGGCGCCGGGACCCTGTGTAACGACCCGAGGGCCGCGGTCATTCCGGGGTTGGCCCACCTGCCGGCACCCTCATCGAGGCGGTGCCCGACGGCCGTTCGTGGGGACTGTAACGACCGGGTGGAGGCGGGCATTCCAGCCTGCGCGACCAGCCCTCAGGGTCGGGCGGCGGGCCGGTGGTACTGCGATCGTCAGGGTATGTAACGACCCCGGCCCGGCCACGATTCCGGCCTGAGGGTGCGCCCAGTCACCACCCACGAACGGACAAACCCACCCACACCCACCGGGCCGACAGCGCCGAACCGACCCTCACCTACGGGACCCACTCGGGTTCACTGAAGTCGGGCCATCCCGGACACCCAACACACCCCAGACTTCCGGAAACCCGAGTCGACCACGACCGGGCCGAGCACGCGAAGCCCACACAAACCGGACAGGCTTCGCGCCTGAGCAGGGTCATGTCGGCGCGCCTGGCGCAGCGGGTTGGGATCGACCTGAGCGACACCGGCTCTGGTGGGCGTTACCCTGACACCATGCAGGCCGTCTCCCCCACCGCGACCGGCGTGGCCTTTCTGGCCCGCCCGGGTCGCCCCGCTGTGGTGGCGCGGACGCTCGCCGAGCTTGCCGGCCCGACCCGAGGTGTGGTGGAGCTGCCGGTACGGCTGATGTGGAACGCCGAGCGCACCTTTGACCTCGGCGACCCGGACCAGTTGCTCTGGATGTACGAGAACGTGCTTCGCGAGACCACTCGGGCCGAGGATCTGCGCGCTCTGATCAACGGGCGGACACTGCGTCGGGTGTGGCGACTGCTCAACCTGCCTCGGGGCGTACGCCAGGCGTGGGAGAGCCGGCACCGCGGCCTGCGCGCGGCGTGATCGAACCTCATCTGCACGAGTTCTACCGGGAGGTGGCCCGGGTGGCGCTTGCCGCCGCCGGGCCGTACCGGTTCGTGTTGGGTGGTGGGGTGGCCTGGGCGGCGCACGGGCTGGTCGCCCGACCGACGGAGGACGTGGACCTCTTCGCGGACGTGGAGGGTGCCGCGGCGGCCGCGTCCGCCGGGGTGCGGGTGGCCCTGGAGCGGGCCGGGTTCATCGTCAGCGACGCCGACCCGGACAGCGAGCTGGCCGAACTGTTCGACGGGTACGAGCAGGACATGAAGGATTTCGTGGTGAGCCGCGACGGACGGCAGATCCGGCTCAGCCTCGCCCGGTTGGACCGCCAGCAGAGCCCGGTGGTGATGGACCTGGGTCCGGTGATGGACGTTCGTGACCTGGTGGCGAACAAGATCGCGGCGTTGGTCAACCGGCGGGAGGTTCGCGACTTCATCGACGTGGCCGCAGCTCTCGACCACTACGACGTGACCGAGCTGTTGGTGTTGGCACGGCAGGTCGACCCGGCGCTGGACCCGGACGACGTCCGCGCCGCCGGCCGCTACCTGGACCGGCTCTCCGACCAGCGTTTCGGCCGTTACGGCCTGGCCGCCGCCGACGTCGCCGCGATCCGGCAACGCTTCGCCGCCTGGCCACGCTGACCGGGTGGGCATCCCGAGCGGACGCCCACCCGCCGGCCTGTCACTTGGTCGGTCGACCGCCCGTGACCCCCAGGATCTCGCCCGTCACGTAGCTGGACTCCTGCGAGGCGAAGAAGACGTACGCGGGCGCCAGCTCAGCCGGCTGCCCGGGACGCCCCTCCGGGGTGTCGGTGCCGAACTGCTTCACCTTCTCCTCCGGCATGGTGGACGGGATCAGCGGCGTCCACACCGGCCCCGGTGCGACAGCGTTGACGCGGATTCCCTGCTCGGCCAGGTCGGCGGCGAGGGCCTTGGTGAAGTTGGCGATCCCCGCCTTGGTGGTGGCGTAGTCCAGCAGCTGCGGCGACGGGTCGAACGCCTGGATCGACGAGGTGTTGATGATCGCCGACCCCTCGGCCAGGTGCGGAATGGCGGCCTTGCAGAGCCAGAACATCGCGTACAGGTTGGTCTTGAACACCCGGTCGAACTGCTCGCTGCTGATGCCGAGGATCCCCTTGTCCTGCGACATCTGGTACGCCGCGTTGTTCACCAGGATGTCGAGGCCGCCCAGGTCGCGCACCGCCCGGTCGACCAGTTCCTGGCAGTGCGCCTCGTCGGTGATGTCACCGCGTACCGCGACGCCCCGCCGGCCGGCGGCCTCGACCAGCCGGATGGTCTCCCGGGCGTCGGCGTCCTCCTCCTCACCGAGGTAGGAGATGAGCACGTCCGCGCCCTCTCGGGCGAAGGCGATCGCGACCGCCCGGCCGATCCCCGAGTCACCGCCGGTGATCAGCGCCCGCTTGCCGTCGAGCTTGCCGCTGCCCCGGTACGACTCCTCCCCGTGGTCCGGCTTCGGGGTCATCTCCCTCGTCGAGCCGGGCGCTGACTGCTGCTGTGCGGGTTGACCGGACTGCTGGCCGTACTGGCTGGTCGGGTCCTGCTGGGTGTGCTGGTCCTGCTGGGTGTGCTGGTCCTCGCTCACTGAAACTCTCCTCGCTGCGCGCGGGAAGCGGGGCCTTCCCGCGAATGCCGTCCCTGACGGCCCTACCCTGCGTCGGCCTGCGGAAACCGCTGCATCGATCGGGGCTGCCGTGGCGGGAGTGCCGGGTGCTGGTTATGGTGCGCAAGGCGCTCACGAGGCGCGTCCACCCCATGGAAAGGCACGTCATGACCTCTCCCTCCGGCCCGTCGCGCCGCCAGGTGCTCGTGGTCGCCGCGGCCGCGGCGACCACCCCGCTGATCGCCGCCGCGCCCGCGCAGGCGGCCGGCGCGGCCCGGCCGCGCACCTGGGACCTCACCCTCCTGGGCACCTCGGACACGCACGGCAACGTCTACAACTGGGACTACTACCGCGACGCCGAGTACGACGACAGCAAGCAGAACGACATCGGCGTGGCGAAGCTGGCGACCCTGATCAATCAGATCCGTCGGGAGCGGCGCGGCAAGGCGACGCTGGTGCTCGACGCCGGCGACACGATCCAGGGCACGCCGCTGGCCACGTACTACGCCAAGCAGGAGCCGATAACCGCCACCGGGGAGAAGCACCCGATGGCACGGGCCATGAACGTCATCGACTACGACGCGGTGACGCTGGGCAACCACGAGTTCAACTACGGTCTGCCGTTGCTGGACCTGTGGATCCGTCAGCTCGGCTTCCCGGCGCTCGCCGCGAACGCCGTCAACGCGAGGACCGGCAAGCCGGCCTTCCTGCCGTACGTCATCAAGAAGGTCTCCCTCGGTTTCGCCGCGCCGACGCTGCGGGTCGGCATCCTGGGGTTGACCAATCCCGGTGTGGCCATTTGGGACAAGGGCAACGTCGAGGGAAAGCTGCGTTTCGACGACATGATCGCGACCGCCGCGAAGTGGGTGCCGATCATGCGGGCCCGCGGCGCGGACCTCGTTCTGATCTCGGCGCACGGCGGCGACAGCGGCACCTCCAGCTACGGCCCCGAGCTGCCGAACGAGAACCCGGTGGCGCTGATCGCCCAGCAGGTGCCGGGGATCGACGCGATCCTCTTCGGTCACGCGCACAACGAGGTGGTCGAGCGGTTCGTGACCAACGAGCGCACCGGCACGCAGGTGCTGCTCTCCGAGCCGTCGAAGTGGGGCCAGCGGCTCACCCGGATGGACTTCACCCTCACCCGTGAGCGCGGACGGTGGGCGATCACCAAGAAGGCCGCCACCATGCTGAACACCAACACTGTGGTCGAGGACCCGAAGGTGCTCGCCGCCGTGCGGGCCCAGCACCAGAAGACCATCGCGTACGTCAACCAGGTGGTCGCGCAGTCCACTGTGGAACTGTCGGCGGCGGCGTCGCGCTACGAGGACACGCCGATCCTGGACTTCATCAACCACGTGCAGACCGAGGTGGTCGGCGCGGCGCTGGCCGGCACGGCGTACGCGGACCTGCCGGTGCTGTCGATCGCGGCCCCGTTCAGCCGGACCGCCGTCTTCCCGGCCGGCGACGTGAAGATTCGCGACGTGGCCGGCCTGTACGTGTACGACAACACCCTCGAGGCCGTCGTGCTCAGCGGCGCCGAGGTGCGCGCCTACCTGGAGTACTCGGCGAAGTACTTCCGTACGTTCGCGCCGGGCGCCCCGGTCGACCCCGAGCAGATCAGCGACCCGGCCGTGCCGGACTACAACTACGACGTCTTCTCCGGCCTGGACTACGACATCGACATCTCCAAGCCGGTCGGACAGCGGATCACCCGCCTGGTGCTGGCCGGCACCGACACCCCGGTGGCGGACAACGCGCAGTTCGTGGTGGCGGTGAACAACTACCGGCGCAGCGGCGGCGGCAACTTCCCCGGCATCGTGAAGACCCAGGTCTACAACGCGCAGCAGGAGATCCGTCAGCTGCTCATCGACTGGGCGCAGGCCAAGGGGACGATCGACCCGGCCGACTTCTTCCAGCCCAACTGGCGTCTCGTACGCGAGGGCGTGCCGGTCTTCTGACCGCAGCGCATCACGAACGGGCCGTGGGTGGCGACACCCGCGGCCCGTTCCGCGTTTCTCAGCCCTGCACGTTCCAGCGGATCGGGTCCTCGGACTCCTCCGGCCGGTCGCGCCCGGGATCGGTCTCGGTCAGAGCCACCCGCTCGTCGGGCCGGACGGCGGGCGGCAACTCCCCGAACCGCGCGTGACGCAGAAACTCGTACTCGTCGTCGGTGAACGGCTGCTCGGTCATCAGCACCTCCCCTGCTCCCGTTGTGATTGTCCGGCGATCGCGCCGGTCGACACCAGTAGCCGGACGCACACCCTCTAAGGCGTCCTAGGATCCTGGGTGAGCGGTGGTGGCCTGGCGCGATGGATGGGACAACCGGTCGAGCACCGCGAGCGCCGCCCGGATCGGGCGGCGGCCCAGCATCTCGTCGAAGCTCGCCCGCCCTTGGCAGAACTGCACGAACATCCGCCAGCCCGGTGGGGTCGCCAACAGGGCGTGGAACACGTCCGGGCGACGGGTGAACACGTCGAGCAGCCGGAACCCCGCCCGCATCTCCGGCAGCAGACGCTCGGCCACCGCCCGCTCGTACCCGGCCAGGTCACCACCCGCGACCGCAGCGCCGGCCAACTCACCGGAGCGCAACGCGAAGCTGATGCCCTCCCGGCTCCACGGCTCCAGCAACCCCGCCGCATCCCCCACGACCAGCACCCGGCCGTTGCGCAACGGTGAATCCTCCGCGCGGCAACGGGTCAGGTGACCGGAGTCGTGCTCAGCCGGCAACCCGGTCAGACCCAACCGGTCGACGAACCTCCGCAGGTAGTCGCGGGTCCCCTCCCCCGCACCCCGCGCGGCGATCACGCCGACGGTCAGCCGGTCGCCCTTGGGAAAGACCCAGGCGTACGAGCCCGGCATGTCGCCCCAGTCCAACAACAACCGGCCCCGCCACCGCTCCTGCTCGGCGGGCGGCACCGGAATCTCCAACTCCAGACCCAGATCCACCTGCCGGTACCGCACTCCGACGTGCCGCCCGGTCACCCCCGACGAGCCGTCCGCCCCGATCACGGCACGAGCCGCGATCGTCGTACCGTCGGCCAGCCGCAGGCGTACCCCCTCGGGGTCCTGCTCGATCGCGCGGACCGCGACCCGCTCCCGCAGTTGCGCGCCGACGGCGACCGCCGCCTCGCGCAGCCGGTCGTCGAACTCCTCACGGCGCACCATCGTCACCACCGGACTGCCGTTGCGGCGGGTGAACTCCCGACGGCCGTCGCGGGTGAACGTCACCCGGTCCACCCGGTCGTGCGCGGGCACCTCGATCCGATCCTGAACGGCCGCCAGCGAGGTGCCGATCAGTCCACCGCCGCAGGTCTTGTACCGCGGGTGCACGGCTCGCTCGACGACAAGGGTGGAGACGCCCGCACGGGCAGCGGCGTGCGCCGCGGACAGCCCCGCGGGGCCAGCGCCGACAACGACGAGATCCCAAACGATCACGGAAGCAGCCTAGGGCACCTTCCTCGCCCGACCGCCGGACCCGCCCGCCGTCGCGACCGCCCGATCGGGTGTGCATCTTCGGGCACCGAGGGGGTAACCGGCGCACGGCAACCGCCACCGCAGTGGCGGACGAGCACAAGGAGGAACCATGCAGCAGGTGCAACTGTCGGAGGCCGAGCAACGGGTGTACCAGGCGGTCACCACCCTCGAGGCACGCGGGCAGGTGCCCTACCCGGACCTGATCGCCGAGGAATCCGGGCTGACCGCGGAGCAGGTGGGCAGCCCCCTGCACCTGCTCACCGAGAAGGGCCTGCTGCACCGCGAGGACTCACCGATGGCCGGCCTCGACTTCGGTCCCCGGTTCTGCGCCCGCCAGATGGCGTGACCGACGGAACCAGCCGGCACGGTTCGCCCCCCGACGACCCGGGTAGCGGTCAACCATGCATGACCGAGGGTCGACGGGGGGCGCGGTGAGCGCGGCGCAGACGCCGCAGCCGGTGACAGCGGCCGAGAACCGACGACGCTGGCAGGCGGTCGGCGTCGGACTCGTCGCCGCCTTCATGACGCTGCTCGACGTGAGCATCGTCAACGTGGCCGTGCCCTCCATCGACCGGGCACTGCACGCGTCGTCGAGCGACCTGCAGTGGATCCTCTCCGGGTACGCGCTCACCTTCGGACTGGCGCTGGTGCCCGCCGGTCGCTTCGGCGACGCCCGCGGTCGGCGCAACGCGTTCGTCTTCGGCATCGCCCTGTTCACCGTCACCAGCGCGCTCGCCGGGCTCGCCACCTCCCCGACCTGGCTGGTCATCGCCCGACTTCTGCAGGGCGCCGCCGCCGGCGTCGTCAACCCCCAGGTCATCGGGCTGATCCAGCAGCTGTTCCGTGGGCCCGAACGCGCCCGCCCGTTCGGGCTGCTCGGCGCCACCATCGGCATCTCCACCGCCGTCGGGCCGCTGCTCGGCGGACTGCTCATCGCCATCGGCGGCGAGGAACACGGCTGGCGCTGGGTGTTCTTCGTCAACGTGCCCGTCGGTGTCCTCGCGGTGATCCTCGGCTGGCGGCTGCTGCCCGGCCGCCCCAGCGGCCAAGCCGGCTGGCATCGACTCGACCCCGTCGGCGTCCTGCTGCTCGGCGTCGGAGTGGTCCTGGTCCTGCTGCCACTGGTACAGGAGCAGCAGTGGCAGACCCCCTGGAAGTGGGCGCTCATCCCGGTCGGCCTGGCGGTGTTGGTCGCCTTCGGGCTCTGGGAGCGACGGTACGCACGCCACCACCAACCCCTGTTCGACCTCCGGCTGTTCAGCTTCCAGTCGTACACCCTGGGGTCGATCCTGGCGCTCGTCTACTTCGGCGGCTTCACCGCGATCTTCTTCATCTTCACCCTGTTCCTACAGATGGGCCTCGGCTACAGCGCCCTCGTCGCCGGCCTGGCCATCACCCCCTTCGCCCTGGGCTCCGCCGCCGCCGCCGTGCTCGGCGGTCGCATCGTCAACCGCTTCGGCCGACCACTGGTCGCCATCGGACTGCTCACCGTGGTGGTCGGACTGGCCGCCACGGTGATCGCACTGCACCTCTTCCCGGACGCCCCGGCACCCTGGGTCACCGCCGGCCCACTGCTCGTCGCCGGCATCGGCAGCGGGCTGGTGATCGCCCCCAACCAGACGATCACCCTCTCCGAGGTGCCGGTCGGGCAGGCGGGCAGCGGCGCCGGCATGCTCCAGACCGGCCAGCGGATCGGCGCCGCCGCCGGCATCGCCGCCGTCGGCTCGCTGTTCTTCTCCACGCTGGCCGACAGCCGCGGGGACTGGACCAACGCCTTCGAACAGTCCCTCATGCTCGCCACCGGCATCATCGCGCTCGCGCTGATCACCGCGCTGATCGACATCTGGCGGAGCCACAACCACAAAACCTGATCGGGGTACGCCGCTGGCCGGCACCCGGGTTTGCGGGTGCCGGCCAGCGGTCGGTGTCCTGCCGTGCCGTGCCGTGGTGCGGTGCGGTGCTGGGTGCTTGTGGTGTAGTGCTGTGGTGCGGGTCAGCTGTTCCAGTACTGGGCGACGAGGTCGGTGGCCTGCTGCTCCCACTGGGCGTAGGCGTCCGGGTAGGCCGAGACCTGTACGGTCTGCGCGGCGTCGGTCAAGGCCATGTCCTGCCACCCGTCGACCTGCTTCAAACCCTTGAGGAACGCGGTGGTGGAGTAGGCGGGGTCGGTGATCTGCTCCGGCGTGCCCCAACCACTGGACGGGCGCTGCTGGAACAGGCCCAGCGAGTCGTGGTCGTTCAGGTCGCCCAGGTGACCCAGGTTCTCCAGCTTGGACTCCTGCAGGCTCGTCGCGATCGAGATGACCGCGGCCCGCTCCGGCAGACCGGCCTTCTTCGTAGCGGCGATGATCGCCTTCACGTTCGCGGTCTGCTCGTCGTTGAGGCTGATGCGCGACTGGTCGCCCTGCGGCCTCGGCGCCGCCGACTGCACGGTGACCGCGACGGGCTTGGCATCCACGGCCGGGGTGGCGGCGTGGGCGGCGATCGGGCCGGCGAAGACACCACCGGCGAACGCGAGACCAGCAACAGACAGCATGCTCTTACGGAAGATCGTGTTCATGGGGGTAGCTCCTTCGGGGGTAGAACACCCACACCGCCACAAAGGGGGGAACGGCGGTGACGGGGTGTGAGCACCTCGTCCGGCGCTGCATCAAACGGGGAAAAAGTCTTGGGGGGGTGACACCGTGTGGGGCGTCGGGTCGGCGACCTGCCGAGCCGGAGGGCTCGTGGCGCCGGGACCCTGTGCAACGACCCGAGGGCCGGGGTCATTCCGGGGTCGGCCCACCTGCCGGCACCCTCGTGTGGCGGTGCCTGCGGTCGTTCGTGGGGGTTGTAACGACCGGAGGGCCGGGGTCATTCCGACTTGCCCTCAGGGGTCGGGCTGCGGGTCGGTGGTACTGCGATCGTCAGGGTATGTAACGACCCCGGCCCGGCCATGATTCCGGCCCACGAGTGCCCCGGGCCACACCCCACCAACGCCCACCAACGGACAAACTACCCATTACCCACCGGGCCGACAGCGCCGAACCGACCCTCACCTGCGTGATCCACTCGGGTTCACTCAAGTCGGGCCATCCCAGGCACCCAGCACACCCCGACTTCCGCAAACCCGAGTCGACCACGACCGGGCCGAGCACGCGAAGGCCGTAAGACGGACACCATGCTCTTGGCTGGGGCCCTCACCGTGACCGCCTTGAAGGCCGTCCGCCGGTGTCACCCACCCCACCCGGGAAGAGACTGTCGCCGGTGAAGAGGCGCGGGCCGGGCCGAGTCTCGACGCGTCGGCCGTACCCAGGTGTGTCGACGTCGACATCGGCGGGCATGGCCGTACCGATCATGGCCCGATGAACGGCGTTGGCGGGCCGCCCTCTCTCTGAACAGGCTGGCGCCCGTCGGAGTGTTCCGACGGGCGCCAGCTTGAGTGCTGTCCGGGCGCAGCCCGGTGGTGTGGATTAGTGCGCCGCACCACCGAAGCGCTGGCGTCGACGCCAGGCCAGGGTCAGCAGCAGCATCACGGCTCCGGCGCCGACCAGGCCGCCACCGAGCTTCATGGGCGTGCCGAGGCTGTCACCCGTGACGGGCAGCGGCTGCTTCTTGTGCAGCACCCGCAGCTCGGTGGTGGCGGTACGGCCGGACTCCCGGCCCGTGGCGGTGAAGGTCAGCAGACCCGTCACTGACGGCTTGTAGCTCTTGGTGAAGCGGCCCTGGCCGTTGGTGTACGCCGTGAAGTGCAGGGGCGCGCTCGCCTGGTAGGCAACCGGAGCCATGGCCACGGTGCTGCCGTCGCTGCGGCGAGCCGGAGCCGCACCGCCGGCCGGAGCGGCCTGCGGAGTGACGGTCACGTTGATGTCGACGGTCTCGTTCGGGCCGAAGTTGGTGCCGGTCAGCACCACCGTCTCGCCGAGGTAGATCGTCGGGCGGTTGACGGTCAGCGACGCGGCGGTCGGCGGGTACGGCGGTGGTTGCGGCGGATCGGTGGTCGCGGTGGGCTGCGGCTGCGGCTGTGCCGCCCCCGCTGCCGTCGGCACGGCCACCACGGCCAGGCCGACCGTGAGCGCCATGATGATGCGGGATAGCCGCATGATTGGTTCCCTCCTACTGATCACAGCTTGGTGCGGAATGAACTTGGGTGGTCCAGGGGCTGGCGGTGGGGGTCAGCCACAGCTCGGCCTGTCCGACGCCGGTCTTGGCCGTCAGCACGGTGACCTCCAGCGCCCTCTCGGCGCCGGGGCCGACGTCGACGCTGGCCGTGGCCACCTGGCGGCGGCGTTCCGTGCCGCTGCCAAGCGCCGTCTCGGCCCCGTCCAGTCGGGCCTCCAGCACCGCTCCACCAGCCGGGCTGAAGATCGACACCAACGTGCGGGCGGTGTACGGATCGCCGGCCAGGCCGAGGCCGAGCACGGATTTGCTAAGTCCGGACTTCGGTGCCGTTGAGCGCAGGGTCACCCGTAGCCGAAGCTCACGGCGACCGTCCGACCGGCATTCGCCGACCATCAGGTTCGCCGTCGGCCGCAGGTAGTAGCCGAGCTTCGCGCCGCTGCCGTCGTTGAGGAACACGCCGACGGTCGGCACGGTGTCCTGTTCCGGAAGCGTCCCGGCCATCCGGCTCTCGCCGAATGTCCGCTGTTCCTCAGGTCGGGCACTCCAGAACAATATCCGGCGTTCAGTGATAGCACGGTCAAATGCGGACAACAACACCCGCGGGTTGACATTCTTCTTGAAGAAGGCGTCAAACACCGCCGACGCCGACGCCGCGAAGAACTCGTCCTGCTGTTTGACGTCGAGGCGCTGGTAGCTGTCGTTGAGCAGGGTCTGCACTACCTTCTCGCTGGCGAGCGGGACACCGCCGGGCACCAGCACCGGACCGGTCGCCTTGAGCAGGTAGGACAGCACCACCGGATCGACGGCGAGCACGCCGTCGACAGTGGTGCCGGTCTTGCGCCGGAACATTTCGCGGTACAGCGTGGCGGCGGTCGGGAAGTGCGGGGACAGATTGACGTCGGCGGGGTAGATGCCGGGCAGGTCCGTCCAGAGGGCCCGGGTCTCGGCGGGCACCTTCAGCGCCGGGGTGAACTGACCGAGCGAGGACGTGCTGCCCTGCTTGCCCATCTTGACCTTGCCGTTTTCCGCCTCGATCATCGCGTACGCGCCGAACATGCCGCCGGTGGCGCGCAGCTCGGCGAGGTTCTGCGAGACGAGCAGGTAACGGCGGGGGCCGTTCGCGCCAAGCAGCGGCGGGAGGAGGCGGGCGCCCTGGTCGGCAGCCGTGGTGAGGCTGGCCAGCCGGTCGATCTCGTCGCGCAGGTCGCTCAGCGCCTGCCGGATCTGGCTGACCAGGCTGTCGGCCGGCACCGCCGCCAGGTTCTGGCGGGTCCGTTGCACGGACTCGTGCACCCCGGTCAGCTCCGTGGAGACGGCGGCGAGCCGGGCGAGGTCCACCCCGCCGCCGGTCGGCACCAGGCTGGCCAGGTCCGTCCGGAGCAGGGTCGGGAACGCGTGCCGGGCCAGGTCGTCGATGGCGACGGCGATCTGCGCGACGGCGTCGAGGTCGTCGCCGGCGATCGGCGTACGCCGTCCGAGCTGCCAACTCGGGTCGGCCGTTGCCGAACGGGCCGCGCCGGCCTGCTCCTGGAGGGCGGCGAGCGTCCGCAGGGCACGGTCGGTGTCCCCACCGACGATCTGGGCGCTCAACTCTCGGGCCAGGCCAGCGGCGTTGAGCAGGTGAGTGCGCGCCTGCCAGCCGCGGAAGCCGATCCACCCGGCGGTCGCCAGTAGCAGCGAGCCGACCACCAGGGCGCCAAGGAGCGCCCGTCGCAGTCGGGCCCTCCGACGACGCCGGGAACGGCTCCGCCGCCGGATCGGACGTTCGCTCACCGTCACACCTAACTCCCATTCGCGGAACCGGACAGAAGGTCGATTCCCTGACGTTCTTAACACGCCTGAGGGAAGTTCGTACCGTTATTGCATTTCTGGTCCTTTAAGCGAGTTTCCTTCGCAGTTACGTGGCCGGCTCTGCGACCCGCCCGGCCGCCTCGTGCAGCAGCCGTTCGATCTGGTCCACGCCCGCGGGCAGCGACATCTCGCGCAGGTACGCGGCCCGCCCCCGGCGACCCATCTCGGTGCGGCTCGGCGGCGGAATAGTGGCTGCCAACCAGAACCTGTCGGCCAACGCCGCCCAGTCCTCGGGCGGGCAGGACAAACCAGCCCGAACCCGTTCGACCAACTCGGCCGTGTCCCCACCGGCGGAGGCGATCACCGGCGCGGCGCAGGACAGCGCGGCCTGGAGTTTGCCGGGAACCGTGCCGCGCAGCTCGGGAAGGTCGCGCGACATGACCAGCTGATAGTCGGCGGCGGCGTACAGCTCGGGCATGTCGACCGGCGACCGCCGCTCCAGGAAACGGACGTTCTCCGCGCCCAGCTCGGCGGCGAGCCCCCGCACCCGCCGCTCCGCCGCGCCCGAACCGACCAGGACGAGATCCATCGTCCGGTCCAGTGCCGCGGCCGCACGGACCGCGGTCTCCAGCCCCTGTCGCGCCCCGATGGTCCCGGCGTGCATCACCACGCACCGACCGTCGCGACGGACCAGCTGGCGGGCCGCCGCGCCTGGCGTCGCCGGGTAGAAGATCCGCTCGTCGGTCCAGTTCAGCACCAGCCGGACCCGGTTCGGGTCGGCGCCGGCGGCGACCACCAGGTCCCGCATCGACGGCGCCGCGACCGCGATTCGCGCCGCGGTCCGGTAGATCCGGGTCATCGTGCTGCCCATCCGCGCCGCCCAGCGCCCCTCGCCCCCCTCGTCCGCGCCGTCGCTGGTCCAGACGTCCTGCACGTGCAGGACCGCCGGCACCCGCCCGAGCAACCGGAGCACCCCGGCGGCGGCGAACGTCGTCGCCGGCAGTTGAAAGACGTAGAGCGCGTCCACGTCGCCCAGGAACCGGCGGGCGACCAGCCCCGCGCTGCCGGCGAAGGAGAGGTAGCTGGCCATTCGGCCGCCGACGGACGCGGCACCCCCGGGGTACCGGGGCACCCGTCGCACACTCAGCCGTTGGCTGTGCGTCTCGTGGTGCCACCGCTGTCGCCAGCCGGGATAGACGTGGCCGCCGGGGTAGTCCGGAAAGCCGGTGAGAACCCGTACCTCGTGCCCACGCGCGGCCAGCTCCTCGGCGAGACTCCCCGGGATGAACGCCGGCTCGGGCGGAAAGTGGTACGACAGGATGCCGATCTTCACCGGTGCGCCCCCGTCCCACAGGGATCGCCGACGATCGGCGCGGCACCACGACCGGCCGGCGTACGGCGCGCGTACGATGCCGACAACCCCTCCCCGCGCGGCCACCGGCGTCGACGCACCGCCCCCGCGGTGCGCGCTTCGGTGTCCGTACCGATGAGAGGGGCACCGATGGCTGATCGCGTGTTGTTCGTCTGCCACGCCAACCTGTGCCGGTCACCGATGGCCGAGTACCTGGCCCGCCGGCTGCTGGCCGACCGACCCGTCGAGGTGGTCAGCGCCGGCACCGACGCGATCGACGGGTTGGCCATGCACCCGTACGCGCTGGAGGTCGTGACCGAGAGCGGCACGGACCCGGCGGCGTTCCGGACCCGGGGATTGCGCCCCGAGTATCTGGTCGACGCGACGCTCGTGCTCACCGCTACCCGACGCCAACGCTCGGTCTGCACCGCGTTGGCACCGGGAGCGCTGCACCGGACGTTCACGCTGCGCCAGTTCGGCCGGCTGGCCGCGGCGGCCGAGCCACCCGCCGACTCGGCCGACGACCCGCTGCGGGCGGCGATCGCCGCCGCCGCCCAGGCACGGGGACGGCTGCAACCCGCCGCCCCTGACGAAGACGACCTTCGGGACCCGATCGGCGGTACCGCGGCCGACTTCCGACGCTGCGCCGAGGAGATCGAACGCTCGCTGCGACCCCTCGCCGCGCTCATCGGGGCAGCCGGGTGAGTTCCTGGGTGTGGTCGGGGACGCCGTTGACCCCGTCGGCGGTCGCGCTGTGCCGGCCGGACGCCCGGTCGGCCGGCACCGACGTCTCGGCCGTCGAGGCCACCACCCGGTAGGCCTCGTACTGGTACGCCTCGGCCTTGGCCACCTTGGCCATGTTCAGCACGCAGCCGAGCAGCCGGACCGAGACCGAGTGCAGTGACCGGGCCGCCGCGGCGACCTGGGTCCGCGAGGTACGACCCTGCTGGGTCACCAGCAGCGCGCCGTCAGCCTGCACTGCCACCACCACCCCGTCGGTCACCGCGAGCAGCGGGGCGGTGTCGATGATCACGATGTCCGCCGACTCGCGCAGCGCCAGCAGCAGGTCCGACATGGCCTTGGAGCCGAGCAGCTCACTCGGGTTCGGCGGGGCCGACCCGCTGGGCAGCACCAGCAGCGACTTGTCGCCCCAGCGCTGTACGACGTCGCCCACCTTCACGTCGCCGACCAGCACGTCGGTGAGGCCGACGCCGGCGTCCAGGCCCAGGTAGTCGTCGACCTTCGGGCGGCGCAGATCGGCGTCGACAAGAAGCACCCGCCAGCCCGCCTCGGCCAACGCGATGGCCAGGTTGCAGGAGAGCGTGGTCTTGCCCTCGCCCTGCAGCGCGCTGGTCACCGCGATGACCCGGGCCGGCTCATGGACGTCCACGAAGCGCAGGTTGGTCCGCAGCTTGCGCACCGCCTCGGCGCGCGCCGAGGTCGCGGCGTCGCCCACGATGAGCGGAGCGCTGCGCGCGTTGGCCTCGAACGGAATCTCACCGAGCAGCGGGCTGCCGGTGGCGCGTTGCAGGCCGGCGGCGTCGCGCAGTCGGACGTCGGCGACGCCGCGCAGGATCGCCAGACCGATGCCGAGGAGCAGACCGACCAGCCCACCGAGGGTGAGGTTGCGGACCGGCTGCGGCGAGACGGGGTTGGCGCTGACCCGCGGGCCACTGACCACCTCGATCTTGATGGGCGCCTTGCCCTCCGGCGTCGTCTCCACCTTCTGTACGAGTTCGACGAACTTGTTGGCGAGGCTCTCCGTCACGCGCAACGCGCGAGTCTGGTCGGTGTCGGTGACCGATGCCCGCAGCAGAACGGTGCCGGTCTCGGTGGAGGTGCTCACCCGGCGCTGCACCTCGTCCGCGGTGAGGCCAACCGGGGTCTCGGCCACCACGCTCTGCGCCAGCCGGTCGCTGCTGAGCAGGTCGGCGTACGACTTGACACGCTGCTGGAGGAAGAGCCCGCCCTGGTAGGCGTCGGTGACGCCGGTGTTGGGGGTGGTGACGAAGAAGGTCACCGAGGCGACGTACCGGGGTTGGGCCCGTACGGTCAGGAACGCCGAGACGCCGAGAGCCACCATGACCGTGACCAGCGCGACCCACCAGTGCCGACGCACGTGGCGCAATTGGCGGAGCAGGTCCATCAGGAGCGCCCCCGTGCCGGTCCGGTTACGGCAAAGAACTTCACGAAAACCCCCAAGGTCGTCTCTAAACTCGTGAAACCATTAAAGCCGTTCATACGGCTTATGTCCGGAGTTACCTATATTCCGGCGGCGAGATGTGCGCCCGCATGACCAACCCGACAAACGTCCAATCGGCAGCGGCGACAACGGGGAAAAGTCGAAGAGCGATCGGACAGCGTCCGATCGGCCCAGCGGTCGCCGCCGACCGCGCCGCCGGATAGGGTCGACAGCGGTGTGCCGGGAAGTCTGGTCGGCGAGTGGATTCCTGCCGTCCCGACTCCTGTAGGTGAGCCCGAAGTTGACCACCCCCACCCCGCCGTCCGGCGCACGTCCGCCGAAGACCCGGCTGTTCTCCCGATCGTCCTGGCCACAGGCCCGGCACCTGGCCGACGTGCTGCGCACCGAGACCGTCGGTGGCGCGCTGCTGCTGTCAGGTGCCGTGATCGCGCTGGTCTGGGCAAACTCCCCGTGGTCCGACTCGTACGCCCGCCTCGGTGATGTGGTGCCCTGGCCCGGCGCGCCCTGGCACCTCGACCTGAATCTGGCCACCTGGGCGGCGGACGGCCTGCTGGCCATCTTCTTCTTCGTGGTGGGCCTGGAGCTCAAACGGGAGTTCGTCGCCGGTGACCTCCGCGATCCGCGCCGAGCCGCGCTGCCGATAGCTGCCGCGCTCGGCGGGATGCTGCTGCCGGCGCTGATCTACGTGGCGGTGGTGCTGAGCGGGGGCGGGGAGGGCCTGCGCGGGTGGGCCATTCCGACCGCCACCGACATCGCGTTCGCGCTCGCCGTGCTCGCTGTGGTCAGCTCACATCTGCCCCAGGGCCTCCGCGCATTCCTGCTCACCCTCGCGGTGGTCGACGACCTGTTCGCGATCACCATCATCGCGATCTTCTACACCGCCGATTTCCACCCCGTGCCGCTACTCGCCGCGTTCGCGCCGATCGCGCTCTTCGCGGTGCTGGTGCAGCGGGGACGCACCTGGTGGTGGGCGCTGATCCCGCTCGCGATCGCCGCCTGGACACTGATGCACGCCTCGGGCGTGCACGCCACTGTCGCCGGTGTCCTGCTCGGCTTCACGGTCCCGGTGCTCGCCCGTCGACCGGCTGGCCGCGGCCAGCCGGCCACCGCGAGCGCGGAGGCGGGCGAGGGTGGGCTCGCCGCCCGCCTGGAACACCGCTGGCGGCCGGTGTCGGCCGGCTTCGCGGTGCCGATCTTCGCCCTCTTCGCCGCCGGGGTCACCCTGCGCGGCACCGACCTGGGCGCCCTGCTGAGCGACCCGATCGTGATCGCCATCGTCGCCGCCCTGGTGTTCGGCAAGAGCATCGGCATCTTCGGCTCGACGTACCTGCTGGCCCGGTTCACCCGCGCCGAACTGGACGAGGACATCACCTGGGCCGACCTGCTCGGGATCGCCCTGCTGGCCGGCGTCGGCTTCACCGTCTCGCTGCTCATCGGCGACCTGGCGTTCGGGGCGGGCAGCACAATCGACGACCGGGTCAAGGCGGCCGTGCTGCTCGGCTCGGTGATCTCCGCCGGGTTGGCCGCCGCGGTGCTCAGCCGCCGCAACGCGGCGTACCGGAGGGTGGCGGAGAAGGAGCGGCTGGACGCTGACGGGGATGGCGTACCCGACGTCTACCAGCACCCCGACGCCCGCTGAACGCGCCGACGCGCCGGGGTTGACGCGAAGCGTCGAGGGGTGGCGCGGCGCGGCGAGCGCGGGTTCGCCGTCGTGCCGCGCCACCGCACCACTGGCGCGGGTTAAGGCTCAGTGGCGACGGTCGGCGGGCGGCAGGTCCTCGGTCTCCTCGACCAGCGCCTCGGCCGTCGGCGCGGTGAGGTCGTCGCCCGGCACCGCCACCGCCTCGACGCGATCCTGCTCGTCGGGCTTCCCGCCAGGCGGCGGCTCCGGGGCGGTGGCACCGCCGGCGTAGCCGTATTCGTTCGGTTCGTCGTGCCGGCTCATGTGGTCATCCTCCCGCTTTTCCCGTTTCACCTGTCGAGGCCAACGGTAGGTGGTGATCGTCCTCGGCGCAGCGCGCCGGGGATTGTCGGCCGGACCATGGGGGTGGGTGGCTGAGCGCCGCCCCGAGCAGCTGACGCAGGGCGATGATCGCCACCGCGCCGGCCAGGCCGTTCCAACCCGGTTCGCCGGCGAGCCGGAGCAGGCCGGCCGCGGTGAGCAGGTCCAGCAGTACCCGGACCCCGCTGCGCAGCGCCCCGGTGGTGAGTGTGGTGAGCACCCCGGCGACCAGCGCCAGGGCGGTGACCACCGTGACCAGGATGCCCGTCACGATTGGCGCTCCCCCTCGGCCACCTGACGCTGCTCCTGGCGGATCTCGCGGCCCAGGAAGTAGTTCAACGCCGTTCGGATCGTCGCGATGGCGGCCAGTTGGCCGATCTGCGTGAAGGACGGGGACACCGCCGTGCGCAGCACGTCGGCCGCAAGCTGAAATTCCAGGCCGAGGGTCAGAAAGCGGCCGAGCGAGAGCCGGATCGGCGTGAAGCGGGCGGCGCTGCGGTGTCGCAGCCCTTCGACCACGAACCGCACCGCCGCCCACACCGCGCCAACGAAGATCACCAGCGCGCCGGCCACCTCGACCACGGCAACCAGCACCTGGTCGCCCTGGCGCAACAACTCGGCCGGCTCCACCCCGGGCCGTTACCCGCCCTCCGAGCAGCTAGTCGGCGCTCAGGTCAGCTCGTTCACCGCTTCCAGGATCAGCCAGAGACCGGAGATGGCGAAGAGGATCGCGGCACCGTACTTGATGGTCTTCTCCGGCAGCCGCCGGCCGAGCATCCGGCCGACCAGGATGGCCAGCGCGTCCGCGGCCACCATGCCGAGGGTGGAGCCGAGCCAGGTGCCGAACCAGCCGTACTTGGTGGCGAGCGTGATCGTGGCGAGCATCGTCTTGTCACCCAACTCGGCGAGGAAGAACGCCACCGACACCGCCACCAGCACGGTCTTGTTGGTCTTCTCCGCCTTGCGCTTCTCCTCCTCGGTGAGCTTGTCCCCACGTAACGTCCACGCACCGAACCCGAGGAACGCCACGCCGGCGACCAGGGAGATCCACTCGGTCGGCAGCACCGCCCCGAGGCCCGCGCCGATGGCGACCGACGCCAGATGCACCACCGCGGTGGCGACAGTGATGCCGATCAGCACCGGAATCGGTTTGAACCGCGTGGCGAAGGTCAGCGCCATCAGCTGGGACTTGTCCCCCAGCTCGGCGACGAAGATGACGCCGAAGCTGACGACCAGCGCGGCGAAAAATCCCTCCATGACGTCCTTCCCGTTCACGCCGGGAGGAGGTACAGGGGCGCCCTCGACCCGGCTGCAACAGCCTGAGTCGAAGGTCTCGCCCGCCCCGAGAAGAACCGGGGCCGCGTGGCCGGGTGCGGAACACACCAGTATGTCGACCACGACATTGGGGGCTACTCCCCTTCGCGTGATCAGCCTATCGGATCACCGTCCGGCCCGGCCGAGCCGGGTGAACAGGCTCACCGCGCCCGCGCCAGCGTGACGCCGAACAGCGCGTCCGGGTCGGTCCAGAAATCCGCGGTGGCGAAGCCGGCCGCAGCCAGCTCCGCGGCGATCCCCTCCCGGTGGAACTTCGCCGAGACCTCGGTACGCAGCTCCTCCCCCGCCGCGAAATCGACTGTCAGCCCCAGCACCCGCACGCTCATCGGCCGGGTCGCCCGCAACCGCATCTCGATCCACTCGTGGTCCGGATCCCACACGGCGACATGCTCGAACGCGGTCGGGTCGAAATCGGCGCCCAACTCCCGATTGATCACGTGCAGCACGTTGCGGTTGAACTCGGCGGTGACCCCGGCGGCGTCGTCGTACGCCGGCACGATCACCGACGGGTCCTTCACCAGGTCCGTGCCGAGCAACAACCAGTCGCCGACCTCCAGCGCGGCGCGCATCGCCGTCAGGAACTCGGCCCGCTCGGCGGGCAACAGGTTGCCGATGGTGCCGCCGAGGAACACCACCAACCGCCGACCGCCGGTGGGCAGCCGGTCCAGTTGTCGGGTGAAGTCCCCCACGATGCCCCGCACCCGCAGGCGGGGATAGTCGGCCGCGATCTGGGCGGTGGAACCACGCAGCGCACTGACCGACACGTCGAGAGGGACAAACGTGCCCAGCCCACCGCGGCGGGTGAAGGCGTCCAGCAGCAGCCGGGTCTTCTCCGACGAGCCGGAGCCCAACTCGATGAGCGTCTTGGCCCCGGTCAACGTCGCGATGTCGGGAGCGTGCGCGGCCAGCACCTCCCGCTCGGCCCGGGTCGGGTAGTACTCGGGCAGTCGGGTGATCTCCTCGAAGAGTTCGCTGCCCCGAGCGTCGTAGAACCACTTCGGCGGCAGCCACTTCTGCCCGGCGCTCAACCCGGCCCGGACGTCGTCGCGCAGGCCACGCTCCAGGTCACCCTGTTCGAGGTAGATCTCCAGGGGTTCTGCGGTCATCGGTTCGCTCCTCTGTTCGATCAACCATTGCGTGCCTGCCCGGCGCGGCTCACCGGGGTCGGCAGTGGACGTACCAGCACCTCACCCGCGGTGGCGACGACGAGGTGCCCCTCCGGCACCGACCGCCACCCGGGATCGTCGTCGTGTGGCTCGGAGGCGAGCAGCACCGAACCCGGCGTCTGGCGGACCGACAACGCGTGCCCCGCCACGCTCGCCACCACGTGGTGCCCGTCGGTGAGCAGCAGGTTGAGCCGCGACCCGGGGGCGGCGGCGACGACGTCCGTCACCGTCCGCCCGACCGCCTCGACCGCATCGGCACCGGCGCGCAACCGATGCCGCACCAGCGCCCAGAGCAGCGCCGAGTCGGTGGTGGCGTCCAGAGTGAGCAAGTCACGCACCGGCAGACCGGCGGCGAGGGGCACCACGGCGTCCGGCCAACCGCGGACCACACCGTTGTGGCTGAACAGCCACCGCCCCTCGGCGAAGGGCGCCGCCGCGCCGTCGAGCACCGCCATCCCGACAGTGGCCGAGCGCACCGCCGCCACCACCGCCGCGCTGCGGGTCACCGCCGCCAGTTGGGCGATGGTCGGGTCGCTCCAGATCGGCTGCGCCCGCCGGTACCGCACCGGCTCACCCTCACCCGGGTACCAACCGACACCGAACCCGTCAGCGTTGATCGTGCCGCCGCCACGCATGTCACGGGGCGCCCAGGACTGCCGCACCAGCGAGTGCGGAGGATCGAACAACAGCTCGGCCAGGGTGACCGGCGGCCCCAGGTAGGCCAGGTGGCGACACATCAGCGCCCCCGGCCCGCCGCCGGGCCGCCGGTCGTGCGGCGACTCACCGGTACGACTCGTCCGGTCGCGCGTCCCTGGCGCAGCGGAAACCACTGAAGATCTGCCGGCGGATCGGATAGTCCCAGTTACGGAAGGTGCCCCGGCAGGCGGAGCGGTCGGTGCCGAACGAGCCACCGCGCAGCACCCGGTAGTCGCCGCCGAAGAAGACCTCCGAGTATTCGCGATAGGGGAACGCGGCGAACCCCGGATGCCCGTCGAACGCGGTCGAGGTCCACTCCCAGACGTCGCCGATGAGCTGGTGCACACCCAACGGCGACGCGCCGGCCGGATACGCGCCCACCGGCGCCGGACGCAGATGGCGCTGGTCGAGGTTGGCATGCGCCTCGGTCGGGTCGTCGTCCCCCCAGGGGTAACGGCGCGACCGCCCGGTCGTCGGATCCCACCGGGCCGCCTTCTCCCACTCCGCCTCGGTCGGCAGCCGCTTGCCGGCCCACGCCGCGTACGCCTGCGCCTCGTACCAGCACACGTGCACCACAGGCTCGTCGGCGCGGACCCGCGCCCACTGACCGAAGCGCCGATACGACCAGTCGTCGCCGTCGGAACGCCAGTGCATCGGGGCGCTGAGCTGCTCCCGAACCCGGTGCTCCCAGCCGACCGCGCTCCACCAGCGCTGCTCGGTGTAGCCGCCGTCGGCGATGAAGGCCGCGTACTGGCCGTTGGTCACCGGGGCGGCGTCGATGACGTACGCCGGGAGGTCGACCCGGTGCGCCGGACGTTCGTTGTCCAACGCCCACGGATCGGTGTCGGTGCCCATGGTGAACTCGCCGGCCGGCACCAGCACCTCCGCGCCGACCCGGACCGACGGCTCGGGCGGCGCCGGGGCGTGCAGCACCGCCGGCCCCGAGCGCAGCTGGTGGGTGGCGAGCATGGTCTCGTCGTGCTGCTGCTCGTGCTGCACGATCATGCCGAAGGCGAACCCGTCGGCGACCAGCGGTCGCTCGGTGAAAGTCACCGCGTCGAGCAGGTCGTGCACCTTGTCCCGAACGGTGGCCAGGTAGGCGCGCGCCTCCGCGGGCGGCAACAGGGGCAGCGCGGGACGGTCCCGGCGCGGCTGCTTGAACGCGTCGTACAACTCGTCGATGTCACACCGGACCGGTTCCCGGCCCCCGACGTCCCGCACCAACCAGAGCTCCTCCTGGTTACCGACATGGGCAAGGTCCCAGACCAGCGGCGACATCAGCGGTGAGTGCTGGCGCGTCAGGTCGACGTCGTCGACCACCTCGGTCAGCAACGCGGTACGGGCGCGCGCCCGCGCCAACTCCACAGCGATGTGGTCGCGCAACTGCTCGCCGTCGACCCGGCCCGCCCGCGAGGCTCGCAACCCCGGCTCACTCCTCGCGCTCACCGGGCCGTCCTCCGTTCGCGACTGCGAGGCTCGCAACCCCGGCTCACTCCTCGCGCTCACTGGGCCGTCCTCCGTTCGCGACTGCGAGGCTCGCAACCCCGGCTCACTCCTCGCGCTCACTGGTCTCTCCTCTCTGCGGCGGCCAGCCGCTGGCGTATCCCTCGCCGGATCTCGTCGTGAGTGCTGGCCGGCAAGTCCAGTCGGGGCATGGTGCTCAAGGCCAGGTCGAGCAGGGCCGCCGCGGCGGCGGCCAGCGCCGGGTCGGCCAGGCCGTGCCGAGCGGCGGCCGACCAGCGGTGCGCGACCGGCGTGGCGATCGTGTACGCCTCGCGCACGGTGCCCGGGTCACCGAACAGGGCGGTCAGCACCGCCAGTGGCAGCCGCCAGCGGCGACCGGGTTGGGCGTCCAGGTAGCGCAGCTCCAGGTAGCCGCGCGGCCGCACCGGCGGAAAGAGGGTGCTGACGTGGTAGTCGAGGTCATCGGTGGTGGGCGGTTGTGGCAGCGCGCCGTCGAGCCAGTCGGCGAAGGTCACCCCGGGCGGCGCGGCCCAGTCGGCGCCGCGCCGGCGCAGACAGAGCAGCGGCGCGGCGAGCACGTAGCTGATCCAGGTGTCGGTCGGATCGTCCCCGGCCCGGGAGGGCGACCAGACCGGACGGGTCCGAGCCGGGTCGATGGCCAGCCAGGCGGCCATTCGGGCGGACGCCCAACCGGTGCGCCTCCCGGCGTGTCGAGCGGCGGAGGCGAACGCCGCGAGCAGTGGGGGCCCGACCGCGTGGGCCGCGGCCCAGCGGTCGGCGACCTGGTCCGGCTCACCGGCGTCGAGGCAGATCTGCAGGCCGGCGGTGCTGTACATCATCGTGCGGCCGGCCGGGCCGTGGCGGTCGAAGGCTCCGCGCATCGCGCGGTAACGGGGGGTTTCCACCACCGGGCGGGGCCGTCGGTGGGGGTCGATGCCGCTGCTGCCGAGGATCAGCCCGGCGGCGGCCAGCAGGTCGGTGACCTGGGCAATGTCGGCTTCGGTGGCGCGGATCAACGCGGCGACCGAGGGGCGGGGCGGGGTGGAGATCTCCAACTGGCCACCCGGCTCCAGGGTGACCATGCCGCCATGTCGCAGCGGCTCGGCTGGGCTGGTGGCATCCAGCGTGGCGGGGCTGTGCCGCCCCAGCGCCGCCCGCAGCCGCGCCGCGTCGACGGGGTGGGCGGGATCGGCGGCGTCGTGCACGGTCCATTCCAGTTCGACGCCGGTGTGAGTGGGTGGGCCGGTCTTGAAGCAGATCCGGGCGAGGTGTCGGACTGCGGCTGCGGACTCGCGCAGGATGGCGCTGCGGTCCAGGTCGGATGACGTCACCAAGGGTCGGGCCCCCTCTCCGTGTGCCGGGTCCGGCACACTGTGCCACCGTAAACCCACCCACCGACACCGTCGGGGGCGTGCACGGTGCCACCAACCTCTGTCTAACAGACGAATTTCCGAAGCAGGGCGGAACCAAACCGCTCCCACCACCGACCGGTTAGCCGTCGGCGGGGTGGCCCGGTCGCGGCGGTGACGGCGGGGCCTTCCCCGATGGGGACGGCTTGCCCTTCGCCGACTCGGAGGGCGTGACCTTCGCCGGCTCGGACGGCTTCGTCTCGGGAACCAGCCGCTGGCAGTACGCCTCGACCTCGGCCGGGCCGCCGGCGGCGGTCACCAGCTTCTGGAAGGCCGGCGTGCGGAGCGCCTTCTCCCGCTGCTCGGGCTTCTTCGCCCGCCACGCGCGGCACAGTCCGTGCACCTGGCCGACGGCAGTGGGACTTGCCGGCGGCGTGGCGGTGACGGACGGCGGCGCACCCGGAGACGACGGGACGCCGGCGCCTACCGACCGGCCGGGCTCGGCCGACCGGGATGCGCCCTGGTGCGGCGAGGGTGACGGGCGCGACGGTGCGGGTGCGACCGGGTCTGGCCCTCGATCCCGGGTGACCGCGGCGAAGGCGGCTCCCGCGGTGGCGGTAGCTGCCACCGCGCCGATCCAGGCCACCGCGCCGGTGGTCATCCGGCGACGGCGTGGCCGCTGCGGCACGGCCGGCGACGGGTTGGCCCGGGCGGCCCGGAACGCGGCCACCGCGGCGTCCTCCCCGGCCAACTCGCCCGGACGGACGGGGCCGGCCGCCGCGGCGAGCAACGCGGCCACCGGCTCGGCCGGGGGTTCGCTCCGGGCGCCCAGGCGCGCCTCAGGTGAGTGCGCGTCCACGTCTGTGGGCGTGGCGGAGGGGGCCTGATCCAGCGTGGCGTCCACCCGGGCAGGGGCCGCGTCGAGCAGCCGCTCGGTGTCGGCCTGATCGGCCCGCCGGAACGGGTTCATCGGGAGTCCCCTCACGTCAGCCGTCCGCCGGTTCGACGTGCGATGCCCGCACTGCGGGGCCGTTCCCCGCACGCGGCGGTGACACCCCCTCGGTCCCGAACGAGGACTCGGCCGGGCTCTGCCGCTCCAGCAGGACCGCGAGCCGGCGTAGGCCACGGTGAGCGGCGGTCCGCACGGCGCCGGCCCGTCGGCCCAGCACCCGGCCGGCGGAGCCCGCGTCCAGCCCGATCACGGCCCGCAGCAGGACTGCTTCGGCCTCGCGGGGCGGAAGGGTGGAGATCAGCGCGAGGGCGGTCTCGGTACCGATCGTCTCGCTGGCCCGCTCGGCGGTGTCCGCGTCGCTGGCGAGCTCGACGAGCGCCTGCACCGGGACCGGGAGCGAGGGGCGGCGGCGCATCCGGCGCAGGTGGTCCATCGCGCGGTTGCGGGCGATGGTGACCGCCCAGGCCCGGAACTCGCCCCCGGTGAAGCCGGGCAGGTCACGGGAGATCTGGAGCCACGTCTCGGAGGCGACGTCCTCGGCGTCGGCCCCGACGAGCGCGGTCAGGTACCGCAGTAGCCCGGGCTGGAGGCTGCGGTAGAGGAAGCGGAACGCCTCCTCGTCCCCAGCCTGCGCGGCGGTCACCACCTCCGACAGGTCGGCGGTCATGCGCGGCCCACGCATCGTCCGAGGCGTGTCGGCCCGACCAGCCGGGCTGGCGCACACCACGCGGCACGAGTCGTCCGCCCGATCAGCACCAGCACCGCACCGCCCTCCACCGCTCTGATTCTGCCCGCGACAACGATTGTCGGGGCGGCGTGTCCGGGGCCAACGCCAGGGTGGTCGATCGGCGCGCTACGCGCCGAGGTAGCCGGGAGGGCCCGAGCCGGGCTAACGCTAAGAGGGGGCTCACGACGCGACAAGTCGGCGTCGTGTCACGGAAGAGTGACAATTATCAACCCGGCCCGACGGCGCGTCGTCGTAACGGCCAGTACGCAACAGACGCCAACCAGGCCTGGAGGCGGTTTCTTGCCACCATGGACGACCCGAGCGACGGAAATAGTCGCTTTTTGTGACAGCACACATCCACAGCGTCACGAAGGGCGAGCGTCCACACAGGTCAGGCCGGATCAGCCAGTCTGAACCAGCCGCCCGGCGGCCCTGCCACGGCGCGCCGCCCCGCGCCACTCTGGGTACGGTAATGCGGTGTTGTCATCGGAGGTCGTGCTCAGCGGTCGCTACCGCTTGGACGAACGTGTCGCCACGGGCGGCATGGGCGACGTTTGGCGTGCCTCCGACCTGATCCTCGGCCGGCAGGTCGCGGTCAAGGTTCTCCTGCCGGCGCTGGTCTCCGATCCCGATTTCATCGCCCGGTTCCGCGCCGAGGCCCGGATCATGGCGGCGCTGCGGCACCCCGGCATCGTGCAGGTCTTCGACTGCGGTGCGGACGACCTCCCCGACGGCGGGCGGGCGGACTACCTCGTCATGGAGTTCGTCGACGGCGAGCCGTTGTCCAAGCGGATCGAGGCGGCCGGGCGGCTCGACGTGGCCGAGACGATGTCGATCGTGGCCCAGGCGGCCGCAGCGCTCAACGCGGCGCATCGCGGCGGCATCGTGCACCGCGACGTCAAGCCCAGCAACCTGCTGGTGCAGGAGGACGGCACTGTCGTCCTGGTGGACTTCGGCGTGGCCCGCTCCACCGACATCACCAGCATCACCAGCACCAACGCGGTGCCGGGCACCGCCCTCTACATGGCCCCCGAGCAGGCCGCCGGCCGGCCGGTCAGCGGTGCCACCGACATCTACGCCCTGGGCGCGGTCACCTACTGCTGCCTGACCGGCAGTCCGCCGTTCACCGGCGACAATCCGCTCCAGGTCGCCGTGCGGCACCTGGACGATGAGCCGCCGGAGCTGTCGCACGACATACCGGAGGCGGTCCGCGCCCTGGTGTCGCGGGCCCTGGCCAAGGATCCGCTGGAGCGGTTCACCAGCGGAGCGGCGATGGCCGAGGCCGCTCGGACGGCGGTCACCGGCGGCGAGCCGCCGACGGCGATGGTCGGGCCGGTCGCGCTGCGCGACGCCGGACCGGGCACCCGCACGGACGTGCCGGCCGGCGCGGCGGTGGCGCGTGGGCGCCAGCGACGGCGGGGTCCGCTCGTCGGCGCGGCGGCGGCCATGCTGGTCGCGTTGGTCGGGCTCGGCGCGGCGCTGGCCGCGACGCGTCACGTCGGTGAGAACCCGGCGGTCAATCTGCCGGCCACCTCGCCGACGGTGGCGCCGAGCGGTCCCGTCGACCTGCCCGCGGCGAACGAGCAGATCACCAGCGTCGAGCCGGGCCGGCCGGACCGGCCGCGCGTCCCTGGCAACTCCCCGTCGGCCTCGGTCTCCGCCACACCGAGTGTGCAGCCGAGTGATACCGCCAACTCGCCGACGCCGACGGCGGGCGTCACCACGGCACCGCCGACCAGCGCGGCGCCCACGACGGCCGCGCCGCCGCCGACCAGCGCGCCTCCTGATCCACCCGCCACCTCCAGCCCGCCGCTCGATCCGGAGGTGCCGGCGGGCGGTTGAGCCGACCGCTGTCGCCGACCCCGGTCAGTCCCACCAGCACCGATATCCCCAAAACGGACTTACGACGCCGAAGACGCCTCTAGGCTCTCAGCAGGCTATTTACACCATCTGCCGCGGGAGCCTGGGTGAGCGCTGAAAAGCTGGTCGTGATCGGTCAGGGGTACGTCGGACTGCCGCTGGCCATGCGGGCCGTCGAGGCGGGCCTCGACGTGGTCGGTCTCGACGTCGATGCCGACCGGGTGAAGCGGCTCGCCTCCGGCGAGTCGTTCGTCGAGGACATTCCGGCCGACCGGCTGGGCCGCGCGTTGGGCAGCGGCCGTTACCACCCCAGCACGGAGTACACCGACGCTGACGGGTTCGACATCTGCGTCATCACGGTGCCGACCCCGCTGCGTGACGGGACGCCGGACCTGAGCTACGTCGAGCAGGCCGGCATCGGTATCGGCCCGTACGTACGCCCGGGCTGCACGGTGATCCTGGAATCGACCACCTACCCGGGCACCACCGAAGAGCTGCTGCGCCCGCTGTTGGAGTCGGCCAGCGGCCTGACCAGCCCCGGTGACTTTCACCTCGGCTACAGCCCTGAGCGGATCGACCCGGGCAACCCGACCTGGCGACTGGAGAACACCCCGAAGGTGGTCTCCGGTGTGGACCCGGCGGCGCTGGCCCGCGTTGACGAGTTCTACCAGCGCCTCGTGGAACGCACCGTAGCGGTGGACTCGACGCGCGTCGCCGAGCTGACCAAGCTGATCGAGAACACCTTCCGCCAGGTCAACATCGCACTGATCAACGAGCTGACCATGCTCTCGCACCACCTCGACATCGACGTCTGGCAGGCGATCGACGCCGCCTCGACCAAACCGTTCGGCTTCATGCCGTTCCGGCCCGGCCCCGGCGTCGGCGGGCACTGCCTGCCGATCGACCCGTGCTACCTGTCCTGGCAGGTCAAGCGCCGCCTCGGGCGACAGTTCCGGTTCATCGAGCTGGCCAATGACGTCAACCACGAGATGCCCGAACACGTCGCGCAGCGGATCATGGGAGGGCTGAACCGGGACGGCCGGGCTGTCAGCGGCGCCCGACTGTTGCTGCTCGGTCTGGCCTACAAGAAGAACACCGGCGACATGCGTGACTCCCCCGCCGTGGACGTGGCCCGTCGGTTGCAGGCCCTCGGCGCCGAGGTTCACGCCGTCGAGCCGTACGCCGAGGCGCACCAGATTCCCGCCGGGATCACAGTGGTCGGGCTCAGCGAGCGCGAGGTGCGGGCGGCCGACGCGGTGGTGGTGGTCACCGACCATGACACCTTCGACTACGACCTCGTGGTCAGGCACGCCCGCTACATCTTCGACACCCGCAACCGGTGCGTCGGCCCGATGGTCGAGCGCCTGTAGACCCGGCACCGCTGGCCGGTCCCGCCGCCGGGGAAGATGGCGGGACCGGCCGGCGGATGTCCGTCCGGTGGCCGAGGGTTGGACCCGGCCGGTCCGGACCGCGACCGGTTCACTGGTCGGCGAGCGCCTCGACGACCGGGCGGGACAGCGCCCGGCGCGCCGGCAGCACCGAGGCGAGCAGGGCGGCGAGCACCGCGACACCGAGGATCAGCCCGAGCTGACCGAGCGGCAGCACCACGTGGAAGTCCCCGCCGAGGCGGTCCAGCAGGGCCATCGTGGACGCGCTGACTGCGGTGCCGAGTCCGACCCCGAGAACCGCGCCGACCAACGCCATCAACACCGCCTCGACGGCGAGCACGGCCCGCATCCGCCCTCTGGTGAGCCCGACCGCCCGCAGGACGGCGTTCTCCCTGGTCCGTTCGACCACCGACAGGCTCAGGGTGTTCGCCACGCCGACCAGGGCGATCACCACGGCCAGACCGAGCAGCGCGGTGACGAAGGCGAGAAGCATGTCCACGGTGCCGGTGAGCATCTTCTTGTAGGCGCCCTGGTCCATCAGGTTCACCGTCGGGTAGCGGCCCAGCACCGCGGTGATCGCGTCGCGGGCCCGCTCGGGGCTCACCCCGGAGGCGGGGTCGATCTCGGCCAGGTAGCCGCGCTGGGTGGGGAAGAGCGCGGCGAAGTCCTGGTCGGACAGGTCGATGACGTGACCCGCGGGCACCTCATCGCCGGGCGTGTCGTCGGTGACCACGGCGGCCACCCGGAACGCTTTCCCCCTGACGGTCACCGGGGAGCCGACCTGCCAGCCGCGGGCCCGCGCCAACTCGTTGTGCACCAGCACCTGCCCCGGCCCGACCCGCTCGGCGTCGCCGGCCAGCACCCCGCTCAGCGTCCGGCCGATCAGCGCCGGGTGCGCCGCGCGGATCTCGACGTCGTCGACGACAGTGCTGCGCTGCTCGTGCACCACACCCAGTTCGGGACGGGAGGCGAGTTCACCGACGAGCGCGGCCGGCAGGTCCTGACCGATTCCGCTGACCACGAAGTCCGTCCCGATCTGGGCGTCCACGCTGCGTTCGATACCGTCCTTGGTGCTGCGCGCGCCGACCATGAACGCCGAGACCAGTCCGATACCGATCACCAGCGCGGTGGCCGTCGCGGCGACCCGCCGTGGATTGCGCACCGTGTTGTTGACAGCCAGTTCACCGATGGTGCCGAGCACTCGACGGACCGGCCATCCGAACACCCGGGCCAGCGCGGGGACGAGCACCGGCCCGAACAGCACGATCCCGAAGAAGGTGAGCACCCCACCGAGCGCCACCAGGAGCAGCTGACCGGCGCCAGCGGCGCCGGCCAGCGCTGCCACCCCGACCGCGAGGACCACCGCGCCGATGCTCAGCCGAACCCGACCAGCACTCCGGCTGGGCTGCACCGCGGCGTCGGTGAGCGCGGCCACCGGGGCGATCCGCGTCCCCCGCCAGGCGGGCAGCAGGGCGGCGCACACGGTGAGCCCGGTGCCGAGCAGGAGTCCGGTGAACACCGTCGAACCGGTCACTGTCAGCCCTCCGGTGACCGGCACGTCCAGTTGGGACAGCAGCAGCCGCAACCCGCCGGCGAGGGCCACCCCGAGCAGCACGCCGAGCGCGGAGGCGACCAGCCCCAGCACCGCCGACTCCAGGACTGTGGACCGGAAGACCTGTCCCCGGGTGGCGCCGATCAGGCGCAGCAGCGCGGTCCGTCGGGTGCGCTGGGCCAGCACGATCGCGAAAGTGTTGGCGATCACGAAGCCGGCCACCACGATCGCGACCCCTACGAAGATCAACAGCAGCATGCGGAACTGGTCCACGTTGCGCACCGCGTCCTCCACTGCCTCGTCGAGGATCTGCTGGCGACTCTTCACAGTGGCTTCGGCGCCGGACACGGCGCGTACCTTCTCGGTCAGCGCCGCGACGTCGGCGCCCGGTCGGGCCGCCACCATGATCCGGCCGTAGCCCCGCTCGCCGGTGAGGGCCAGGGCGTCCGGACCGACCAGGCCGACGAACGGACCGCCGACGTCGCGGGCGGTGCCGGCCACGTCGACGGTGCCCACCAGGGTGTACGGGCGGGCCGCCCCACCGGTGGCGCCGATCCGGACCGCCGTGCCGAGCCCGAAGCCCTGCTCGGCCGCCGTCGGCGCGTCGAGCACCACCTCCCCGGCCCGGTCGGGCAACCGGCCGGCCACCACGTCGTACGAGCGCAGCGCGTCCTCGGTGGGGATGGCGACGAGCATGGTGAAGCCGAGCACCGGCCGACCGTCGGCGCCGACGATGCCGGCGGTGTTGGTCAGCTCACCGGCGGCGGCGGCCACCCCGTCGACCGCCCGCACCCGGTCGACCAGTGCCGGGGGCAACACCTCCCGGCCGGCCGAGTAGACCCCCAGGTCGGTGTGGCGGTCGAAGGTGCCGGCCCGCTCGTACGCCCCGGTCCGCATCCCGTCGACGAAGATCATCGTGCCGGCGACGAACGCGACGCCGAGCACGACGGCGAGCGCCGAGAGCAGCATGCGCAGCGCCTCGGCGCGCAGCGAACGCAGGGTCAGGCGGATCATGCGGGGCTCCCGGTGCAGGTGGCGGATCGGACCCCTCCGACGCTATGGCCGGCACCGGTCTGTCGATCTCCACCTGCGCGCTCGACCTGCGTGCGCCCCGGGTCGCGGTGCGCCCGCCGGTCGCTACGACCCAGGTCGTACGCGGTGTCATCCGCCGGGCGTGACCAGCCCGCTCTCGTACGCCAGGACCACCGCCTGGACCCGGTCGCGCAGCTGGAGCTTCGCCAGGATCCGCCCGACGTGGGTCTTCACCGTCGCCTCGGCCACGTGCACCCGGGCGGCGATCTCCGCGTTGGACAGCCCCTGCGCGACCAGCAGCAGCACCTCCCGTTCCCGTTCGGTGAGCTGCGCGAGTCGAGGGTCCGCGCTCGGGGCCGCGCCGAGCTGCCCGGCGAACCGGTCCAGCAGGCGCCGGGTGATCGACGGAGCCACCACCGAGTCGCCCTGGGCCACCACCCGGATCGCGGCCAGCAGCTCCTCCGGCGGGACGTTCTTGAGCAGGAAGCCACTCGCCCCGGCCTGCAGCGCCGCGAACGCGTCCGCCTCGGTGTCGAAGGTGGTCAGCACCAGCACCCGAGGGCCACCCTCGGGCCGCTCGGCGCAGAGTCGACGGGTCGCCTCCACCCCGTCCATGGTGGGCATCCGGATGTCCATCACGACCACGTCGGCCTCGGTGCGGGCGAGCACCCGCAGGGCGTCCGCGCCGTCGATCGCCTCCCCCACGACCTCCAGGTCGGGCTGGGATTCCAGCACCATCCGGAACCCGGCGCGGACCAGCGCCTGGTCGTCCACGATCACTACCCGGACCGTCATGCCGCGATCACCTCCGTTGCCGGCTCAGACGGTAGCGGCAGCCGAACCTCGACCTGCCAGCCCCCGGTCAGTCGGGGACCGGCGGTGAGGCTGCCGTCGTACACGGTCACCCGCTCCCGCATGCCGAGCAGGCCGTGACCGCCGGACGGCGCCGGGCTGACCAGCGGGCGGCCGCGACCGTCGTCGACCACCCGGACCACCACGGCCTCGGCGGTGTACGACAGGACGACCTCCACACCGGCGCCGACGCCCGCGTGCTTGAGCGCGTTGGTCAGCGCCTCCTGCACCACCCGGTAGACGGTCAGCTCCAGGCCCGGCGGCAGCGCCGGTGGCGCACCGGTGACGGTGCTGCGCACGTGCAGACCGGCGTCGTCGAACCGGGCCAGCAGGTCGGGCAGCTCGGCCAGCGCGAGGCGCCGGTGCTCGGGATCGGCCGCCACAGCCAGCCCGTCGGCACCGTCGGCGCCGGCAGGGCCGGCGTCGCGCAGAACGCCGACCAGGCGGCGCATCTCCTCCAGCGCCTGCCGGCCGGTGTCGGCGACCACCTTCACGGCGGTGCGCGCCTGGGCGGGGTCCCGGTCGAGCATGAACCGGGCCCCGTCCGCCTGGACGATCATCACGGCCATGCTGTGGGCCACCACGTCGTGCAGCTCACGGGCGATCCGGGTGCGCTCCTCGGCAACTGCCGCCCGGGACTCGGCCTCCCGCTCGCGTTCCAGGGTGGTGGCCCGCTCCTCGAGGCTGAGCACGTAGAGCCGGCGGGTCCGCACGTTCAGCGCGACCAGCCACACCGCCCCGGTGACCAGCGCATACCAGAGCGCTGTCACCCACCACTGGATGACGTTGGGCGTCTGCGCGGCGGCCAGCAGCACGCCGATGGCCGCGACCGCTCCGGCCAGTACGCCGTCGCGAAGCCGCCGGCCGTACTTCACCACGCTGTAGAGCGCGATCAGGACGGCCACGTCGTAGATGAGCGGACCCCAGCGGGCGATCACCTGGATCAGGGCGAGCGCCGCGACCGCCACCGTCACCGCGCTCGGATGGGTGCGGCGGAACAGCAACGCCACCGCCATCCCCAGGCCGACCGCAGTGGCCGCCCAACCGCCCGGCTGGCTCACCGCCGCGGCCAGGGAGACGAGCACCACCATTGCGGCGACGGCCACGTCGAAGGCGACGCCGCGCAGCGGGCGACCGAACACTGTGCGTCTCACGGTCACCCAGCGTACGTGCCGCGACGCTCGGCCCTCGTGCCCCGCGCCCGGGCTCAGCCGCCGAGGACCTCGCGCATGCGGTCGATCTCGACGGTCTGCTCGGTGGCGACGGCGTTGGCGAACTCGTTGAGCGTCAGGTCGGAGCCGACAGTGAGCAGGTTGGTGGCCATCTCGATGGCGCCCTGGTGGTGCTCGGTCATCATCCGGACGAAGAGCCTGTCGAAGTCCGCGCCACGTGCCGCGGCGAGCTGCCGCATCGCCTCTGGCGACTGCATGCCGCGCATGGTGCCGTGGTCGTGGCCCTGTACCTCCGCCGGGAGGCCACGGGTCTGCAGCCAGCCGCGCATCATGCCCATCTCCGGCCCCTGGCTGGCCCGGATGCGCTCGGCGATGGCCCGGACGTCGGGGTCGGCGGCCCGGTCGGGGGCGAGCTCCGCCATCGCCAGGGCCTGCGCGTGGTGCGGGATCATCATCCGGACGAACCAGACGTCCAGCGAGTTGTGCGGGGCGGGACCGGCGTCGCGGACCTCATGCGCCGGGCGGGTAGCCGCCGTCTCGCCCGGACGGCCGGGCGCGATGACGGTCAGATCGGTGGGGACGGGGCTGGCCGTCGGCGACGCGGCGGAGGTGGCGGGCGCGGAGACCGGCCGCGGTGCGCTCGTACCGGTGTCGCCGTCGAGGCGGATCACCATGAACACCACGAGCGGCAACACGAGAGCCAGTGTGACGACCGCCAGGATGCGTGCGCGCCGGTTGGTCATGGGCCACTCCCTGCAGTCGAGGTCACCGCGATGCTATCCATTGAAGAACCCGCTTTCATGTGATCCAGCTCACATCGACGTTCTTCGTCGAACGGTAACGTGTCAACCATCGTCTCCCCCTTGCGAAGGGCCCCCGCCGATGATCAGATTCCACAAGCCACGGTTACGACAACTGCGTGTCGTGGCTCTCGCCACGACCGGCCTCCTCGTCGCCAGCGCCCTCGTCGCTCCGGCCAGCAACGCCCAGACCGTGTCGCAGGCGGCCCCGGCCCCCGCGCTCACCAACACGATCCCCGGCGTCGACGAGATCGTGAGCAGCCCCAACCTGCGCCAGATCGCCAACGTGCCCAAGGTCGCCCCACTGGACGCGACAAACAGCGACATCGCCTTCCAGGGCAAGTACGCGTTCGCCGGCAACTACAACGGCTTCGTCATCTACGACATCTCGCGGCCCAGCGCGCCGACGGTCAAGGCCCGGGTGCTCTGCCCGGGGTCGCAGAACGACATCTCCGTCCACGGTGACCTGCTCTTCCTCTCCACCGACTCGTCGCGCAGCGACGACTCCTGCAACAGCACCACGCAGGGAGCGGACGTGAAGGGCTCGTGGGAGGGCATCAAGGTCTTCGACATCAAGGACAAGGCCAACCCGCGCTACATCAAGTCCGTCGAGACGGCCTGCGGCTCCCACACCCACACCCTGGTGCCGGGCAAGGACCGCAAGGCCATCTACCTGTACGTGTCGTCGTACAGCCCGCGGGCCGAATTCCCGGACTGCCAGCCGCCGCACGACTCCATCTCCATCATCAAGGTGCCGGTGAAGAAGCCGACCGACGCGGCAGTGGTCGCGACGCCGAACCTCTTCCCGGACGGCGGCTTCCCCGGCAGCCAGACCGGCTCGGCCACCACCGGTTGCCACGACATCACCGCCTACCCGTCGAAGGACCTGGCCGCCGGCGCCTGCATGGGTGACGGCATCCTGCTCGACATCAAGAACCGCGAGGCTCCCCGGGTCATCAACAGGGTTCGGGACGAGGTCAACTTCGCGTTCTGGCACTCGGCCACCTTCAACAACTCCGGCACCAAGGTGATCTTCACCGACGAGCTGGGTGGCGGCGGGGCGGCGACCTGCAACGAGACCGTCGGCCCGAACCGCGGCGCGGACGCCATCTACGACATCGCCGGCCGCGGCAACGCCCGGACGATGACCTTCCGCAGCTACTACAAGATCCCCCGGGCGAACGCCGACACCGAGAACTGCGTGGCCCACAACGGCTCGCTCATCCCGGTGCTCGGCAAGGACATCATGGTCCAGGCGTGGTACCAGGGCGGCATCTCGGTGTTCGACTTCACCGACTCGGCCAACCCGAAGGAGATCGCCTTCTGGGAGCGCGGCCCGCTCTCGGCCGACACGTTCGTCGGCGGCGGCACCTGGTCCGCGTACTACTACAACGGCCACATCTACTCCAACGACATGGTGAAGGGCCTGGACGTCCTGGAGCTGAACGACTGGCGTACCTGGTCGGCCAAGCTGACCCGCTACCAGGAGCTCAACGTGCAGACCCAGCCCAGCTACCTGGGCTGGTAGGCGCCACGCACCACACCGGGCCCGGTCTCCGATCGTCGGAGGCCGGGCCCGGCGCCGTTGCACGCCAGACTCGTCGGGGGCGGGCACGGTGGGGCCCGTCACCAGGACGGGGGTTGCGAACCGGCTGGCCAAACGCTGTGCCAACGTGAACAGACGTGACAGTTGCCGCCCCGCCCGAACCGACCACGCGTCGGCGGCCCCACCCGCTGGACCTGGTGGCGGCCGTCCTCGCCGTGGTCGGGGCGGCCTGCGCACTGAGCGGGCTGCTCCCCCGCGCGGAGACCACCGCCACCCTGCACCGGATCCTGCCGCTGCTGTTGTTCCTCGGCACCGTGATCGTGCTCGCCGAGCTGACCGCCGTGGCCGGTGTCTTCGACGTGCTGGCCAGCCGACTGGCTATCGCGTCCCGGGGCAGGTGGGCCCTACTGTTCCTGCTCTGCGGTGCTCTCGCCACGCTGACCACTCTCGTGCTCAACCTCGACACCACCGCCGTGCTGCTCACCCCGGTGTTGCTCGCGCTGGCCCGGAACCTGCGGATCCCCGCCGCCCCGCTCGCCGTCACCACGGTCTGGCTGGCGAACACCGCGAGCCTGCTGCTGCCGGTGTCCAACCTGACCAACCTGCTCGCCGCCGACCGGGTCGGGCTGGCGCCCCTGGCGTACGCGGCTCGGATGGCATTGCCGCAGCTCGCCGCCGTGACGGTCACCATGGCCCTGCTCTGGTTCGGGTGGTGGCGCCGGGAGCGGCCCGCCGGCGGGCGTTTCGTCCCGCCGACCCGGCACGTGCCGGCCGACCCGGTGCTGCACCGTACGGCGCTCGCCGGTTGCCTGATCTTCGTCGCCGGCATCCTCGCCGGCGTGGAGATCGAGATCGCCTCCACCGTCGGGCTCGCCCTGGTGCTGGTCGGGTTCCTGGTCCGCTCCCCCGCCACGCTGCGCCCGGGGCTGGTCCCGGTACGCCTGCTGTTCTTCGTCACCGGCCTGTTCCTGGTGGTGCAGACCCTCGGCCGGCACGGGCTGGACGACCTGGTCGGCACCCTGGTCGGCGCCGACGGTGGCGCGCTGGGCGCCCTGCGCGCCGGTGGCACCGGAGCGCTGCTCGCCAACGCGGTGAACAACCTGCCCGCCTACCTGGCCGGCGAGTCGGTGCTGCCGACCGGTGACCACACCCGCCTACTGGCCCTGCTGATCGGCACCAACGTCGGCCCGCTGGCCGCCCCCTGGGCGTCACTGGCCACCCTGTTGTGGTTCGAGCGCTGCCGGGCGGCCGGGGTGGCGGTGCCGGTGGCCCGGTTCGTGCTGACCAGCACCCTGCTCGCGGTCACCGCGACGCTCGCCGCGGTCGGCGCGCTGCTGCTGGTGAGCTGAGGGCTCAGTCGCGGTACACGGCGACCTGAAGTTCGGTCACGCCCTTCTCCGGGGTGTCCGGGCAGTAGTCGAGGTAGACCTCCCGGGCGAAGCCGTCGGTGCGGTAGCCGTTCTCCTCGATCCACCGGGCGAGCGCCTGCATGCTCGGCTCGACGTCGTCCATCGCACCGTGATGGATGATCGTCGCAGCATTGCGCAGCTCCGGCAGATCGCGCACCGTGACGTCGGACGCCGCGGACGGCTCGGCGTCGACGAGCACACCGGCGTGTACGACGACAGCGTCGCCGCCCGAGTCGGCGGGCTCGTACCAGGCGATGCCCGGACCCGTCGGCGTGATTCCGGCGGCGTCCAGTCGACGGAACAACTCCGGGTAGAGCGGCTGGATCACCGGGCCGATGTCCTCGCCCTGGTAGCTGGGCGCGACGGCGGTCAGCTCCGCGACGCGAACCGGCGCGATCTCCTTGAGGACGACGTCCTGGGTGGTCATCCGACCCTCCGACTCGATCATTCGGAGCCGCGCCTCGACAGCCGTGAGCCGGGCCGTGTCGGCGGCCAACTGTTCCGCCAGCTGGCTCCGGCGCAGCCGCAGCATGCCGCGCAGCTCGGCCACGTCGACCGCGTCGTCGACGATCGCTCGCACCTGTTCGAGGGTGAGGCCCAACTCCTTGAGGGCGATCACCCGGTTGAGCCGGCGCAGCTGGTCGGCGCGGTAGAAGCGGTAGCCGGTGTGCGGGTCGACGCTGGCGGGGGGCAGCAGGCCGATGCTGTCGTAGTGGCGCAGCATCCGCACCGACACCCGGCCGAGTCTGGCGAAGTCTCCGATGGTGAACATGGTCCCCTCACACTCGTCCCTGACACCGTGTCAGAGTCAAGCGTGGCGTGCGGGACGGCCGTCAGTGGCGTGCGGGGCGCGGGCCGACCAGCCGGCGGACCATCGGAGCGGCGTTCCACTTGGCCGCGCCGACCAGGTCGCGGGCGTGCTCCAGGACCGTGTAGTCGGGTCGGGTCAGCCCGTCGGCGATGGCCCGGTCCAGATCGTTCCCGCAGCGGCTCAGTACGGTGTCGAAGTCCCGACGGACCGGCTCCTGCAGGTCGTAGCCGAAGGAGCGGTGCAACCGGGCGAAGAGCGGCTTGTACAGCCGGACCCGCTCGTGCAACCCCGACGAGTACGACATCGGGTTCTTCGGACGGCGGAGGATGTAGTCGGGCAGCACGTCGGCGAACGCCCGCCTGACGATCCACTTCTCCTGCCCGTGGCGCAGCTTCAGGTCCACCGGCAACCGCATCGCCAGTTCCACCACGCTGAGGTCGAGGAACGGCACCCGGGCCTCCACGCCGTATGCCATGGCGGCGCGGTCGACGCGCTGCAACTCGGTGCGGCACAGGTTGCGGATCCGGTGCAGGAACAGTCGGCGGGCCGCCGCCGGGGCGACCTGGCGGTACATCGGGTACCCGCCGAACAGTTCGTCGGAGCCGTCACCGGTCAGCACCACCTTGATGCCGAGGTCGCGGAGCCGCCGGAAGATCGGCACCGAGACGACCGCGTTGATGATGTCGCCGTACTCGGTCAGTTCGGAGATGCGGATGGCTTCGCGGACGTCGGCGAGCCGGATGTCACGCGGCTTCAGCTCGACCACCACGTGCGGCACGTCGAGGTCGGCGGCGAGCCGCCGGGCGTACGCCACGTCGGGGCTGTCGGCGACGCCGACGGTCACCGCGACGCAGTCCGGGTGGATGTCGCGCACCTGCCGCAGGGTCAACGAGCTGTCCAGCCCACCGGAGAGCACCACCCCGACGGTCAGGTCGGTCTCCACCCGCATCCGGATCGCGTCGCTGAGCGCGGCGCGGACCAGCAGCGCGGCCTCGTCCGGGTCGTCGATGACCGGCAGGCCGTCGCCGATGGTGAGCAGGTCGACGTACGGGCTCAGTCGCACGTGCCCGTCCGCCTCCGCCCAGCCGTGGTGCCCCGGCGGCACCTCGGCGATCGGGGCGCCGTGCCCGACGAGCGCCTTGACCTCGGAGGCGAGGTGCAGGCAGCCGGGTCGACGGGACCAGTACAGCGGCTTGACCCCGAGCGGGTCGCGGGCCAGGTACGCCCGGCCGGTGGTCCGTTCGACGACAGCGAAGGCGTACTCACCGCGGAGCCGGGTCACCGCCGCCTCGCCCCACTGCTGGAACGCGGCGAGCAGCACCTCGGTGTCGCTCTCGGTGCGGAAGGCCTGCCCCAGGCGGGTCAGCTGCGCCCGCAACTCCCGGTAGTTGAAGATCTCGCCGTTGAAGCAGAGCAGCCAACGCTCGTCGGTCGACGTCCAGGGCTGCACCGCCCGGTCCCGGTCGACGACCCGCAGCCGCCGGGTGCCGGCGAGCAGCCCGCTCTCGGACCGGGTCTCGGTGACCTCACCGCGCGGGGCCAGGACGGCGAGCATCCGCCGGAAGGTGGCCGGGTCGGCCTCCGGGCCGATGCTCAACGCGATGCCGCACACCGGCTCAGACCCCCATCTCGGCCTCGTACGCCCGGCGGAGACGACGCCGGGCGGTGGGCGCGAGGCACAGGTGCCAGGCCTGACCCTCGTCGATCACGTTCAGCTCACCGGCCTCCTGCCGGCTCAGCAGCAGCTCCGCCAGGGCGTCGCGCGCGCCGAAACGCTCGAACCAGGCCAGCTCGACGTCCGCCGAGTAGCCGAGGCAGTGCCCGCTGGGCAGCATCGCCGCGTAGCCCAGGCGGCGCAGCCGGTACTGGTGCTCGGCGCTGCGGACCAGGCTGGTCACCCAGAGCGGCGGGGTGGCCGGCGGCGCGACGGCGCTGAACTGCCGTCCGATGTCGTTGAGCAGCGCCACCACCTCGCGCCGGGCGCGCCGGAACAGCAGGCCGGCGGTGCGCGGGGTGGCGTCGGGTCGCAGCCGGCGACGCAGCCCGCGGGCGGCCCGGCCCATCATCGTGGTGGGCTGCTCCTGGTAGCGGAAGCGCAGTAGGTCGCGGCGGCGCAACCACTCCAGGTCGACCAACTCGGGGCTGCCGTTGACCTGGTCGTCGGTGACGAAGGTCGGCGCGTCCTGCCACCACAGCACGTCGATGCGGGAGAGCAGGTAGATCCGGACCAGCGCGCTGAGGTCGGTAGCCGAGGTGCGGTCGTTCGGTTGGTAGCGGGCCATCTCCAGCAGCAACGTCTCGCGCGCGCCGATCAGCCCCTGGGGCGTGGCGTCGAGGACCGCGGCGAGTGCCGGCTCCCGCAGCCGTTCGTCGATGAGCACCTGCCGGGCCCGGGTGCTTGCCGCGTCGGCCAGGGCGCCGACCTCGATCAGCAGTTCGGCGACGGCGGCCCGGTAAGCGGGCAGGTCGGGGGCAGGAGCGGGAACGCGGCGCGGGGTCGCACCGGAGGGTCGACGGCGGGCCGGAGCGGTGGGCGACGGAGGCGAGCCGGGCTGCTGTCCCGGGCTACGGCTGGGCACTCGCATGACGGGTCCCTCTCTCCGGTCACGGCACTGGGTGGATCGCCCTGAAACACACCGTAATCATCGGGACCGGAACGGACCGAACATTCCTCCTATCTCCCCCCTAACGGAGCGTGGACGACGCACCCCAGGTGATCCTTGGGTTTGGCGCTTTGGAGCTGATGTCGTCAACGAATCAACGCCGCCGGCTTCGCAAGCGGGCCGTGATGCCGCCGAGGCGGTACTCCAGACGGTGCATTGGGCTCGGGCGGACGGCACCACCCAGTGATGTCACAAACGATTCAGCTCCAAAGGCACCAACCAACACACCACCCACCGCCGCCCGCCGGCAGCCACCGTCAGTCGCCGTCCGTCGGCACCAGGGCCTGCACCTCGGCGTACGACGGAAGTCCCACCGGTGTGGTGGGCCCGCCGTCGCGGACGGCGTCGGCGGCGGCGAGCGCGGCGCCCAGCGCGGCCCGGAACAGCAGCGAGCCGGTGCTGACCCGGGCCACCCCGGCGCCGCTCAACTCAGCCAACCCTGGGCCGCCGGGCTGGTACAGCGCGTTCACCGGAGCGTCGATCCGCTCGGTGAGGACGCGCAGGGTTTCCAGGTCGACAGTCCCGGGCACGAAGATCCCGTCGGCACCGGCCATCCGGTAGGCACGAGCGCGGGCGAGGGTCCGCGGCAACGGGTCGTCCACCCCGAGCCACCAGGTGTCGGTGCGGGCGTTGACGAACAACTCCGGCACCGCCGCCTTCACTGCCACGATCTTGGCAGCGGCGACCTCGGTGTCGGCGAGGCTGCCATCGGCACGCCCGTCCTCCAGGTTGATCCCGACCACGCCGAGCCCGGCCAACTCCGCCACGTACTCGGCGACCTCGACCGGGTCGTCGCTGAACCCGGCCTCCACGTCCACGCTGAGCAGCACCGGCAGCCGAGCCAGCCGGCGGGCCAGGGCGAGGGTCTCCCCCGCGGTGGCCGCGGTGCCGTCGGGAAGGCCGGCGGTCGCGGCAACCCCGAGGCTGGTGGTGCCGATGGCCGGATGTCCACGCGTGGCGAGCGCCGCCGCCGAGGCGTGGTCCCAGGCGTTGGGCAACAGCAGGGGGTGGCCGGCGTGGTGCAGGGCGTGGAACGCGGCACAACGTTCGATCATCGGACGCTCACCTCCAGAGTTGTCGGCACCCGCAGGGTCGGGTGCGGTTCGTGGCGCACCAGGGTCGGGCTGCGCCGGCACCGTTCCCGCAGCACGTCGAGCACCCCGCTGGCCAGCGCCAGGGCGTGCCGGTCGCCGGGGCAACCCCGCTCCCCCGTCCCGAAGGTCAACAGCCCGGCACCGGGCCGACCGGGCCGGAACGTCGCGGGCTCGGTGAACGCCTGCGGGTCACGGTTGGCCGCGTCGAAGCGCAGCAGCACCGGACTGCCCGCCGGCAGATCCTGCCCGCCCACCCGTACCCCGTCGACGGTGACCCGTCGGGTGGCCCGAACCGGTGGATCGAGGCGCAGCACCTCGGCCAGCAGGTCGGCGGTCGGTACCGTGCCCGCCGCTCGCGGAACCGCCGGGTTCAGCAGGTGATGGGCGGCGGCGCCGATCAGGCCGGCTGTCGCGTCGCACGCCTGGACCAACAGACCGATCAGGTTCGCCAGTACCTCCGGCGGACTCTGCGGCGCGAGCGCCAGCAGGGCCGTCACCGCCCGGTCGGCGCGCGCGGTCAAGGCCGGGTCCACCCCCGGGTGGTACGCCGCCGCGACGACAACGACCGCCGTCCCGGCGGCTGCCGGATCAGCGAAACCGAGGCGATCGGCCAACGTCCGCAGCGGCACCGGCCGGGCCAGTTCCCGCATCACGTCGACGCGGTCGTTGGCGCGGTCGAGGACGGCCACTGTCAGCCGCGCCGCATCCAGTCGCAGGTCGTCCGGATCGAGCGGGGCCAGTGCGCTCACCGCTACCGCTCGACGGTCGGCGTGCCGTCCCGGTGGACTGAACCGGCTGACAGTGGCGCGCAGCCAGGCGAGGGTGCCGGGCGGACCGGTGTCGACGGCTGGCACCTGGAACGCCCTGTCGGTCAGCGCCGCGCGTACGTCGGCGTGCCGGGTCATCCACCAGCCGCTCTCCGGTTGGAACGAGGGTGGCCCACACGCCGGTGTTCCCGGAGCGGGCGCGATATGCGGCCAGTCGTCAGTCACCGCCCGACCGTAGGGCGCGAACCGTTCGCCCCACACCGAACGATCCCGGTACGGTCACCCGCCGCTCGCCGGTCAGGCGCGGCCGCTCGTGGGTGGCGAACCCACCGGCGGGTCGAGGGTGTGTTCGGGGATGGCCAGGGCCGCGGCCAGGCCGGGGCGGCCGGCGGTAGTGAGACGGACGGCGCGGCCGGCGCCCTGGCTGATCCAGCCAAGGTCGGTGAGGCGGCGGCAGAGCGCCGCGCCGAGCGCCCCGGCCAGGTGCGGGCGGCGTTCGGTCCAGTCCAGGCAGTCGCGGACCACCGGGCGGCGCGCGGCGCGCAGCATGTCGACGGGTACGCCCAACCCGGCCGCCCAGGCCCACCCGTCGGGCGTGAGCGCCAACCCGCTGGACCGGTCGAGTCGGCGCTCGGCCAGCAGCGCGTCGTACATCAGCACCCCCAGCCGCCCGGCCAGGTGGTCGTAGCAGGTCCGGGCGTACGCCAGGGAGGCGGTGGCGGTCGCCGCGCGCAGCGACCCGGTCGGTGTGGGCGTGGCCGGGGCGTGCCCGGCCAGGTCCTCGATCAGTTGGGCCACCGACGGCCCGGCCAGTCGCAGGTAACGGTGGCGGCCCTGCCGTTCCTCGACGAGCAGGCCACCGCGGACGAGTCGGGTGAGGTGGTCGCTGGCCGTCGACGGGGCGACACCGGCGCGCCGGGCCAGCTCACCGGCGGTCCACGCCCGCCCGTCGAGCAGCGCGACACAGATGCTGGCCCGGGTGCCGTCGGCCAGGAGAGCGGCCAACTCGGCCATCCCCCGACCGTCGGTGCCAACGCTCATCGCCCCAGTCTAGGAAACGGCAGGCCGGCCTCCTTGCCCACTGCCCTACTCTGAAGGAGCCGCGGCGCCACTTCGGCAAGTCGGGGCCCTAGCGCCTGCACCCCGGGCGGATAGAAGTAACCGGATGATCTGGACGAAGTTCAGAAGCGACCGCACCCCTCGCCGACTCCGTGCCGTGTCCGACCTGCGGTTTCCTGCCAGCGGACGTCAACATCTCAGGAACCGGTATCCCCATCTCAGCGACGACGACCTCGTTCTCGTCGAAACCGCGACCCGGCAGTGGTTCCGGATCATCGCCCGCCAGCCCGACGCGAAGCTGTCGCTGCCGTCGGTGGTCGTGGACGATCTGTGGCAGGAGCTGACCCTCCACGCGCGGGACTACGCGACCTTCTGCGACGCCGCGTTCGGGCGCCCTCCGCACCCCCAGCCGAGGGCTGCGACAAGCGGCGACACGACCACCGCCAATCGTGGACCTCTCCTGCTCGCCACGCTGAGCTACGGCCGCCGGGACGAGGGTTGTGGCCCGACCGGCCTTCCGCTGCTCTTCCGGGTGGACCAGGAACTGGACATCCAGGATGGCAACCGCTACCTGGCCGACTGCGGAGGTCGCGGCGAATGCTTCCCGGTTTCCGGCCGGGTCTGCCTGCAACACCTCGCGGGGCCGGGCAAGCGGCCCAAACCACCCGGCATTCGCGGCGACCTGCCCTTCCTCGACGGCCGTCACGGCCACGCCGGCGGTGCGGGTGGCGGCGGTGGTGGCGAATTCAGTGGCGGGGGCGACGGTGGAGGCGGCGGTGGGGGCAGCAACTGAGGCTCCGGACGACGCGAGACGACCTCAGCCGCGGCCGGTCAGCGGGGTCACCGAGCGGTCCGTGCCGTCGTAGCTGCGAGCGGCGTCGAAGTCGCCCGTCGGGCGCTGCCCACCGGCGACGGCACGAGCCAACCGCAGGTCCGCGTTGCGGAACCGCAGGGCCAGGCTCAGGTGCGGCACCCACGTGTCGGGCGCATGCCACGGGCGTTGTCCGTCGGCCTCGGCGAGAACGTCCCAGACGGCGGCGTGCAGCGCGGTCAGCGCCGGAGTGGGTCGGACGAGCCAGACCAGTGGGGCGCTGCCGTCGAGGACGACGACCCGGTCGAGCGTCACCGGCACCGGCAGCGCGGCGTCGAACAGCTCGGCCAGACGGTGCTCGACCCCCGGCGGGAACTCGTCCACTGCGGCGAGGGTGAGGTGCGGCCGGTTGGTCGGGTGGATGTTGCGGGCCAGGCTGGGCAACCCGGCGGCGGCCAGCCGGCCCCAGACCGCCCGGACCGCGACCTCCAGGCCGGGCGAGCAGACCAGTTCCACCGTACGCACGCGCCTACGCTAGTCGGCGACCCTCCTGCTCGGCGGACGCCAACCGAAGTCAGAGCCAGCCGTTGTCCCGGGCGGTACGGACGGCCTCGGCCCGGTCGGCGGCGCCGAGCTTCTGCACGGCGGCGGAGAGGTGGTTGCGCACGGTGCCGGTGGACAGGTGCACCCGACGGGCGATCACCGCGACCGGGGCACCGACCTCCACCAGCCGCAGCGTCTCCAGTTCCCGAGGGGTCAGCGGGCACGGGGGCAGGGTCAACGCGTCGGCGGCCAGCGACGGGTCGACGTAACGCCCTCCGGCGTGCACCCGGCGGATCACGTCGGCGAGCGCCCCACCCGGCGAGCCCTTGGGCAGAAACCCTCGGGCGCCGGCGGTCAACGCCTGGCGCAGGTGCCCGGGGCGGCCGTGCCCGGTCAGCACGACCACCGCGCAGTCGGGTCGGACCCGGGTCAGCTCGGCGGCTACCGCGATGCCGTCCAGGCCGGGCATCTCCAGGTCCACCACTGCCACGTCCGGGCGGTGCGCCAACGCCGCGGTGACGGCCGTGGACCCGTCAGCGGCGTGTGCCACCACCTCGATGTCCGGTTCCAGGGCGAGCAGCGCGGCGACGGCGACCCGGATCAGGTCCTCGTCATCGGCGAGCAGGACGCGGATCACGACGTCGCCGGCACTGTGGCTTCGAGGGTGAAGATCGCGTCCTCCCGGCGTACCCGCAACTCGCCCCCGGCAGCGGCGAGCCGGTCGGCCAGCCCGCGCAGGCCGTGGCTGTGCGCGTCCGGGCCGCGGTCGTCGGCGCCGTCGTTGGCCACCGTCATCCTGGCCACGTCATCCTCCCGTTCGATGCGGATCCGGCACCAGTCGGCCCGACTGTGCCGCAGCACGTTGGTGCTCGCCTCGCGCAGCACCGCCGCCAGCTCGATGGCGGCGGGCTGCGGCAGGTCCACCGGCAGTGGCAGAACCGTGCACCGCACCCCGCAGGAGCGCAGCACCCCCACCACCGCGGTGAGCTGTTCGTCGAGATCGACGGCCCGATAGCCGTGCACGGTCTCCCGTACCTCGCTCAGCGCGGAGGCGGCCAACCGTTGCACCTCGGCGGCCTCCCGCGCGGCCCGTTCCGGGTCCGCCGGGGCGAGCCGGGCGGCGAGTTCGGCCTTCAACGCGATCACCGTGAGGCGGTGCCCCAGGACGTCGTGAACGTCGCGGGCGAAGCGCAGCCGCTCCTCGGCGGCGGCCAGCCGGGCCTGGGCGGCCTGGCCCTGCCGGGCCTCCACGAGCAGGTCCCAGAACCAGACCTGGAGCCCGTTGACGGCGGCCACCGCCGCGCCGATCCCACCGGTCACGGCGAGGTGGCGCGGAACGGAACCGCCGGTCCACAAGGCCACCGTCACCGACACCGCCAGGACGCCGACCGCGACCCCCAGCGCGGCCCGCCACCGCACCAGCAGCGGCGTCATGCCGATCAGCGCCGCACCGAGCCAGGCCCACGTCGGCCAGCTGCCGGCCGCCACCGGGCCCACCAGCGGAACGGTCAGCACGGCCACCCCGACCAGGCTCAGCTCGGCCCGAGCCCGCCAGCGCGGGTCGAGCCACGGCGTCACGGCCGCGTACAGGACGACGGTCTGGGCGATCACGAAGGCGAGGATGCCGACCGCGCCGACAGTCACCCGGCCGGGGTCGGGCTCGCGGGTCAGGCCGACCGCCGGTAGCAGGACGCTCGCCCAGACGCCGGTGGCCAGTGACACCAGCGTCGCCCGCCGGGCGCGGCGCAGCCGGCGGTCCGCCCGGGGAGTCACCGCCTCGCTCGCCACGCACCGATCCTAGGACCGCCCGGCGCACTGTCCACCCGTGCGAACTGTCACGGTCGTGCCGTGCGGCCCGCACGGTTTTCCCGTGACGAACGGGTCTGCCGGCCACACCGGGCGCACCGGCAGGGTCGAGGCATGGAAAACACCCGGATGTACGCGGACAGCCTCACCGCCGTACCGTCGCCCGCGCCCCTGCCCATCGACGAGCCGACCCCCTCGGCCCCCACGCCGGCCACGGCGACACCGACCGCCGCGGCACCGGCCAGCAGCAGGCGGCGGCTGCTGTGGCATCTGGGTGAGATGGCAGTGGCGATGGTCGCCGGGATGCTGCTGCTCGCACCGTTGTGGGAGCTGGCCGGCGCCGCTCTGGGCGTCGGCGACGCACTGGCCCGGCCTGAGGTCGCCGCACTGGTGATGGCCACGAACATGACCGTCGGGATGACGGTGGGGATGCGCTACCGGGCGCACCGCTGGCACGCGGTCGGCGAGATGGCCGCCGCGATGTACGTCCCGTTCCTGCTGCTGCTCGTGCCGTTCTGGGCCGGCCTTATCGACGCCGACGCGCTGCTGCTCGGCGGTCACCTGCTGATGATTCCCGCGATGGTGCTGGTGGCGGTCCGACACCGACACGAGGCGTCGGCGCCGGTACGCCGACACCGGATCGTGGTGGCGCTCGCTCGCCACTGGCCGACCGGGTTGGCGCTGCTGCTGACCGTTGACATGTGGGTCGACCCCGGTGTGCTCAGCCCGTGGACGATGCTGGTGTTGCCCGGCGGCTACCTGCTGATCGGCATGGTTCGCCGCACGCTGGGCGGGCGGGGCGTGCTCGCCACCCAACTCGCCGGTCTGGCCGTCTGGGTCACCCTGACGCTGGTCGCGGTGCTGGCCGGCGGGCGGACCGCCGACTGGCTGGTGGCGTTCGGGTGGTTGGCGCACGCCGGTTGGGACGTGGTGCACCACCGCAACCGCCGGGTGGTGCCGCGCGGCTACGCCGAGTTCTGCGTGGTGCTCGACGTGGCCCTCGCCGCGGTGATGGTGCTGGCCATCCTGACCACCGACGCCTGACCCAAGCCGCCGCCGGGATCGTGGAACAGCCGCAGCACGAGCCCGAAGACAGCTCTTGTGGCGGTCGCCGCAACGGCCCGGACGGCGTGATGAAAGGCTTGGCACATGAGTTCCGCACCTGCACAGCACGACGCACCGATCGACGCCACCCCCGACGGCACCGACGAGGTGAGCGCCTTCACCGAGCTCGGGCTCCGCGCCGAGCTGCTGGGCGCCCTCGCCGCCCTCGGGTACGAGGAGCCGACCCCCATCCAACGGGAGGCTATCCCACCGCTGCTGGAGGGTCGGGACCTGCTGGGTCAGGCGGCCACCGGCACCGGCAAGACGGCCGCGTTCGCGCTGCCGCTGCTGAACCTCATGGCGGCACACCGCCAGGGCGGCGACCCGGTGGCGCTGGTGCTGGTGCCGACCCGGGAGCTTGCGGTACAGGTCTCCGAGGCGTTCCACCGCTACGGCAAGGACCTGGGCGCGCGGGTCCTGCCGATCTACGGTGGGCAGCCGATCGGGCGGCAGTTGCGGGCATTGGACAGCGGTGTCGACGTGGTGGTGGCCACCCCGGGCCGGGCCCTCGATCACATCGCCCGGGGCACCCTGCGCCTCGGTGGGTTGGCCACGGTGGTGCTCGACGAGGCCGACGAGATGCTCGACATGGGCTTCGCCGAGGACATCGAGGCAATCCTGGAGCACGCTCCGGCGCAGCGTCAGACGGTGCTCTTCTCGGCCACCATGCCGTCGCGCATCGACGGGATGGCCCGCCAGCACCTGCGCGAACCGGTGCGGATCGAGATCGGCCGGGAGCAGCAGGTAGCGGGTGAGGCGCCCCGGGTGCGGCAGAGCGCGTACATCGTGACCCGGGCGCACAAGCCGGCCGCGCTGGGTCGGGTGTTGGACGTGGAGTCGCCGACCGCGGCGATCGTGTTCTGCCGCAGCCGGGAAGAGGTCGACCGGTTGACCGAGACGATGAACGGTCGGGGCTACCGCTCCGAGGCGCTGCACGGTGGCATGAGCCAGGAGCAGCGCGACCGGGTGATGGGCAGGCTGCGGGCGGGCACCGCCGACCTGCTGGTGGCCACCGATGTGGCGGCCCGTGGGCTGGACGTCGAGCAGCTGACCCACGTGGTCAACTACGACGTGCCGTCCGCCCCGGAGTCGTACGTGCACCGGATCGGTCGGGTGGGTCGGGCTGGCCGCGAGGGCGTGGCGATCACCCTCGCCGAGCCGCGTGAGCACCGGATGCTCAAGACCATCGAGCGGGTGACCGGCCAGCGGATCACCATCGACAAGATCCCCACCGTGGCCGACATGCGTACCCGGCGGCTGGAACTGACCCAGGCGGCCCTGCGGGAGAGCCTCCTCGAGGACGACCTCGACCCGTTCCGGGTGATCGTGGAGACGCTGACCGACGAGTTCGACCTGATGGAGGTTGCCCTCGCTGCCGTGAAGCTGGCCCATGAGGTGACGTCGCCGGGCTCCGACGACGAGGAGGAGATCCCGCAGGTTCCGGTCCGTGGGCCGCGCGAGGGTCGACCGGAGGCCGGCGGCCGGGGCGGCGACCGGCGGGGCGGGGGCCGGCCACGCTCCGGCGGCGGCAACACCGTCCAGGTCTTCGTCGGCCTGGGTCGACGCGCCGGGGTACGCCCGCAGGATCTGGTCGGCGCGATCACCGGGGAGACCGGCATCCGCGGCCGGGACATCGGCTCGATCGAGATCGCCGACCGGTTCTCACTCGTGGAGGTGCCGCAGGGGGTGGCCGACGAGGTCATCTCCGGGTTGCGCTCCAGCACGATCAAGGGCCGCAAGGCCACAGTGCGCCGCGACCGCGGCGGTGACGAGCGCTGAGCACGACGTCGGCGACCGCCGGAGCACGACGGTCGCCGACGACAGGTCCGGCGAGGCGGCGGGAGAACCGTGAGCAGTCGCCGCCCCACCGGTGCTAGTCGATGTTTCCGTCGACCACGTTGTTGGCGCCGGCCAGCGACGCGCCACCGGACCGGTGGTCGTACGCCCGCATCACGTTGTTGGTGACGATCCAGTTGTTGCTGGTGCCGACAGTCACGATCGGTCGGTCCTGGCGGCGGGGCGTCGCGTCGTCGTAGAACTGGTTGCCGATCACCTGGCACAGGCCTGCGTCACGGCCCAGGATCCCGTTGGCGCCGTTGTCGTGGATGTCGAGCCCCATGATCCGGGTACGTGCGGATGAGGAGACCTCGATGCCGTTGGTGGCGTTGCGCCACAGCCGGCCGCCGATGAACTGGGTCCCCCAGACCCGCCGCAGGTCGGCGCCGCTGCCGGTGCCACTGGTGCCGTTCGACTCCAGGTAGACGTTCTGGAAGATGTTTCGATGGGCGGATTCGCGCAGCTCTACGCCGTTGCCCCGACAACCCCAGACGTGCAGGTTGTCGAAGAAGCAGGCACTGTCCAGCAGCCGCATCCCGGTCTGGCACTCACCGACCCAGACGTTGAGGAACTCGTTGTCGTACGCGACCTTGTTCACGAGGATGCCGACGCCGAGGCAGTCCTCGATGTTGATATCGGTGATCTTGTTGGCGTGGGCGCTGGTATCGGCGTCAGTGCCGAGGAACTCGATGGCGTGGCTGCCCGAGTTGCCGAAGTGCAGGTGGTGGAAGGTCGACCGGGGGCCGCGGACTGTCAACAGCACGTTGGAGGTCCGCATGCCGTAGAAGTGCACGTTGGAGATTTGGTTGTACTTGCCGCTCGAGACCAGACGACCGGTGTAGCCCGGAGCCGGCTGGATGATCGCCGCGCCGATGTTCTCGCCGGTCCAGGTCACGCTCGTCGGGAAGCGGACCTCCGACCCGAGACCGAGTGCGCCCACCGGTTGGAAGATCTCCCCACCACCGGCCGGTAGCAGGTTCAGCGCGGTGGTGACCTTGTCCGACTCGTCACTGCCGTCGAGCCGACAGCCGACCCTGGGGTCCCGGAGGCTGAGCGGGGCCTCCCGCACGGTCGTGACGGGCGGTGATCCGCCGTGTTCAGCAGCGGCGAGGGTGGCCACCGTCGTGGCCACCGCGGCGCCCGCGCCGCCAGCGAAGAGCAAGCGCCGTCCCAACCGTCGGCCCGGTGGACCTGACCGTTGTGGCACTGCCGGCGGTCCCGCATCAGGTGCGCTCACGATCGGTTCCATGCCTCTCCCCCGTTGAGTGCCACCTCGAGCGGCGGGCGGACTCCACTGTGCATTGTCGCGCGCCGGCCGGCACGGATCAGAGGGCGTACGGGCCGAAACGGCCCCAGGCCACCACGGCGGCGAGGACGAGCAGCACAGCGCAGGCGACCGCGCCCTGGATCTCGGTGCGACGCCCCTCCTGGGTGGCCTGCTGTTTGCGGGCGCGCAGGTGCACCAACATGCCGCCGATCATGACGATGACCAGCCCGACGGCGGCGAGTGGAGTGAGCACTGTGGCGATGCCGGTGGCAGCGGGCAGTACGAGCCCGGCGGCGGCCAGCAGCTCGACCGCGCCGAGCGACTTGACCTGTGACGGCGGCACCGGGTCCACCCACCGCATCACGTCGCGCAGCTTGTCCTTGGGCTGGCTCAGCTTGGCCAGCCCGACGCCGGCGAAGACGGCGGCGAGCAGGATCTGAATGATCCAGAGCACCACGTTCACGGGGGTTCCTCCAGGGGGCCGCCTCGCGGCGGAGAGGTGGTTGACGGTGCAGACGAGACAGTAGACCTGCCCGGCGTACCGAAAGGGCCCCCGCCGTCGGAAGACGGAGGGGGCCCAATTGGTCGGAGCGTCAGACCGCGAAGAGCGCCGGACCGTCCAGCGTCTTCACGTCGGCCGGGCGCAACGCCAGGGCGAGCACGTCGGCCACGTCGGCCAGGGTGTGCACTGTCAGTGCCTCGCGCACCTCGGTCGGCAGGTCGTCCAGGTCGGGCTCGTTGCGCGCCGGGATGATCACCTCGGTGAGGCCGGCCCGGTGCGCCGCGAGCAGCTTCTGCTTCACCCCACCGATCGGCAGCACCCGACCGGAGAGCGTCACCTCACCGGTCATCCCGAACTCGGGGCGGACCGGGCGACCGGTGACCAGCGACGCCAGGGCCGTGACCATGGTGATGCCGGCGCTCGGACCGTCCTTGGGCACCGCGCCCGCCGGGAAGTGGACGTGGATCCGGCGTCCCGCGAGAGCGTTCGGGTCGATGCCGAACCGCCGCCCGTTGGAGCGCAGGTAGGAGAGTGCGATCTGCGCCGACTCCTTCATCACGTCACCGAGCTGGCCGGTCAGGGTCAGCCCCGGCTCACCCTCCATGCTCGTCGCCTCGATGAAGAGCACGTCCCCACCGGCGCCCGTGACGGCCAGACCGGTGGCCACGCCGGGCACGGCGGTACGCTCGGCCGATTCCGGTGTGAACTTCGGCCGACCCAGGTAACCGGTGAGGTTGTCGGTGCCCACGCGTGCCGGGGTCGGGTCCGTCGCCAGCGTCACCGCCACCTTGCGCAGGATCTTGGCCAGAGCCCGCTCGAGCTGCCGGACGCCGGCCTCCCGGGTGTACTCCCCCGCGATCAGCGCGAGAGCCTCGTCGGCGACGCTGACCTCGTCGACGGTCAGCCCGGCCCGCTCCCGCTGCCGGGGCAGCAGGTGGTCGCGGGCGATGGCGACCTTCTCGTCCTCGGTGTACCCGTCCAGGGTGACCAGCTCCATCCGGTCCAGCAGGGGGCCGGGGATGGACTCCACCACGTTGGCGGTGGCCAGGAAGAGCACGTCGGACAGGTCGAGGTCGACTTCCAGGTAGTGATCCCGGAAGGTGTGGTTCTGGGCCGGGTCGAGCACCTCCAGCAGGGCGGCGGCCGGGTCACCGGCGTAGCCGGCGGCCAGCTTGTCCACCTCGTCGAGGAGCACGACCGGGTTCATCGAACCGGCCTCGCGCAACGCGCGGACGATCCGACCGGGCAGCGCCCCCACGTAGGTGCGCCGGTGCCCGCGGATCTCCGCCTCGTCGCGGACGCCGCCGAGGGAGACCCGGACGAAGTTGCGCCCGAGCGCCCGCGCCACGGATTCGCCGAGGCTGGTCTTACCCACCCCGGGAGGACCGGCGAGGGCGAGCACCGCGCCGGAGCCGCGACCGCCGACCACACCGAGGTTGCGCTCGGCTCGCCGGTTGCGCACCGCCAGGTACTCCAGGATGCGGTCCTTGACGTCGGACAGGCCGGCGTGGTCGGCGTCGAGCACCGCCCGAGCCGCGGCCAGGTCGGTGTTGTCCTCGGTACGCGTGCCCCACGGCATCTCGAGCACGGTGTCCAGCCAGGTACGGATCCAGCCCGCCTCCGGGGAGGCGTCGCTGGCCCGCTCCAGCTTGCCGACCTCGCGCATGGCAGCCTCGCGTACCTTCTCCGGCAGCTCGGCGGACTCGACGCGGGACCGGTAGTCGGCGGAGCCGTCCGGCTCGTCCTCGCCCAGCTCCTTGCGGATCGCGGCGAGTTGCTGGCGCAGAAGGAACTCGCGCTGGGACTTCTCCAGCCCCTCGCGGACGTCACTGTTGATCTGCTCGGTGACCTCCTGCTCGGCCAGGTAGTCCTTCACCCAGCCGACCAGCAGCTCCAGCCGGGCGGTGACGTCCGGCGCGGCGAGCAGCTCGGTCTTCTGCTCCAGCGTCAGCCAGGGCGCGTAACCGGCCGAGTCGGCCAGCTCGGAGAGGTCGGTCATCCGCTCCACGGCGTCGATGACCTGCCAGGCGCCCCGCTGTTGGAGCACTGAGGTCACCAGGGCGCGGTACTCGCGGGCGAGTTCCCGGGCCCGACCGGCGTGGGCGGGTTCGTCGAGTTCGGTCGCCTCGACCCAGAGAGCGGCGCCGGGACCGGGCACGCCGGAGCCGATCCGGGCCCGGGACAGGCCACGGATGACGGCGGCGGGCTCACCCTCGGGCAGCCGGCCGACCTTCTCGATGGTGGCGACCACGCCCACCGGGCCGTATTCGCCGTCGATGCGCGGCACGGCCAGCAGCTTGCGGTCGCCGGTCGCACGCGCCGCGTCGATAGCGGCCTGGGTGGTGGGGTCGAGGGTCACCGGGATGACCATCCCGGGCAGCAGCACGGCGTCGGTCAGGGGAAGTACCGGAAGAGTTGCCATCGAACACCTGCCATCGCGTTGAGTTGAGCGTGTCTCACTCAAGTAACAAAGCGTTCCCCTTGTTCCGCTCTGTGACCCAGACCACTCTTCTCCCGGTCCGTCGGGTCGCCCGGGACCGGCGGGCGACCCGACAAGCACCTCAGGTGAGCTTGCTCTTCACCGCGTTCACCACCGAGCCGGCCACTCCGGGGTTGGTGCCGTACAGGCGAGGGTCACCCGGAGGCAGCACCGGTTCCGGCGCGTTCGCCAGCGGGTTGTCGTCGTACCGGAACTCGCCCTTGCCGTCCGGTGAGGGCCCGGACGCCCAGCGCCCCTGGGCGGCGTCGGTGCCCGAGGAGAAACCCAGGTAGGTGTAGCCGTACTCCTCGGTGAACTCACCCGAGTCCGGGAACGCCTCCGGCACCGGCATCTCCTCCAGCCCGTCCTCCTTGAGCTGCTCGATCGCCGCCAGCCACATGTTCTGGTGCATCGTGTCGCGGGCCAGCAGGAAGCGCAGCATCTGCTTGACGCCCGGGTCGTCGGTCATGTGGAACAACCGGGCGACCTGGAGCCGACCCTGCGCCTCGGCGGTGACGTTGAGCTGAAAATCGGCCAACAGGTTGCCGCTGGCGGTGATGAACGCGCCGCTCCACGGCACCCCGTTGGAATCGGTGGGCAGGGCCCCACCACCACCGTGAATGAAGTGCGCCGGGTTCTCACCGGCGTAGGTCGCGGCGCCTCCGGGGTCCTCCGCGATCCCCTCGGTCAGCGACAGCGGCGCGTTGTCCAACAGCCGGGTGATCATCGTGACGATCATCTCGACGTGGCCCATCTCCTCCGTGCCGACGTCGAGCAGCAGGTCCTTGTACTTGCCGGGCAGTCGGCAGTTCCAACCCTGGAAGAGATACTGGTTGGCGACAGTCATCTCGCCCCACTTGCCGCCCAACACCTCCTGCAAACGACGGGCGAACGCCGCGTCCGGGCCGTCCGGCTTGGCTTCGAACTGCAGATCCTTGACGTGGCTGAACATCCAACCTCCTCGGTACCGGAAACAGCTAGCGAGGCCGTTCCCGCCCCGCTGACCCGAGCGGGCCAACCGGTGTCCCGCTCGGGTCAGCGCACCGGGCGAGCCACCGGCAGCAGCACCTCCAACGCCACTCCACGGGGCCGTAGCCGGTGCGCCCGTAACGCTCCCCCGTCCGTCGCGACGAGCTGCCGCGCGATCCACAGACCCAGACCGGACATCCCGACGGCCGGCGCCGGACGCCGCAGCGCGACCAGCAGCGCATCATCGACCCGACCCTCGTCGGTGACCAGGATGCTCAGGCTGGGGCCGCGCACTGTCGCGTAGAGCCCGACCTGTCCGTCCGGCGGGCCGTGCCGCAACGCGTTCTGCACCAGGTTGACCAGTACTTGACGGGTTCGTCCGGCCGGTACCGGGCAGGAGGCCGCCCACCGGGTGGCCCGCGCCCGCCGGCGGCCGACCGGCACCAGCGCGGCGGCCTCCCGCAGGATGCCCGCCAGCGCGACGGCCGGCTCCGGTTGCGGAGTCGGCGTCAGCACGCCGGTGCCGGCGGCCGCGTCAAGCAGCAGGCTCTGCAGGTGGGCAGCCTGGTCACGGGCCAGCTCAGTGAGCGCCCGCCGGTCGTCCCCGGTCAGCTCCTGACGCTCGTCGGCCAACGCGCGAGTCAGCGAGGTCAGGGTGCTGATCGGCGTCCGGAACTCGTGGCACAACACCCGCAGCAGCAACTCCGAATCGGCAGCCGTCGGTTGTTTCCTGCCCGGTGTCGGCTCAATCGGGCGCAACCCTCGCAGCAGGTCCCGCAGACCGTGCCGTACGCGCATCCACCCGACTCCCCTCGTTCGGTGCGAACCCGCATGATCGGTACCCGCTGGGGAACGGCGCAGACATGCCGGGAGCCTCCACCTTGCGACTCGTCGTCGTGGACGATCACCCTCTTTTCGTCCGCGGCCTGGAGTTGCTGCTCCCGATCACCACAAACGGCCGCGCCGAGGTCATCGCCTCGACCGGCGACGCCGCCGCGGCGGCGGCCCTGGTCAGCAACTGCCGCCCCGACCTGGCCCTGGTCGACCTGCACATGCCGCCGCCGGGCGGCATCCGGGCGGTGGCCGCGATCCGGCGGACCACCCCACGGGTACGGGTGGTCGCGATGTCCGGTTCCGCCGACGCCGGGCCAGCGGTGGAGGCGCTGCGGGCCGGCGCGGAGGGGTTCCTGCCCAAGACCAGCGAACCGGAGGAGCTGCTGCCACCGCTGCTGGCGATCCTCGACGGCTGGGCAGTGCTGCCGGCCGAACTGCTGCGCGCCATGCTACGACCCACGCGCTCCCCGCCCGTCGACCTGGACAGCGAGGAACGGCGGCTGCTGCGGGGAATCGCGTCCGGCCGCAGCACCGTCGACATCGCCGAAGAACTGCACGTCTCCGAACGGACGGTGAAACGGATGACCGCCGCGTTGCTGCGCAAGTTGCGGGTCTCGAACCGGGCCGAGGCGGCTGCCGTCGCCGGCCACAGCGGCATCCTCGGGGAATGACGCCTCGACACCGAACCGATTCACGGTTTTGCTCGGTAACAGAATCGCGACGCGCCGAATGAATGGAAGGCATATTGTTGCGGATTACCGGGGTGGTAGGTCAGACTTTGGACACATCCCGCCGCACACAGGGAGTAATCGGCAATGGCGAGAAAAGTAATCACGGTCCTGACCGACGACCTCGACGGTGGGAAGGCCGACCGAACGGTTGAGTTCAGTCTCGACGGCGTGGCCTACACGATCGATGTCTCCGACGAGAATGCCGGCGTCCTGCGCAAGGCGCTCGATCCGTACATCAATGCGGGTCGGCGGATCGGGCGCGGCCCGGTGGAGAGCGCCCGTTCAGTCCGGCGACCGGGGCGACCCGCCGGCGCGGGAATGGATCGGGAGCAGAACCGGGCCATCCGGGAATGGGCCGTCAAGAACGGCTACAAGATTTCCGAGCGCGGCCGGATCCCGGTTGAGGTCGTCGAGGCGTACAAGAGCCGCTGACGCGACTCGACGGGGCCCCGCCGGAAACGGCGGGGCCCCGTCGTTTGTCCGGGCACCCAAAGTGAGGCGGTGGCCGACCACCCCGGGTTGTCGCCCCGGGTGGCCGGCCACCGTTGGTAGGTCAGCTCAGTTGACGTCGATGCGCACCGAGTCGAAGGCGGGGGTCTGGTTGGCCCGCTCCATCATCGGCAGGCGGTGCGAGCCGTCACCGGCCCAGACGGAGCACTGGGCGGTACCGGACTCCGGCAGGCCCGGAATCTGGATCGTCACCTCGTCGGGCTGGGCCCCACCGCGGCCGTCCTCGGTCGCGACGAAGAACGCCGGCACCTCCTGCGGCTCCGGCGGAGCGGTCAGGCTGTCCAGCATCCGGCACGCGGTGTGGAAGTGACCGCGGACCAGGCCCTGGTCGTTGAGGAGCGAGCTCTCCACGTAGTAACCACCCTGACCGGCGGCCAGGAATCGGTCCCGGACCAGGTTGCGGGTGCTGACCCGCAGGGTGAAGGGCTGGTTCTGGCCGACCTGCTCGGGGAACTGGGTGATCAGCAGCGACGGGTTGTTGGCCGCCGCGCCGACCTCACCGAATTCGGTGCTCACGCAGCGGTTGCCGTTCTGGAAACCGTCGTGCGGCTGGAGCCGGCTCTCGTCGCAGTCGTTGGCGAGCACGCCGAGCCCGGCGCCGGGTGCGGTGCCACCGCCGTTGTTCCCGCCACCGTTGTTGCCACCGCCGTTGTTGCCGCCACCGTTGTTGCCGCCACCGGGGGTGGTGGTGGGCGTGGTGCCGCCGCCGTTGTTGCCGCCCGTGCCGCCGGTGGGCTGCACCTGGCACTCGGCGAGCTGCGCGAGGCCCTGCGGCCGAGGTCCGGCCCGGTCGATGGCGGTCGTGATCCGGTCCAGCACGGCGCGGCGCTTGCCGGCCAACGGCTGGAGGATCGCGTTGCGGATGAACGCCTCACCCTTGTTGCCCTCGGCGGCGAGCCGGCGGTCCGCCTCGGCGATCTGGGTCTGCAACTGGGCGAGGTTGCGGTCCACCTCGGCTCGCGCCCGGTTCGGCACCTGCGGCAGCTTGGCCGCCACGTCCGGACAGGCGATGGCCGTGCCGGTACCCACAGTGCCGTCCTTGCCGTCCTCGCACTCGGGGACCGACTGCTGTCCGTCACCCCAGTGGTTACGCACCCACCGACCGTTCTGCCAGGTCCGGCTGGTCGAGCCGCCACCGGTCGGCGCGGTCGCGCCCGGGCTCGGCTCCACGCACTGCCCGGAAGCCGGACGTGGCTTATTTGTCCGCCGGTCCTGGGCCGACGAAATCTGAGTCACGGCGACAACTCCGCCGAAGACCGCGAGCGTGCCGACAACTGCCAGCAGACGCTTGCTCCGCGCGTTGCCGGAAGGCCGGCGCGCCCGAGTGGACCTGCGCATCGAATTGCTCTCCTTCTCGATCCGGTAGTGGATTTCTGCCCTCGGCGGACCGACGGATGTGAGGTGGCACGCCGCGGTGGCGACCCACCGTGACCTACCAGGTAATGCGTCGATGGCCGACGATGCCCTTTCCGCACCGTCTCCCGCGCCCGGTGGACGCGGATGGGGAGATCCTGTTCATTCGCGCAGGAGTACGGGGCGGCGGCCGGGAAGGTTCAACAGACGCACAGGAAATTGCCGCGACCCGACACGGGAGCCGGCGCGGAGCAGGGATCAGCAGGTGAAACGGGCGCTGGTCAGTCGGCGCAGAGGTGGTCGAAGGCGAACCCGCCGACCAGTTCGTGGCGGCGCTGGCTCAGCGCGGCGATCTGCGCGGTCCACTCGGCGCGCGACAGCAGGTCGGCGACGGCGTTCTCTCGCAGTCGTTCCCCCACGGCGACGGCGGCGAGATCCTCGGCCAGTCGGGCCGCGTCGACGCCGCAGGAGAAACGGTGCTCGGTCACCGATACCTGCTCGATGAGGCACGCGTCGGGGCGTACCTGCACCCAGCTCCACCCCTGCGCCGGACCGTCAGCCCAGCGGACGTGCAGCCCTCGCACGATCGGGTCGGCCACCTGCCCTGCCACGTACGCCTCGACCGCCGCCGCGCGGGTCAGCGCGCCGAGGTCGTTGACCGGCCCGGTACGCCCGTCCGGCAGCCGGCCCAGGATGTCCCGAAAGCCCACCGGTGCCGGTTCGGTCCCGGCGGCGGTGGACCCGCCCGCGGCGTAGGCGCGCGCGTCGATCACGTACTCGACCAGGCGGCGGCCATGATCGGCGGCGTTCAACGTGGGCGACCCGATCCGCAGAACGGGCAGGCCGGCGGCCGCGCCCACCGCGTCCGTGAGTCGCTCCACGCGCTGCTCCGCCGCGCCGGGAGACGGCACCGGGCCGATCTGTACGGCGACGACCGGACGGCCGGTGTCGGCGGCGTAGACCACGAAGTCGAAGCTGGTGCGGCTCGCCGAGGTCCACTGGCTGCCGGTCACGCCGGGCGGGCGGCCCTGGAGCAGATCGCTGAGCCGGCGTGCCGCCAGGACCCGATGGCCGGCGCGGCTGAGCAGCGCGTCGCGCCCCGCCTCGGCGGGCATCGCCCGCAGCCAACCGCGGTCGTCGCTCCCGATGCTCGTCATCTGCCTGATCCATCCGCCGGTCGGTCGAGCCGGGCCGAGTCTAGGTGGTCGATCATGGGCCACCGACTTGCCCTGTGACGCGGATCACAGTAGCGCCGACGTTCCAGGAATGGCCGCCGGGTGTATCCAGCGACCGCCGGTACCTGACCGGCCCGGAGGTGACCATGTCGCGACAGCAGTTCGGCTTCCTCGCCGGGTTCCTCGCCGTGGCGGTCTGGGCGCTCGCCGGCGTCGGCGTGGCCGCCCTCGCCGTACTCGCCGGCCTGCTCGGCTGGCTGGTCGTCCGGGTGCTCGACGGCGACCTCGCGGTGACCGGTCTCGGCGACCGCCGCCCCGACGCTCGGCGGCCCCGATGACCACCCGCCCGTCCGCGAGGACGAACCCCGGCACCGGACTGGCCGCCGGGGCGACCGGTGCGGAACGCCCAGCGGGCGACACCGCGGACGTCGCGCGGATCGCGGTGCAGGCGGCCAGCCTCGTGCCGGGCGTTTCCGTCGTCCGCCCGGCGGCGGTGCGCCTGGATGACCGGTCCGTCGCACTCGACCTGCACCTGATCACCTGGTACGGACACAGCGTGCCGACGATCGCCGAAACGGTGCGGGCGGTCGTCACCGAGCGGGTGGCCGCCCAGACCGGGCTCAGCGTGGCGGTGGTGACCGTCACCGTGGACGATCTGCTCGTCCCCGGCGTCGACTCCTCCGGCGTCGGCACCGCCACACCGGAGGACGGCTGAGATGCGCACCGCCAACCGGGTCGCCTCGTTGCTGCTGGCCACCGCCCTGCTTCTCGGTGGTGCGGCGGTGGCCGTCCAGGCGCTCCTGCTCACAATTCACCGACCGACACCGCTCGACACCAGCGGCTGGCTCGACGCGCTGAGCGGCACCCGGTGGGACGACCCCACCGTCCGGGTCGTGGCCGGCGGGGCTCTCCTACTGGGCCTGCTCATCCTCGTGGCCCAACTGCGCCGCTGGACGCCGGTCCGCCTGCCCGCCGACGAGCGCGACGGCTGGTACCTGCACCGGCGCTGTGTGGAACGGCGGCTCGCTGCCGCCGCCTGCGCGGTGCCGGGCGTCCGCCGCGCCCGGGTCCGGGTCCGACGGCGCGGCGGCCAGTGGCGCCCCCGGGTTCGCGCGACCGGCGACCCGGCGGCCCGGGCGGAAGTCGAGTTCGCCGTGCACCAGGAGTTGCGCCACCTCACCGCACCCCGCCCGGCCCGGATCGACGTCCGGCTGCTGCCTCGGCGACGGCCGGCGTGACCAACGCCGGGCACCGACTGCTGTGGACCATCATCGCGCTGCTGCTGGTCGCTGGCGGCGCGGCGGCGCTGACGGCAAGCCTCGGCACGTTGCCCGGTGCTGACCCGGCGGCGGTGCTGATCAGCGTCGCGCTGGTCGACCGGTGGCGGTTCGCCGCGCCGTGGAGCACCCTGGCCGCGGCCGCCGCCGGAGCGCTGTTCGCGCTGGCCGGGCAACGCCTACTGACCCGGGAGCTGCGGGGCCCGGACGGCACGCTGCGTGGCACCCTGAGCCACCCCGGACGTCGGCCGGGCCGAACCCGGCTGGCCACCGACGTCCTCGTCGACGCGCTGGTACGCGACCTGACCGGCAACCCCGGGGTGCGCCGGGCCCGGGTGGTGCTCACCGGCGCGCCACCGCACCCCGACGTGTGGATCCGGGTGGACCTCACCGCCGACGCGCCGACCGCCGGCGTACGCGAGCACGTCCGCGCCGCGGTCCGCCGATTCGCGGCGACGACCAACTGCCAGCCCGCGCACCTCGACGTGACCGCCCGCATCGAGCCGGGCCGCACCTGACGCGACGCCGACCCGAGGGGCATGATCGGTGTCGGCGGCGAACGGAGGTACACGGGTGCGAGTGGTGTCGCTGGTGCCGTCCCTGACCGAGGCGGTGGCGCTGACAGTGCCGGGAGCGCTGGTCGGGGCCACCGACTGGTGCAGCCACCCGACCGGTCTCGACGTGGCCCGGGTCGGCGGCAGCAAGTACCCCGATCTGGACCGGGTGCGCGCGCTGCGTCCGGACCTGGTGCTGCTGAACGTCGAGGAGAACCGCCGGGCGGACGCGGAGGCGCTACGGGCGGCCGGCGTACCGGTGCGGGTCACCTACCCACGGACCGTTCCCGGCGCGTTGACCGAGCTGGGCGACCTGCTGACCGAACTGGGTGCGCCGACGGAACCGGACTGGCTGCGGGCCGCCCGGCGGGCGTGGGCCACACCGCCGCGACTGACACCGACCCGCCGCGCTGTGGTGCCGGTCTGGCGTCGGCCGTGGGTGGTGCTCGGTGGCGACACGTTCGCCGGTGACGTGCTGCGCCGCCTCGGCGTTCTCAACGCCTACGACGAGCATCCCGAACGCTATCCCCGCCCGAGCCTCACCGAACTCCGCGAACGAGAGCCCGACCTGGTGGTCCTGCCCGACGAGCCGTACCGGTTCACCGCCGACGACGGGCCGGAGGCGTTCCCCGGCGTACCGTGCGCCCTGCTCTCCGGGCGGCACCTCACCTGGTACGGCCCGTCCCTGGCCGAGGCGCCCGCGCTGCTCGCCGACCAACTGTCCCGGCCGGTGCTGGTCGGCTGACCCCGATGGTGGGGAGGTGGCCCGGCGGCTCGGCCAACGGCGCAGGGCTCAGCCAACGGCCCGGCGGCTCAGCCGTCGGTTCGGCGGTGGGCGGCCAGTGTGCTGGCGCCGATGGAGACGGCCAGGGTCAGCAGCACCACGGCCAGGGTCAACCAGACCGGCAGCTTGCCCACCGGCGTCTCGGCGAGAATCAGCTTCAGCCCGGCGAAGGCCAGTAGCAGCGCCAACCCGTACCGCAGGTAGCCGAAGTGGCGCAGCAGGCCGGCGAGGCAGAAGTAGAGGCTGCGCAGCCCCAGGACGGCGAACGCCGTGGCCGTCCAGACCAGGAAGGTGTTTGTGGTGATGGCAAGGATCGCCGCCACCGAGTCGATGGCGAAGACCACGTCGGTGGCCTCGATGGCGACGAGCGCGACAAGCAGTAGCGTCGCCACCCGTCGGCCGCCCACCCGGGCGGTGAACCGGTCGCCGTGGTAGCGGGCGTCGGTGGGCACCAGCCGCCGGAACAGCCGGACCACGACGTTGCGTTCCGGGTCGACGTCCGGCTTTCCGCGTACGGCCAGCCGCCAGCCGGTCCAGATCAGGAACGCACCCAGCACGAACCCGGCCCAGGCGAGCCGGTCCAGCAACTCGGCACCGGCGAAGATGAACAGCAGCCGGAAGACGAGTGCCCCCACGACACCCCAGAACAGCACCTTGTGCTGATAGCCCGACGGCACCTGGAAGTAGGCGAAGAGCAGCGCGAAGACGAAGACGTTGTCCACCGAGAGCGCCTTCTCCAGCAGGTAACCGGAGTAGTACGCGATGGCCGGGTCACCGCCGAGGCCCCACCAGACGACCAACCCGAACAGCAGACCTGCGCCGATCCAGACGGCGCTCCACAGCAGCGCCTCGCGGAGCTCGATGACATGGTTGTCCCTGTGCAGGAGCACATCCACGGCGAGCAGCACCGCGATCACCGCGCCGACCGCCGCCCAGGCCCACAGCGGGACCGCGACCGTCGCCTCAGCCACCGACGCCCTCCGCATCGACCACCGCGCACCGCCCGTCAACCAGGCCGGCCGGCCCTTTCCGAGCCTAGGTGAACGCCCGACCCGGCATCAGACGGTCGAACGAAGTCGGTGCACGACCGGAGAATAGGGCGGCGAGGCAGGTTGCGGGTCCGCCGTACATCGGTGAGGGGTGATCCGGCAGGATCGACGGTGACCGGACACATCACCCAACACGGCAGGAGATCCCCGCATGACCCAGGCAGCAGGCGCCCAGTCGGGCAAGCCCGAGGTTGGTCCGATCGAGGGTGCACCGCCGGCCGACCTCGTGATCGAGGACATCACCGTGGGCGACGGCCCGCAGGCCGAGCCGGGCCAACTGGTCAGCGTGCACTACGTCGGCGTGTCGCACTCCACCGGCGGCGAGTTCGACTCGTCCTGGAACCGGGGCGAGGCGTTCGACTTTCCGCTCGGCGGCGGTCAGGTCATCGCCGGCTGGGACCAGGGCGTCGCCGGCATGCGCGTCGGCGGTCGCCGCCGCCTGACCATTCCGCCGCACCTGGGGTACGGCGACCGGGGCGCCGGCGGCGTCATCAAGCCGGGTGAGACGCTGGTCTTCGTCGTCGACCTGCTCGGCGTGAGCTGACCGATTGTCGGGGTCGCCGGCCAGGCCGGCGGCCCCGCCCCCCGGGTGCGACGGCGGCGGGCCCACCTCGTCGACCAGCGTCAGGCGGCCAGTTGCAGGTCCGTGGTCGCGACCACCGGACGACGCGCCGCCTCGATCGGCGTGGTCAGCTCCAGAATCGGCATCACACGGTGCAGCCCGCTGACGCGCAGCACCCGTGCCACCACCGGGCTCGGATCGACAAGGACCAGCTCGCCACCACGGGCCCGCACGCGCAGATGCGCCGCGAGCAGCGTGCGAATGCCGGCGGCGGAGAGCAGCCGCAGCCCGGACAGCTCCAGTTGAAGCACCGGGCGGGCCGGCGCGGACCACAGCGCGGACCGGAACGCGGCCACCGTGGCGATGTCGATCTCGCCCGCCACCCGCACGAGGACCATCTGGTCACCCACGCTGACCTGCACGTCCAGCCGGTCGCTGTGCTCTTCCATGCTCAGAAATCTAGCCCCCACCACCGACACTTTCGCCCCTCCACGGAGTGATTCCGGGTACGCCCAGGGGCATACCCCGAGGTACCCCACCTCCCTCTCGGGGTGGAGTCAGGGGCCCGGGCGGCGCGCCGACCTCTCCGGGGGTGGAGTCCGAGCCCGCGCGGCGCGCCGTGGGGGCTCGGACTCCGGGGGTCGGCAGGCATTCGGGTGGAGAATAGGTCGATGCTGATCCCCCGGCCCCGGCCGCCCCGGCTGATCCGCCCCGTCCGCGAGCCGGCGACCAGCCCTCCGGCGCTGGCCGGCGCATGGGCCCCCACCGACCGCCGGCTCGACGAGGCTGAGTTGCTCCCCCTGCCGGCGGGCGCCGTCGGCCCCGAGGACGTGCTGATCGACGGCGCCGGGCGGGTGATCAGTGGCGACGAGGACGGTCGGCTCTGGTGGTGGCCGGTCGACGCGCGGGCCGGCACCCCACCCCACTTGCTGGCCGAGACCGGGGGCCGGCCGCTCGGCATCGAGCTGGACCCGTCCGGTGAGGCCCTGGTGGTCTGCGACGCGTACCGCGGGCTGCTGCGGGTCACCCCGGACGGCGCGGTACGCGAACTGACCGGCACGGCACCCCCGGTGCACCTGGCCAACAACGCGACGGTGGGCCGTGACGGCACCATCTACTTCACCGACAGCTCCGACCGGTTTCCGGTCTCGCACTGGAAGCGAGACCTGCTGGAGCACCGTCCCAACGGGCGGGTGCTGGCCCACCATCCGGGTAGCGGCCGCACCGAGGTGGTGACCGACGGGCTGTACTTCCCCAACGGGATAGCGCTGACCCCGGACGAGTCGGCGCTGATGCTGGTGGAGACCAGCACCCACCGTCTGCTGCGGGTCGAGCTCGGCGGCGGTGTGCGGGTCCTCGCCGACCTGCCCGCGTACCCGGACAATCTCGCCTCGGTGGGTGACGGAACCTACTGGATCGCGCTGCCCAGCCCCCGTGTGCCGATCGCCGAACGGCTGCTGCCCCATCCGCGGCTGCGCCAGATCGCCGCCCTGCTGCCCGACGCGATGCAGCCGCAGCCACGCCGCTACGGGCTGGTCGCGCTGGTCGACGACGCGGGGACGGTCCGCCGGACGCTGCACGGTCCGAACGGGCACTACTCGATGATCACCGGGGTACGCCAGCACGGCGACCACCTCTGGCTGGGCAGCCTGACCGGGTGCGGGGTGGCCCGCGTACCCCTGGGGTAAATGGCGACGGGGCCGGTCCGGCCCGTGGGGTGATGGCCGGGGCGGCGACGGGGCCGGTCCGCCGTGGTGGCGGGCCGGCCCTGTCCTGCCGTCAGTGGTGTCTCAGCGGCCGCTGACCGAGGGCGCCGGTGCGGGCGAGCCGCCGGCCACCGCGCCCGGGTGGGCCGGGGCGACCGGAGCGGGCTTGAGCCCGGGCGGCACCGGCAGGGCGCTGCCCCGGGCGAACTCGTCCCAGCTCACGTTCCACGCGGTCCAGCCGTTGCCCGGCTGTAGCTCCACCTCGGTGCCCTTGACGGTGACCAGGTCACCAACCTGCGTCACCCCCATCAACCAGTCGGCGGCGGTGGCGGAGACGTTCGCGCAACCGTGCGAGACGTTGGTGTTGCCCTGGTCCCCCTCCGACCAGGGGGCGGAGTGGATGAACTCGCCGCCCCAGGTGTAGCGCTGGGCGTCGTCGACGTCGACCACGTAGCCACCGTCCGGCTCACCCCGGGTGTCGAAGGTGACCCGCTCGTGCTTCTCCATGATCACCATCTTGCCGCTGGAACTCGGCGTACTCGACTTACCCAGGCTCACCGGGATCCGGCGGACCTGCTTGCCGTCGCGCAGCACCGTCATCTGCTTGGTGGCGTTGTCGATCTCCAGTGAGACCTGCCGTCCGATCTTGGACGTCGCGGTCCGCTCGGCGTCGCCGACCAGCTTCTTTCCGATCGGCAGACCCTCCAGACCGGCCCGGACACTGATCGTGGTCCCGGGCTTCCAGAAATCGGGGGCCCGGTAATAGACCTGACTTCCATCCTCAAGCCACGACCAGGCACCCGGTTGTGGCGGATTCGTCTTTACGAACAACCGCCGCTGGACATCCGCTCTGGCCTCTTTCGGAATTCCTGGGTCGAACGCCACCGTTACCGGCATCGCCGTGCCGTACGTCCGATTGCCGTTGAAATAGAGAGTGCTGGTGATCTGCGGTTTGGTCGATTTGGCCATCGTCGTGAACGTGGTGGTGCGCGTGGTGGTGGCACCGGAGTCACCGGTCGCTGTCACCTCGGCGGTGTAGGTCCGTCGTGGTAGCAGCGGGGCGCTCGGCACCCAGCCGGAGCCGTCCTCGCGAGGCTCGGCGTTGACCTGCTTGCCCTTGTCGTCGGTGAGGCGTACGCCGGTGACCCGCCCGCCTGTGACCACGGTGCCCACCTCGGCGCTGACCGGGACGTCGCGGGCCTTGTCCCCCGGCGTCACAGCGAGCTCCGGTGGGGCGGCGTGCTTCTTGGCCGAGCCGGTCGCCGAACCCCGGTCGGCGGTGCACGCACCCAGGACGAGTGGTGCCGCCGCGATGGTTACCGCCAACAGCGTCAATCGCCGCCTAGACGTCATGTTCAGTCCCCCCGTTTTCGACTTCCCTCCGCCACATTCTTGCCCGCTTCAGCGGGCCATTAGCGCCATTCAGAAATAATCGGCGGCGCATTTATCGACGCATTTTCCGACAATGCTCCGCTTGGCCGGAACAGGGGTTCAACCGACCTGTGTCATGCGCTTTGCTCCGCTTGAGCGACGCAACGTCGACTGTCCGGTTGGCGGGGGACGGCGGCACTGTCGGCCCCGCTTCATGATCGAGTCGCCTTCACGGATGTCGTGGCATCCCGGTCGCCCTGACGCCGCGACGTCCAGGAACCCGAGTGGATCACGTCCCGGGGCGGGCCGGGCGGAACGCGCGCGGCGCGGTGGGCACGGGAAGTAGAAGGTCAGGCCGGGTGGCGCACCTCGTGGGCGGACTTTTGTCAGTTGAAGCGAAACTTCCGGCGAACGCGACAAAGCTTTGCCTTCGTCCGGAGGCAAGGGTAAGGTCTCGATCTAGATAGAGGGTTGCCCATTCGTCGATCAACTTGCCGCCACCTCTGCCGGGTCGCCGCGTTCCGCTCCCGATGGGTCCGGGCCGCACCCGCGCCGTCCTCACCGTCCAGCCGGAGCCCGCCTCCGGCCGGTTCGGCGCGCCCGGCGGACGGCAGTCAGGTCGACCGCCGCCGACGGCGTACCAGCCGTCAGGAAGGGACCACCACCATGGATCAACAACTCAACCGACCGGGGCCGACACCGGCGTCCGAGCCGGTCAGCCGGCGTGGAGTGCTGCGCGCCGCGACCGTCTCCGCGGCCGCTGTCGGCGCCGCCGGTCTACTCGGCGGCACTGCCGTCGCCGCGCCCGCCGCATCCACCGGGCAGGCCCAGGGCCGCCGCCGGGTGCCGGTGGACCGGATCAGCATTCAGCTCTACACGCTGCGTGATCAGCTCGCCGCCGATCTGCCCGGCACCCTGGACGCGCTGCGTCGGATCGGCTACCGGCGAGTGGAGCACGCCGGTTTCGTCGGACGCACCGCCGCACAGTTCCGGGCCGCGCTCGACGAGGCCGGGCTGCGTTCCACCTCCGGTCACGTCGGCATCCCGCAGCCGTTCGACGCGGCCACCTGGGAGCAGGCTCTCGCCGACGCCAACGTGGTGGGCTGCAAGAAAATCGTCCACCCGTACTTCGGTCGGGACGCGAGCGGTCAGCCGATCCGGGACCCCGCCGTCTACCGTGCCCTGGCCCGGGACCTGAACCGCGCCGGTCGGCTCGCCGAACGCGCGGGGTTGGACTTCGGCTACCACAACCACCAACTCGAGTTCGTGCCGCTGACCGGCGGCTCGACCGGGTTCGACATCCTCAGCTCGCAGACCGATTCCCGGCTGGTCCACTTCGAGCTCGACCTCTACTGGACCTGGCGGGGCGCCCATGACCCGATCGACGTGATCCGGGCCAACCGCGGTCGGATCCGCCAGGTGCACGTCAAGGACCTCGACGTCGAGGGTGGTTTCGCCGACCTCGGCGACGGCGTCATCGATTTCGGCCGCATCTTCGCCCACGAGCGGGAGGCCGGCATCGAGGAGTACATCGTGGAGCGTGACGACGCGGGCACCGCGCCCCGCTCCCCCGCCGACGCCCTGGACACCGCTCGCGTCGGCTTCGACTATCTCGCTTCACTTCGGTACTGAAACCACCCCGGGGGACTCACCTGATGAATAGGACCGCATTCGCGTCCGCCCTGCTGTTGGTGACGGCCGGTCTGGTCGTACCACAGTCGGCAGCGTCCGCAGCGCCAGCCGCGCCGCCGGACAGCAGCTTCCAGAAAGTGACACTGAACGACTTCCCGGGCGAGCCGATGAGCCTCGCCGTCCTGCCCGACCTGCGCGTGCTGCACACCTCCCGCACCGGTGAGGTCCGCATCCACGACCCGCGCACCGGGCTGAACACCCTCGCCGCCGACATTCCGGTGTACGAGCACGACGAGGAGGGGTTGCAGGGCGTCGCCATCGACCCGAACTTCGCCCAGAACAAGTGGGTGTACCTCTACTACTCGCCGCCGATGGACACTCCGGTGGACGACCCGGCGACCCCGGGTGTCAACGAGGGGGACGCGCCGGAGACCGGCACCGAGGCGGACTGGCAGCGGTTCAAGGGCGCGCTGCGGCTGTCCCGGTTCAAGCTGGACGGGATGAAGCTGAACCTCGCCAGCGAGCAGCAGATCATCGACGTGCCCACCGACCGGGGCATCTGCTGCCACGTCGGCGGCCAGATCGACTTCGACAGCAAGGGCAACCTGTACCTGTCGACCGGTGACGACACCAACCCGTTCGCCTCCGACGGCTACATCCCGATCGACGAGCGGGCCGACCGCCACCCGGCGTACGACGCCCAGCGCACCTCGGCCAACACCAACGACCTGCGCGGCAAGCTGCTGCGGATCAAGGTGAAGGCCGGTGGTGGTTACACGGTGCCGGCCGGCAACCTGTTCAAGCCGGGCACGGCGCAGACCCGCCCGGAGATCTACGCGATGGGGCTGCGCAACGCGTTCCGGTTCGCCGTCGACAGGCGTACCGACAACGTGTACGTGGGCGACTACTCCCCGGACGCCTCCAACCCGAATCCGGAGCGCGGGCCGGCCGGGCACGGCCGGTGGATGCTCGTCGACAAGCCGGCCAACTACGGCTGGCCGTACTGCGTGACGCCGACGATCGCCTACCGCGACTACGACTTCGCCACCGGCGAGTCCGGCGCCAAGTTCAACTGCAAGCGCCCGGTCAACGACTCGCCGAACAACACCGGCAAGCGCGTACTGCCGCCGGTCGAGCAGCCGGAGGTCTGGTACGCGGCCGCCCCCTCGGCCGAGTTCCCGCAGCTGGGCACCGGCGGCATCTCTCCGATGGGTGGCCCGGCGTACGAGTACGACGGGACCAGCACGTCGCGCACCCGCTGGCCGGCCTACTACGACGGGGTGCCGCTGTTCTACGAGTGGTCCCGCGACTACATCAAGGAGTTCCGCCTCGACTCCGACGGCGACGTGACGGACATCCGTCCGGTGGCGCCGTCGCTGGTGGTGGACAACCCGATGGACATGGAGTTCGGCCCGGACGGCGCGCTCTACGTCCTGGAGTACGGCGACGGTTACTTCGCCGAGAACCCGGACGCCCAGCTGTCCCGGATCGACTTCGTCCGGGGCAACCGGACGCCGATCCCGAAGATCAGTGGCACCCCGACCGTGGGGCAGGCCCCGCTGACCGTCGCGTTCTCCAGCGCCGGCACGACCGACCCGGACGGCGACAAGCTCAGCTACGCGTGGGACTTCAACGCGGACGGCTCGGTGGACAGCACGGCTCCGAACGCGAGCTGGACGTTCCCGGAGAACGGCTCGTACACGCCGACGTTGAAGGTCACCGACCGCACCGGACGGTCCGCCTCGGCGTCCCTGCCGCTGGTGGTCGGGCCGACCGCGCCGATCGTCGAGTTCGTCACCCCGGAGGCCGGGCAGCCGTTCCAGTTCGGGCAGACGGTCGCGTACGAGGTGAAGGTCACCGACGACCTGCCGGTGGACTGCTCCCGGGTGAAGGTCACCTACGTGCTCGGGCACGATGAGCACGGGCACCCGCTCTCCACCTCGACGGGTTGCTCCGGGACCATTCCCACCTTCCTCGACGGTGGACACAGCGGCGCGGACAACCTGACCGCGGTGTTCGTCGCGGAGTACACCGACGCGCCGACCGACCCGGGCGTACCCGCCCAGTCCGCTTCGGCGACCGTGGTGCTCGACCCGACCCCGGTGGCGGGTCTGGCCGGCTGATCAGCTCAACCATGACAGTGGCGGCGGCCGGATCCTTCCGGCCGCCGCCGCATGTCGTTCAGCTCCAGATCTCGCTGGCACCATCGCCGGGGCATCACAGACGGCGGCCGGTCAGCTCCAGTCGCTGTCCACGTGGTTGTCCCGCCACCGTCCGCCCACCGGCGGGGTGTCCAGTCGCATCCCCTCGTCGGCGTTGCCGGCCAGGTCGTTGTCCTCGACCCGGCAGTCCACGCAGCTGCCCCGCTCGGTGATCCACAGCCCGTGTGTCTGGGTCGGGTTGTCGTGGTTGTCCCAGACCCGGTTACCTCGGATGGTGGCCGAGTCGAACGGCGCGTCGATGGTGATTCCAGCCCGCAGCTTCGGCGCGGCGGCCAACTCGTATCCGCATCCCGGAGGCGGCACGTCCCCGCTCCACGCGCTGAACGCGTCCGGGCGGACCGGGGCGAGGGTGAGTTCGTCGCCGGTGTTGGAGGCGACCATGGCCACTGCCTTCCCGACCCGCAGGACCTTGCCCCGGTGCCCGTCGTGCGGCCAGTTGGCCGACCTGTCGACCAGGCACCGCTCGCTGTAACGGACGGCGTCGCCGGTACCGCCGGTGCCCTCGCCGTACTGCCGTCCGTTGTTGCGGATCCGGTTGTTCAGGACCACCGCGTCGGTCATCTGGTGGTCGATCCGGATCGCGTCGAGGCCGTTGCCCCAGAACTCGTTGCTCTCGATCACCACGTCCCGGATCGAGCCCCGGTAACCGCGCCCGAGGTCGTGCGAGTGATAGCCGTGCCGGCCGTTGCCGCTGATCCGGTTGCCCCGGACGGTGTACGGGCCGGGGCTGTTGCCGATGCTGACCCCGTCGCACATGTTGCCGTCGATGACGCAGTCGGTGAGCAGCCCGCCCCGGCCGGCGACCGACGAGGTGCCCTGCGCGGACACGTCGAAGCCGGTCTCCAGGTTTCCGGTCATGGTGCAGGCGGAGACGATCAGGCCGTCGGCGCCCCAGTCGGAGATGCCGAAGCGGTTGCCCTGGCTGTGGCAGCCGATGATGCGGTAGCCGCGCGGCGGCGGCCAGTAGTCCTTCTGCAGCTCCAGGAAGATGCCGTTGGTGCCGTTGGCCAGGGCGGTGCAGTTGGCGATGGTCAGCCGCTCCACCGTCCCCCAGCCGCCGATGCCGATCCCGATGCCGGCGCCGCCCATCTGCTCGCCGTTGTCCAGTCGGCCACAGCCGACCACCACCACGCCGTCGATCAGGGAGTCCTGGAGGAAGTCGCAGCCCAGCCCGGTGGCGGCGGTGTGGTGGATGTAGAGGTTGCGGAAGACGCCCCGCACCATGTACTGGATGCCGAGGCCCTTGGCCAGGTAGTTGTACTCGGCCATGGCGACGCCGGAGCCGTCGATCTGGAAGTCGGAGAAGGTGCAGTCGGCGATGTGCCGGTCCCGGTCGGCGCCGTGCTGCACTGTGGTCCAGAAGGCCAACGGGGTGGGGTCGGCCCGGTTGCCCTCGTTGCTGAGCATGAACCGGGTCGCCGCCGGGCCGGCACCGATCAGCGACACACCGCTGCGCCACACAGTGCCCGCGTCCCGGATCGAGTAGATGCCCGGCGGGCAGTAGATGACCCGGGCCCGTCCGTCCGAGGCGTACCCGGCGCCGAGGCGGTCCACGAGCGCGGCCAGCGCCGGCTGGTCGTTCGTCGCGCCGTCACCGGTGAGCCCGTACTCCAGCGCGTCGCAGTACAGCGGCGCGCCGGCCGAGGCGGGCCGTCGTACCCGGACCGAGTTCAGTAGCAGCTCGTTCGCCACGGCCATGGGCGGGCTCCCTTCGACGCGTTCGGTGCGCTCCGGCGGGGCCGACTTCCCGGTGACGCCGCCGGGAAACCCGGCCCGGTGAGGCCGCCGGGAATCGCCGGCCCGACGACACCGCCGGGAATCGCCGGCCCGACGACACCGCCGGGAATCGCCGGCCCGACGACACCGCCGCGGGGAACCCCGGACGTGCGCCGGCCCCGGCGCCGCACGGGCGGCGCCGGGGCCGAGGGGGTACGCGTCAGACGGCGGCGATCAGCAGAGCCGGTCGCTCCACGCAGTCGGCGACGTGCCGCAGGAAGCCGCCGGCCACCCCGCCGTCGCAGACCCGGTGGTCGAAGGTGAGGCTGAGCTGCGTCACCTTGCGGACGGCGAGCTGCCCGTCGACCACCCACGGCTTGTCCACGATCCGCCCGACCCCGAGCAGGGCCGCCTCGGGGTGGTTGATGATCGGCGTGGAGCCGTCGACGCCGAACACCCCGTAGTTGTTCAGCGTGAAGGTGCCACCGGTCAGCCGGGCCGGGGGCAGGCTGCCGGCCCGCGCGGCGGCGGTGGTCGCCGCCAGTTCGGCGGCCAGCTCGGCGGTGGTGAGCCGCTGGGCGTCGCGCAGCACCGGCACCAGGAGCCCCCGGTCGGTCTGCGCGGCGATGCCGAGGTGCACCCCGGCGGACTGGACGATGCGTTGCGCCTCGGTGTCGACCCGGGCGTTGAGCTGCGGGAACCGGCGCAGTCCGCTGAGGCAGATCCGGGCCAGCAGGGCCAGGATGCTCACCGGCGCGTCGGGTGTCGCGGCGTTGATCGCGGCGCGGGTCTCCAGTAGCCCGGTGGCGTCCACGTCGACCCAGATGGTCACCTCCGGGATCTCCCGCCGGCTGCGGGAGAGCTTGTCGGCGATCACCTTGCGGACACCGGTCAGCGGGACGATGACGTCGCCGTCCGCGACCGGGGCCGACCCGACCTGCGGGTCCGGCACGGCGGCGAGCCGGGCGGCGGGCGCGGTCATCGCGGCCTCCACGTCGGCGCGGCGGATCACACCCCCGGGTCCGGTGCCCCGCACCGTGTCGAGGTCGACGCCGTGCTCACGGGCCAGCCGCCGCACGATCGGTGAGATGACCAGGGCGGCAGCAGGCGGTGCCGGGTCGCCGGACGCCGCAGCCGCGCCGCCGGCAGCCGCGCTGGTCGGGCCGAGGTCGGCCGGTTCGGGGGCCACCGCCAGTCGGGGCCGACGCCGACGGCGGGTGGCGGAGCCGTGGCCGGTGCCGTACCCGATCAGCACGTTGCCGGAGCCGGCGCGCTCCTCCTCGCGGTAGGTGGCGTGCCCGGCGGGCTCGTCGCCCCCGTCCAGCGGCGCGATGGTGATCAACGGCTGGCCAACCGGGCGTACCTCACCGGCCGCGCCGTGCAGGGTGACAACCCGCCCGGCGTACGGGCAGGGCACGTCGACGACGGCCTTGGCGGTCTCCACCTCGACCACGCTCTGGTCGACGGTGACCACGTCACCCACGGCGACCCGCCACTCGACGATCTCGGCCTCGCTCAGCCCTTCGCCCAGGTCGGGCAGGAGGAAGACCTGCGTCCGTTCGACGATGGTCATGCCGCCGCCCAACGCGCGTCCGGCTGGTCGTCCCACTGGAGGCGGGCCACCGCGTCGAGCACCCGGTCCACGCCGGGCAGGTGGGTGTGCTCCAGCATCGGCGCCGGGTACGGGATGTCCAGGCCGGCGACCCGCAGCACCGGGGCGTGCAGCGCGTGGAAGCAGCGCTCCTGCACCCGGGCGGCGATCTCCGCGCCGACGCCCGCGAAGCCGGGGGCCTCCTGGATCACGACGCACCGGCCGGTACGGCGGACCGAGGCGGTGATGGTCTCGTCGTCGAACGGCACGATGGTGCGCACGTCGACGACCTCCAGGTCCCACCCCTCCTCTCGGGCGGCCTCGGCGGCCTCCAGGGCGACCGGCACTGCCGGCCCGTACGCCACGAGGGTGGCGTCGCGTCCGGGCCGGCGCACGACAGCCCGGCCGAACGGCTCGTTGCGGATCGGCAGAGACGCCTCGGCGCTGGCGAAGTAGAGCTTCTTGGGCTCCATGAAGACCACCGGGTCGGGGTCCTCGATCGCCTCGCGCAGCAGCGAGTACGCGTCGTCGACGGTCGCCGGGGTGACCACCTTCAGCCCGGGGGTGTGCGCGTAGTACGCCTCGGACGAGTCGCAGTGGTGCTCGACTCCGCCGATCCCGCCCGCGTACGGCACGCGGATGACGATCGGCACGCTCAGCGCGCCCCGGGTGCGGTTGCGCAGCTTCGCCACGTGCGAGGCGATCTGCTCGAAGGCCGGGTACGCGAACGCGTCGAACTGCATCTCGACCACCGGGCGCAGGCCGGACATGGCCATGCCGACGGCGAAGCCGACGATGCCGGCCTCGGCGAGGGGGGTGTCGAAGCAGCGGTTCTCGCCGAAGCGGGCCTGGAGGCCGTCGGTGATCCGGAAGACGCCGCCGAGCGCGCCGACGTCCTCACCGAAGACGACGACCCGGTCGTCGGCGGCGAGCGCGTCGGCGAGCGCGGTGTTGAGCGCCTTCGCCATGGTGGTGGCCATCAGGCGTCACCCTCCTCGGCGTGGGCGGCGGCCAGTTCGGCGCGGACCTGCTCACGCTGTTCGATCAGCTGCGGGGTGGGCTCGGCGTAGACGTGGTCGAAGAGGCTCAGCGGGTCGACGGTGGGCTGTTCGTTCATCCGGGTCCGCAGGTCCGCCGCGTACGCCTCGGCCTGCTCGGCGATCTCGGCGACCGCCGCGTCGTCGAGCACACCGCGGGCGCGCAGGTAGGTCTCCAGGCGGGCGACGGGGTCCCGGTCCCGCCAGGCGTCGACCTCGGCACCGTCGCGGTAGCGGGTGGCGTCGTCGGCGTTGGTGTGCGGCTCCATCCGGTAGGTGTGCGCCTCGACCAGGAACGGTCCCTTGCCGGCCCGGGCGTGGGCGACCGCGCGGGTGAGCACGGCGAGCACCGCGACGGGGTCGTTGCCGTCGACCTGCTCGCTGGGTACGCCGTAGCCGACGCCCTTGTAGGCCAGCGACGGCGCGGCGGTCTGCCGCGACAGCGGGACGCTGATGGCGTACTTGTTGTTCTGCACGAAGAAGACCACCGGCGCCTTGAACACGGCGGCGAAGTTGATCCCCTCGTGGAAGTCGCCCTCGCTGGTGGCGCCGTCGCCGATGAAGGCCAGCGCCACGGTGTCGCGACCCTGGTACGCCTCACCGTGCGCCAGCCCGGCGGCGTGCACGCACTGGGTGGCGAGGGGGGTGCACTGCGGCGCGGTGTGGACCTCGGTCGGGTCGTAGCCGCAGTGCCAGTCGCCGCGCAGCAGGGTGAGCACCTCGACCGGGTCGATGCCTCGGGCAACCAGCGCCATCGACTCGCGGTACGTGGGGAAGACCCAGTCGGTGTCGTGGACCGCGAGGACCGCGCCGACCTGGCACGCCTCCTGACCCCGCGAGGAGGGGTAGACGGCGAGCCGGCCCTGCTTGGTCAGGGCGGTCGCCTGGGTGTCGAAGCGGCGGCCGAGCACCATCCGGCGGTACAGCTCGCGCAGCACCTCGGCGGGTGGTTCGGGGTAGTCGGCGCGGGCGGGCAGCGGCGTGCCGTTCTCGGCGAGCAGGCGGACCGGCTCGGCGTCTGGCAGCAACGAGCGCGCCGGGTCGGGCGGGGTGACCGTTCGACGGGCGCGCGGGGATGCCCTGCGGACCGCCTGGGGAGTGGTCGTCACGGCGGAACCTCCTGGGACGTGTGGTGAGCCTATGCTTCCGCTTGTGGATGATTGACTCAAGATCGACACGGAAGGCGGGACGGTTGGCATGCGGAGGGCCGAGCAGTGAGCCAGGAGACCGCCGACGAAGCAAGCCGGGGCGCGGGATCGGGACGATCGGCCCGAGCCCTGGACGAGGTCGACCGGCGGATCCTCGACGAGCTGGTCCGCGACGGTCGGACGTCGGTGCGCACCCTCGCCGAACGGATCCACATCTCCCGCACCAACGCGTACGCGCGGGTGGAGCGGTTGCTCCGCGACGGAGTGATCACCGGGTTCCGGGCCCAGGTGGCACCCGAGGCGGCCGGGCTGGGCACCTCGGCGTACATCGCCCTGACCATCGAGCAGAACACCTGGCGGGAGGTGTCGGCCGAGCTGGCCCGGGTGCGCTACATCGAGCACGCGGCGCTGCTCGGCGGTGACCACGACGTGCTCGCGCTGGTGCGCGCCCCGGACAACGCCGCGCTGCGCGACGTGGTGCTGGGCCGGGTGCAGAGCATTCCCGGGGTGCTGTCCACCCGCACCTGGCTGGTCTTCGAGGAGTTCGACGGGGCCGGCAGCCCCTGGGCGTGAGCGCCGGGCTCAGCGCTCCGGCGGGGCCTCCAGCCCGTCGCGGTCGGCCAGCTCCAGCAGCGGTTCCAGCGAGTGCCGGTCACCGTCCAGGCCGGCGTGCGGGTCGCCGCGCTCGGCGAACCGGGCCGGCATGCTGAGCACGTCGAAGTCCTCCGGACGGACCTGGTCCAGCTCCGACCAGTCCAGCGGCGCGGACACCAGCGCGGCCGGCGTCGGCCGGATCGAGTACGCCGAGGTCACCGTGTGGTCGCGGGCCATCTGGTTGTAGTCGACGAAGACCGGCCGGTCCCGCTGCTCGCGCCACCAGGTGGTGGTGACCAGGTCCGGCAGCCGGCGCTGCATCTCCCGACCCAGCGCGAGCACCGCCCGGCGGCACTCACCGAAGCTCCACCGCGGCTCGATCGACAGGTAGACGTGCAGCCCGCGACCGCCGGTGGTCTTCGGGTAGCCGGTCATGCCCAGCTCGGCGAGGAACGCCCGCACCTCGTGCGCCACCGGCACCACCTGGTCGAAGCCCACGCCGGGCATCGGGTCCAGGTCGATGCGCAGCTGGTCGGGACGTTCCACGTCGGCGGCGGTGACCGGCCACGGGTGGAACCGTAGTGTGCCCAGGTTGGCCGCCCAGATGACCACTGCCAACTCGCTCGGCGCGACCTCGTCGGCGGTACGGCCACTGGGGAAGGTGATGTGCGCGGTCCGTACCCACTCGGGCGCGCCGGCCGGCAGCCGCTTCTGGTAGAACGCGTCGCCCCTGTTGGTCTGGCGGGTAGCGATCGTCGCGCCCTCGAAGACACCGCGCGGCCAGCGTTCCAGCATGGTCGGCCGATCCCGCAACGCCCGCAGGATGCCGTCGCCCACCGCCAGGAAGTAGCGGACAACGTCCAGCTTGGTCAGCCCGCGCTCGGGAAAGTACGGCTTGTCGGGGCTGGAGACGCGGACGAGCCGCTCCCCCACCTGGATCTCCTCCGCCGCCGTGGCCACGCCCCGAGAGTACGCGGCGGCCGGGTGATCAGCAGCGCACGAACCGCGATCAGCGGACATTGTTCCCCATCGAGGTGTCGCTGCGCTGTCCCGAACCCGACGGCCCCCCGGGCACCGACCGGCGTCGATCGCACTCCTTGACCCGGTCGGGCAGGATGGCGTCGTGCGCCAGCAGAAGACCGGATCGGGCGGGGCAGCCACCGTCCGGATCGACGACGCGTCGACCGAGGACATCCCCGCCCTGCTCGCCCTCGACGCGCTCTGTTTCCCGCCCGGCGACCCGGCGTACGAGCCAGCGGCGCCGAGCGAGATCGAGAACGGCGTCGCGGCCGGGCACGTCCGGGTGGTCCGCGCCGGCACGGAGATCGTCGGCTTCCTCCAGTACGAGTTGCCGAGCGCCCATCACCTCTACCTGAGTGGGCTCGGGGTGCACCCGGATCGGCGGCGCACCGGTGTGGGTGCGGCACTGCTCGACGACTTCGTGGCCCGGGCGCGGGCGTTCGGGGTGCAGCCCCACCCGACCATCTCCACGGTGACCAGCCCGGAGAACCTGGCCATGCTCGGGCTCCTGCTGTCTCGCGGGTTCGTTGTGCGCACCATCGTGCCGGACTACTTCGGCCCGGGACGCGACCGCTACTACTGCCAGCACAAGTCACGGGTCGAGTACGTCGACGCCGACGAGCGCTATCTGATCCCGGTTGCCGCGTCGTCGCAGATCGCCACCCTGCTGGCCAGCGAGCAGAACGTCATCACCGGACTGGTGAACCTGCCCGCCGGGCCGGCCCTGGAGCTGTCCCGATTCGAGAAGGAGGACTTCGCGGCCCTGCAGTCCGACGAGAGCGCCGCCGGGATCGCCTTCTCCAGCGGCATCCTCGCCTCGATCGCGTTCGTGCTCGGCCTGTCGTTCGCCTCCCCGAACTATCCCGATGGGGTCCGGGTGCTGCTGATGTGCTCGGCCCTGGCCACCACCGCGTCGCTGATCATCTATGCCAACACCTCCGGTGAGCTGGCCCGGCTGCGAACCAACAGCTTCGGCAGGTACACCAAATGGGGCAACGTGCTGTCGGAGTTCGGCGGTGTCTTCCCCTTCCTCATCGCCCTACCTGTCACCTTCGCGAAGATCACCTCCTCGGTGGGCGTGGCAGTGGCGGCCGCGGCCCTCTTCGGCGCCGCTCTGCTCGTCTACGACAGGTCGACCTTCGCCATCTCGGCGCGCTTTCGACAAACCGTCAGCACAACCGCGCTGTCCGTCTTCGTCGCCGCCGCGCCGGTGCTGGGCGTCCTCGCGGTACGCCACTCCGCTCCGATGGTCCCCTGGGCCTGGACGGGAGCGGTACTCCTGGCCCTCGCCGCCCAGTCCTTCACGTACCTCTTCCGCCGACGCGACGAGTCGACGCTCCAGGCAGGGCTGCGTCCCTGGCAGAGCCGCCGCTAGGCGGCGGACGGCGGTCCGATTACCGGACGCTCGTGCCGGGTAGGGGGGCCGCATGGCGGAACTGGCAACCCTGTGGATCGTCCGGCACGGCGAGAGCACCGCGAACGTCGCGGCGACGCACGCCGAGGCGTCGGGCGCGGAGCTGATCGACCTCACCCACCGCGACGCCGACGTGCCACTCTCCCCGACCGGCGAGGAGCAGGCTCGGGCGACCGGCCGTTGGCTGGCCGAGCTTCCGGACGCGAGGCGACCGGACGTGGCGGTGGTGTCGCCGTACCTGCGCGCGGTGCAGACCTCGCGGCTGGCGCTGGCCGGCACCGACATTCCCGTGCACCGCGACGAGCGGCTGCGCGACCGGGAACTGGGCGTCCTGGACGGGCTGACCGGGCACGGGGTGCGCCGACGGTACCCGGACGAGGCCGAGCGCCGGGAGCGGTTGGGCAAGTTCTACTACCGGCCGCCGGGCGGGGAGTCCTGGACGGACGTGGCGTTGCGGCTGCGGACGCTGCTGGGCGACCTGCGCCGCGACCACGAGGGTTGTCGGGTGCTGCTCTTCGGCCACGACGCGCTGGTCTTCCTGCTTCGCTATCTGCTGGAGGGGTTGACCGAGGACGAGCTGATGGCGCTGACCCGGCAGGACGTGATCGCCAACTGTTCGATCACCGAGTGGTCGGCGGACGGCGAGGACCGCCTGGCCCTCACCGCCTTCAACGATGTCGCGCACCTGCGTCAGCAGGGCGCCCAGCCGACCAGGGAGGACGAGATCCATGCCGAGCCGGTCTGAGGTGAAGGTGATCACCCCGGCGTTGTTGCGGGACTGGGCGCTGCCGGTGCCGGTCGGGGGAAAGGAGAGCCGGGGCACGGTGCTGGTGGTCGGCGGTTCCCGCTTCACGCCGGGCGCGGTGCTGCTCGCCGGGGTGGCCGCGCTGCGCGCCGGTGCCGGGGTGCTCCAGTTGGCCGCCGCCGAGTCCACCGCGGCCGCGCTGAGCATCCAGGTGCCCGAGGCGCTGGTGATCGGGTTGCCGGAGACCTCCGACGGCGCGGTGGCCGCGGATCGCGACGGGCAGCTCGGCGACCTGGTCGCGCAGGCCGACGTGGTGGCGGTCGGCCCCGGTCTGAAGGCGATCGACGAGACCAACCGCCTGCTGGGCCTGGTTCTGGAGGCGGCCCGTCCGGACACGTCGCTGGTACTCGACGCGTACGCCCTGGGTGCGCTCAGCCACGCACCGGACCTGCTGGTCGGCTCGGGTCGGCCCGTGGTGCTCACCCCCAACGTGACCGAGGCCGGGCACCTGCTCGGGCGGGAGCCGGGCGACGACCTGGACGCCGAGGCGGCCGAGTTGGCCGCGCGGTACGAGGCGGTCGTGTCGCTGTACGGGCACGTGGCCGCCCCGGACGGTCGGGGCTGGCGGGAGGAGAGCGGCGACGCCGGGCTGGGCACCTCCGGCAGCGGGGACGTGCTCGCCGGGTTGCTGGCGGGGCTGCTGTCCCGGGGCGCCGACCCGGCGCAGGCGGCCTGCTGGGGCTCGTTCGCGCACTCGGTGAGCGGCCAGCGGCTGATTCCGCGCTACGGCCGGATCGGTTTTCTGGCTCGGGAGTTGCTCGACGAGATCCCCCGCACCCTGGCGATGGTCTGAGGCGGTTTCACCTGTTTCCGCAATCGGCGCCGGGGTACCGGAACTCCACCAGCCGAGACTCTTCAGGGAGGTCATACCGGTGTCGACCGATGCCATCGTCCTGCTCAAAGAGGACCACAAGGAAATGCGCCGCCTGTTCAAGGCCTTCCAGGACGCCGAGGAGGGGCCGGCGAGCCAGCGGCAGAAGCTGGTGGACCAGATCCTGGAGGCACTGACCGTGCACACCTACCTGGAGAACGAGGTGATGTATCCGGAGGTTCGCCGGTTGCTGCCCGACCTCGAGGACGACATCCTCGAGTCGTACGAGGAACACCACGTCGCCGATGTGCTCTGCGCCGAGCTGGCCAGCATGGACGCCGACGACGAGCGGTTCAACGCCAAGACGACGGTGCTGATCGAGAACGTCACCCACCACGTCGAGGAGGAAGAACAGGAGTGGTTCCCCAAGGTCCGCGACGCGCTGGGCCGCAAGCAGCTCCAGGAGATCGGCGAGAAGATGATCGCCTTGCGCGCGGACGCGCCGCGGACCCCCACCGCGCCGAAGGCGATCAAGAAGGCGCTCGATGCGGTGACGGCCTGAGGCACCCGCTCACACCGAAGGGCCCGGCACCGTGCCGGGCCCTTCGTCGTGCGTCACGGGTCAGGTGCCCGATCCCGGCTCGGCCATCCTGCGGTGCTGCTCGGACTTGAGCTTGTCCGGAATGATCTTGCCGGCGGCCGTCTGCACCTTGTTCATCAGCGAGCCGGCGGTGATCGTCTGATCACCCCTCATCATCGCCTCGAAGCCCTGCTCGGCGACCTTCGCCGGGTCGTCCTTCTTGCCCGAGCCCACCCGGGTGTCCTCCATGTCGGCCCGGTCGAAGAACTCCGTGTCGGTCGGCCCGGGCATCAGCGAGGTCACCGTGACGCCGGTGTCCTTCAGCTCGTTGCGCAGCGCCTCGGCGAAGGACTGCACGAACGACTTCGACGCGTTGTAGACCGCCTGGAACGGCCCCGGCATGGTGGAGGCGATCGACGAGGTGAAGAGGACCCGGCCCGTGCCCCGCTCGACCATCCCGGGCAACAGCCGCTTCGCCAGGTGCACCGTCGACCGCACGTTGAGGTCGACGATCTCCAGCTCGTCGGCGAGGTCCGTGCCGCCGACGAAGGCGCCACCGGCGCCCCGACCGGCGTTGAGCGCCAGCGCGTCCAGCGGCCGTCCGGTCGCGGTGACGGCGGCCACGAGTTCCGTCACGCCCTGCTCGCGGGCCAGGTCGACGCGGACCGACCAGATCTGCGGGCCCCCGTCGCGGCGCAGCTTCTGCGCGGCCGCCTCGATGCCGTCGTCCTCGGCGGCGATCACCAGGTCGAAGCCGTGCTCGACGAACTGCGCCGCGAGCTCGTACCCGATTCCGCTGGAGGCCCCGGTCACCAGGGCGAGCGGCCGGTCGGAGGTGGGTGTGGTCATGTTCTCGACTCCTTCTGTACGAACCCTGACCGCACCCGTGACGGTGCGGTGGTCTCCTACCGTGTGCCCCGCGACGCACCGCCCAATCACGTTGGCGGGGTCGCCTCCCGGAGGGCGGCCCGAACGGCCGGTTCCGGCCCGGTAGGATCCTTCCGGGCCGTTACTGGCGCGTGGGGATGGAGAACCATCGGGGAGCGGCCTCGTCACGTGGACGTTTGCCGAGCGCCTGGGCCTTCCCGCACGTCTGTTGGAGGTCGCATGTCCCGCAACGCCGAATCCACCGCATTCCGGAGTGCCCTTGAGGTGATCCGGGCTGTAGAGCCGCGGGTCGCCGACGCCATCGGCGCCGAGCTGACCGACCAGCGGGAGTCGCTCAAGCTGATCGCCAGCGAAAATTACGCCTCCCCGGCGACCCTGCTGGCCATGGGCAACTGGTTCAGCGACAAGTACGCCGAGGGCACCGTCGGCCGCCGCTTCTACGCCGGCTGCCAGAACGTCGACACCGTCGAGGCGCTCGCCGCCGAGCACGCCCGGGAGCTGTTCGGCGCCGCGCACGCGTACGTGCAGCCGCACTCGGGCATCGACGCCAACCTGGTCGCCTTCTGGGCGGTGCTGGCCGACCGGGTGGAATCTCCCGCGCTGAAGAAGGCCCAGGTCCGCCAGGTCAACGACCTCACCGAGGCCGACTGGTTCGCGCTGCGCCGCGAACTGGGCAACCAGCGGATGCTCGGCATGTCGCTGGACGCCGGCGGCCACCTCACCCACGGCTTCCGGCCGAACATCTCCGGCAAGATGTTCGACCAGCGCAGCTACGGCACCGACCCGGCGACCGGCCTGATCGACTACGACCGGCTGGCCGAGGCCGCCCGCGAGTTCAAGCCGCTGATCCTGGTGGGCGGCTACTCGGCGTACCCCCGGAAGGTGAACTTCCGGATCCTGCGCGAGATCGCCGACTCGGTCGGCGCCACCTTCATGGTCGACATGGCGCACTTCGCGGGCCTGGTGGCCGGCAAGGTGTTCACCGGCGACTTCGACCCGGTGCCGCACGCGCACATCGTCACGACCACCACGCACAAGTCGTTGCGCGGCCCGCGCGGCGGCATGGTGCTCTGCCAGCCGGAGTTGGCCGACCAGGTGGACCGGGGCTGCCCGATGGTGCTCGGCGGCCCGCTGCCGCACGTGATGGCGGCCAAGGCGGTCGCGCTCGCCGAGGCCCGCCGGCCCGACTTCGCCGACTACGCCCAGCGGATCGTCGACAACGCGCAGGCGCTCGCCGAGGGGCTGCTGAGCCGGGGCGCCACGCTGGTCACCGGCGGCACCGACAACCACCTGGTGCTGATCGACGTGTCCGGCTACGGGCTCACCGGCCGGCAGGCCGAGCAGGCCCTGCTCGACTCGGGCATCGTCACCAACCGCAACTCGGTCCCGCAGGACCCGAACGGCGCCTGGTACACGTCGGGCATCCGGATCGGCACCCCGGCGCTGACCACTCGGGGCCTGGGCACCGCCGAGATGGACCAGACCGCCGAGCTGATCCACACCGTGCTGACCCAGACCACCGCCGGCGCCAACGCCGACGGCACCCCGTCGAAGGCGAAGTACAACCTGGACGCCGGCCTGGCCGACAAGGTGGCCCGGCAGGCCACCGATCTGCTGGCCACGTACCCCCTCTACCCCGGTATCGACCTGAGCTAGCCCCTCGACCGCGTCGATCATGGAGTTGTGGTGCCCGATCCGGGCTGGTGCACGACTGTCGTCCACCACCACGATCCCATGATCGACGCGGGGGGCGGGGGGGTCCTCAGTCCATCGGGCGCTTCAGGTGGTAGCGGTGGACCTCGGTGCTGCCCTGGACGTTGTTGACGTCCTCGGCGGCGGACACCAGCTCCCACCCCTCCCGGCCGGCGCGGTTGAGGTGCGCGATGGCGGTGTCGCCGTAGGCGGTGATGTCCTTGCGTGACCCGTCCGGGGCGTACCAGACGAACGAGACGTGAAAATTGCGGCCCTGTCCCTGATAGCGACGGACGAGCAGGGCGTACTCCCAGGCAACCATGCGGTTTATTATGACCGTCCAACCAGGACGGCGGCACGCGGGTCGTCGCGCATTGCCATCCGATGAACGCGGTGTGTCAACCCGCCCGGCGCGCCACCTCGTCGGTGATCAGCGCCGCGAGCCGATCCAGCCCGAGGTCGATCTGTTCCGGTGTGACAGCGCTGACCGACAACCGCAACGCGTGGACCGGCGCGGTGTCGTCGTAGAAGTGCGCCATCGGCGTCCACAGCACCCCGTAGTCGCGCCCCGAGCGGTCCAGCAGCGCGTCGTCGACCGGGAACGGCACTGTCACCACCACGAAGAACCCGCCGGCCGGCACCGTCCACCGCACCGCGGGTCGGTCCGGCCGGTCCGGCTGATCGGGAAAGCGCCGGGTGAGCCCGGCCACCAGGTGGCGCAGATTCCGTGTGTACGCGGACCGCTCCCGGGTGTTCGCGGCCACCAGGCTGCATCCGTGCTCCAGCAGCCGGCCGCCGATCACCGCCTGCGCGATCGGCGACGTGTTGACGGTGACCATGCTCTTGATCATGGCGAGTTGGTCGGCGAGCGGGCCGACCCGCCCGTCCGGGCCGGCAACCCGCTGGTCGGCGACGACGTAACCCACCCGTGCGCCGGGGAGCACGGTCTTGGCGAACGAGCCGAGGTAGACGACCCGCCGGCCGGTGTCCAACGCCTTCAGGGTGGGCGGGCGTGGTCCGTCGTCGCTGTGGAACAGGCCGTACGGGTTGTCCTCCAGCAGCAGCAGGTCCTCCTGCCCGGCCAGGTCCAGCAGCCGTTGGCGGTCGGCGGTGTCGATGCTGACCCCGGAGGGGTTGGCGAAGTCCGGCATGAGGTAGCAGGCGCGTGGACGCAGCCCCGCCGCCCGGACGCGGTGCACCTGGGTGGCCAGGTCGGCGAGGTCGACCCCGGCTGACCCACCGGCGACCGGCCACACCGGCAGGTCCACCAGCCGTGCCGCCCCGGTCAGCCCGACGTAGGTCGGGGCGACAGCGAGCAGCACATCGGTCGGCCCGGCCCGCAACGCCCGCAGCACCAGGAACATGGCCTCCTGGCAGCCGACGGTCACCACCACGTCCTCCGGGTCGACGGTGATCCCCTCGTCGACCGCGAGGTTGCGGGCGATCAGGTGGTGCACGATGCCCTTGGTCCGGCCGTACTGCAGCAGCAGCCGCCGGGCCTGCTCGGGTCGGTGCCCCAGGTCGTCGAGGAGGTGCCGGTGGAAGGTGTCCAGGTGCCGGTGCACCGCCGCGAGGTCGAAGAACTCCTCGTATGGCCGTCCGGCCGCGAGGGACACCGCCGCCGGGTAGCGCTCGGACACCTCGTTGAGGAAGTTCATCGAGGTCAGCGCCGGATCGCCCAGCGCGGGGTGCAGGTCGGCGACGGTCAGGTCGACCGGTTCGGGGGCGCTCACCCCTCAGCCCACCCCGAGGGTGCGCAGCTCGCCGGCCGCCACCACGTCGGCGCAGCCGGCCAGGGTGAGCGCATCGGTCAACTCGGCGACGAGCAGCCCCAACGCGTCCCGGGCGGCCGGTTCGCCACCGGCGGCGAGGGCCCAGAGCAGCGGCCGGCCGACCAGCACCCCGGCCGCGCCCAACGCCAGCGCCCGCAGCACGTCGGTGCCGCACCGGATGCCGCTGTCCAGCAGCACCTGGCAGTCGTCCCCGACCGCGTCGACAACCTCCGGCAGCATGGTGACGCTCGCCGGTGAGCCGTCCAGTTGCCGCCCGCCGTGGTTGGAGACGACCACCGCGTCCGCGCCGACCCGTACCGCCTCGGTCGCGTCGCGCGGGTCCAGCAGCCCCTTGACCACCAGCGGCAGGTCGACCTGCTCGCGCAGCCACGCCAGGTCGGCCCAGCGCAGCGCTGGCGCGAACGACGCGGCGGTGTGCGCGGCGATCGCGGACACCCCGGGGGCACCGGAGTGCGCCAGCGCGTCGCGACCGTCGGGAAGGTTCGCGGCGACCACCTCGGCCGGCAGCCGGAACGCGTTGCGCAGGTCCCGGGGACGTCGGCCGAGCACCGGGACGTCCACCGTGACCACCAGCGCCCGGCACCCGGCCGCGACGACCCGGTCCAGCAGGTCGCGGACGAGCGCCCGGTCGCGCAGCCAGTAGAGCTGGAACCAGACGTCCGCGCCGGCCCCGGTGACCTGTTCGATGGGGGTGCTGCCCAGCGTGCTGGCCAGGTACGGGATTCCGGCCGCGCCGGCCGCCGCCGCCAGACCCAGCTCTCCGTCCGGGTGCACCAACCGCTGGTACGCCATCGGCGCCACCCCGACCGGCATGGCGTACCGACGGCCGAGCAGGTGGGTGCCGAGGTCGACGGTGTCCACCCCGCGCAGCACCCGGGGCAGCACCGCGACCCGGTCCAGCGCGCGACGGTTCGCGGCGAGGGTCACCTCCGACGCGCTGCCGCCGGCCAGGTAGTCCCACACGTCCGGCGGCAGCACGGCCCGGGCGCGCTCGGCGTAGTCGGCGAGCGCCACGGCCGGCAGGTCGGCCAACACCCGCTCACCCATCGCCCGGGCCCGTCGCGGCATCCGGCTCGGCCGGCTCACGCACCCCGCTCGGCCTGGCCGGGAGCCCGAAGCGCTCGCGGAGGAAGGCCGCGGCGCTTTCCTGCGCGCGCCGCCCGTCGGTGAAGGTGCCCGGCATGGCGAAGAATCCGTGGATCATGCCCGGGTAGTGCTCCAACCGGGTGGACACACCGGCGTCGCGCAACCGCTCGGCGTACCGCTGTCCCTCGCCGCACAGGGGATCCAGTTCGGCGGTGATCACCAGCGCCGGCGGCAACCCGGACAGGTCGTCGGAGAGCAGCGGCGAGGCCAGCGGATTCTTGGCGTGCGCCGGGTCGGCCAGGTAGAGCCTCCGGTACCAGGCGACCGAACGGCTGTTGAACAGCGCCGGGTCGTCGTCCCCGGCCGGTTCGCCGCTCTGGTCGGTGTTCGGATAGACCAGCAGCTGCGCGGCGAGCGGCGGCCCGTCGCCACGGCTGAGCAGGGTGACCGCGGCGGCCAGGTTCCCGCCGGCACTGTCGCCCCCCACCGCCAGCCGGGTCGGGTCCACGCCCAGCTCCTCGGCGTGCCTGGCGATCCACGAGGTGGCGGCGTGGCAGTCGTGCACCGCCGCCGGGAAGGGGTGCTCCGGGGCGAGGCGGTAGCCGACGGTGATCACCTGACAGGGCACCGCGTTGGCCAGGCGCCGGCAGATGCCGTCGGCGGTGTCGATGCTGCCGAGCGTCCAGCCGCCGCCGAAGAAGTACAGCACTGTGGGCAGCGGACCCGAACCCGTCGGCCGGTACACCCGCAGCCGCAGCTCACCGGCGGGCCCGGGGATCCGCTCGTCGCGTACCTCGGCCACCGGCTCGACCGCGCCGCTGCCGGCGCGGATCGCGGCCAGGTCCGCGGCGCGCGCCTCGGACAGGGTCTGTGCGTACAGCGGCGGGGTGCCGGCCGCGGCACGGGCCGCCCGGTAGGCCGCCACCTCCGGGTGCACTGCCATGTCGCTCCTATCCACCGGTGTTGACCAGCAACGTGTCGATGCCGCGCAGAAACAGGCTGCCGCTGTACGTCGGCGTCTCGGTGACCGTCAGCGCGGGGAACCGGGCGAACAGCCGGGGCAGCGCGAGGCGGCCCTCCAACCGCGACACCGCCGCGCCGAGGCAGAAGTGCGGGCCCACCCCGAAGGCCAGCGACGGAGGGCCGGAACGGGTCGGGTCGAAGGTGTCCGGTGCCGGGAAGCGGGCCGGGTCCCGGTTGGCGGCCCCGATCATGATGAGCACGTTGTCGTCAGTGGCGACCGGCACGCCGTGCAGCACCGTGTCGGCCGGCGCGGCGCGGGCCAGGAAGTGCACGGGGCTCGCCAACCGCAGCACCTCGTCGACGCAACCCTGCGCCAACGTGGCGTCGGTGGGCAGCGCCGCGACGGTCTCCGGGTGGGCCAGCAGCAACGGCAGCCCGTTGCTGAACATGTAGACGGTGGTGACGAAGCTGGCGTTGAACAGCACGATCAGGTTGCTGACCAGTTCCTCCTCGGTCAGCTCCACCTCCCCGGAGTCGAGCGCCTCGACCAACGCGCTGAGCAGGTCGTCCCCGGGCACCCGGCGGCGGTGCCCGAGCAGCTCCCGGTAGAAGGCCCGCAACTCCCGCGCGGCGGTGTTGGCCGCGGCCAGCCGCTGCGGGGTCTTCCCCGCCACGTCCAGGAACTCGTCGATCCACTCCACCCGCTCGCGGTACCACTGCAACTCCGCGGCCGGGATGCCGATGAACTCGGCCATCACCAGGGCCGGAATCGGGTATGCGAAGTCGGCCACGAAGTCGACAACGCCCTCCCCGGCGTCCGCCATCCGGTCCAGCAGTTCGTCGACCACCCGCAGGATCACCGGTTCCAACGCGCCAAGCCGGCGCGGCGTGAAGGTACGGGAGAAGACGTGCCGCATCCGAGTGTGATCCGGCGGGTTGACGAACATCATCGAGGTTTGGAAGGCCCGCAGGATCTCCTGCGCCTCCCAGCCCGGCGGCGGCTGTTTCGTCCACTCCGGATCGCGCAGCAGCCCGTCGACGAGGTCGTAGCCGACAGCGACGGCGGCCACCGTCCGGTGCTCGGCGCGCGCCGGCACCGCGCTGATCGGGCCGAGCCGGTGCAGGTCCGCGTACCACGGGTACGGGTCCTGTCTGCCCTCCTCGCTGTACAGGCCGGTGAGTATCTCGTCCACGTCCACTGCCAACTCCTCCCCCGCCGATGTGGGTGACCGGGGGCGGCGGGGATCACCCGCCGCCCCCGGCCCGGGTCACAGGTCGAGCAGCCGCAGCGGCACGGCGTTTGCCAGTGCCTGGTTGCCGGCGTCGTTCGGGTGGATGTGGTCCCCCGAGTCGTACGCGGGCAGCAGTTGGCTGGGCCGTGCCGGGTCGCGCAGCACCCGGTCGAAGTCGAGCAGCCCGTCGAACTCCCGACTGCCGCGCAGGTACGCGTTCACCGCCTGGCGGGTGGCCTCCTTCTGCGGCGTCCACACGCCCGGAACGCCGTGCCCCTCGTACGGCGTCAGCGTGGCCACCAGACTGGTCAGCCCGCGCTGCTGGAGCTGCTGGTTGATCTGCCGCAGCGTGCCGATGATCGCCTCGGGTGAGTCGTTCGACATCCAGATGTCGTTGATGCCCAGGTGGGTGACGACGCTACGCACCCCGGTCTGGCCGAACACGTCCTCGTTGAGCCGGGCCGCCGCGTTCGGGCCGAGCTGGTAGTAGCCCGGGTAGTTGCCGTCGCCGGGCTCGGTGCCCTCGTGGTTGAGCCGGTTTCCGGCCAGGCTCAGGTTGAGCACGCCGGGGGTGCGCTTGTCGGGCCGGTCGGCGAGCAGCCGGTCGGAGAGCAGGTCGGGCCAGCGCCGGTTGGCGTTGACGGTGCTGCCGTTGCCGTCACCGATGGAGTCGCTGAGCACCACCAGCGCGCCGGGGCTGCCCTTGCGCTGCACGTCGACCCCGGAGAGGAAGAACCAGCAGCAGGTGGGACGGGTGGTGAACCCGGTGCCCTCGGCCACCCCGGTCAGATCCCCGGCGCCGATGAAGTTGGCCTGCTGGGACTGCCCGTGGAACGTGGTCGGGCCGGTCGGCGTCGGGAAGTGCACTGTGACCACGAGGTCGCTGTCGTCCGCGACCGGGAAGGCCAACGGGTCGCTGAGCAGCTCGGCGCCCCGGTTCATGGTCGCCGTGGTGGCACCGGTGAAGGTCAGCGGACGTACCGAGGCGGCGTCGATGTCGGAGAGGTCGTCGGGGGTCGCGGTGTTCGGCCGGGCGACTGTGGCGCGACCGACAGAGACCGCCTGCTCGCCGTAGAGGTTGCTCAGGCGGACCCGCAGCGCCGGGCCGCCTACTGAGACGTGCACGATCATCCGGACGCTCTGGTTGTTGAGGCCGGTATTGGTCAACCCGACCGAGTTGCCCCGGGTGACAGCGGTGGCCCAACTGCCCGCCCACTCGGCGCGCTCGGGTCGGCTGGCGGCGGTGCCGGACGGGCCGGCGCTGGCGACGACGGCAGGTGCGCCGGCGACCAACAGCGCGGCCGCGGCGGCGATGACAGGCCATCTCTTCGGGGTTGCCGTTGCCATGGAACCTCCATCGTGTGGCAGCCCAGGGCCGTCCGCTGACGGCGCCCGCCTGGACGATGGTCCAGAAACCTAGCCGCCGCCGCTGACGGGCGTCAATCAACCTGATCGACGCGATCAAATGTCCGGCGGGCCGCTCGGACCGCCCGTCGGCACGGTTCCGACCAGCCGTTTCCCGCCTAGGCTTCCAGGCGGCGGCGGTGCGGTCGCCCGAGCGCGCCACCGTCGCGTCGTCACCGGGAGCTGCCCGGGGACCGCCGCTTTCTCGGATGGGGGCTGCCGGATGACTGACGGACCCGGGCACACCACTAGCTACGTGCACAGGGTGTTGGACCTCTTCGCCGAATTCGGCGATCGGGAGGCGTTGGTCGGCGCCGATCGGCGACTCACCTACACCGAGGCCGCCACGCGGGTCCGGGCGATGGCCGCGACGTTGACCCGGCACGGCGTACGGCCCGGGTCGGCGGTGCTGGTGACCGTCGCGAACGCGGTGGAGGGTCCACTGCTGCAACTCGCCCTGCACCTGCTCGGCTGCCGGACGATGTGGGTCGCCCCGGTGACCGCGCGCCGGGAGGTCGACGAGTTCATCCGCTTGGCCCGCCCGGACGCCCTGGTCTACGACGCCCGGGACCGGGCCAGTCTGGGCCCGGGGCTGGCCGCCGCGCTGCCCGGCACACCGGTCTGCTGTCTGGGCGCGGGCGGCGCCGGCCCCGACCTCACCGCCGACAGTGACGCCGACGTGGCGGAGCTGCCGGCGTCCGAGTCGGCGCCCGAGTCGTTCCTGCAGACCAGCGGCACCACCGGCAGCCCCAAGCTGGTGCACCACCGGGAGAGCTTCTACGCCCAGATCCTCGCCCTGGCCGCCGAGTTCCGCGCCGCCGGGTTCCCGCTGCTGCGGCACCTGTCGCACTCGCCGATGTGGCTGGCCAGCGGGCAGATCACCACACTGTTCAACCTGTTCACCGGCGGGGTGCTGTTCCTGCGTGACGACTGGGACCCGGTGGCCTTCGTGGACACCGTGCAGCGGGAGCGGATCACCTCGACCTTCGTCACCCCGCCGATGCTCTACGAGGTGTTGGACCACCCGGCGCTGGTCGGCGCGGACTTCTCCGCACTGTTCATGTTCAACGTGGGAGCGGGGCCCGCCGCGCCCGCCCGGCTGCGCCAGGCCATCGCGCGGTTCGGCCCGGTGCTGCGCATCGTGTACGGCCTCAGCGAAGCCGTGGTGATCACCGCGCTGCCGGGGTTGACCGACGACCCGGAGCACCCGGAGCGGTTGCGCTCCTGCGGCCGCCCCTACGGCGACGTGCGGATCGAGATCCGCGACGACGACGGCACGGTGCTGCCGCCGGGGCGTGACGGCGAGGTGTGGGTGCGGACCCGACTGAGCTTCGCCGGCTACCACGGTCAGCCCGAGCTGACCGCGCAGACGCTGGTCGACGGGTGGGTGCGGACCCGCGACATCGGCCACCTCGACGACGACGGCTACCTCTACCTCGTCGACCGGGCGCACGACATGATCGTCACGCATCGCCGGAACTGGGCGATCTTTTGCCGTCCCATCGAGGACGTGCTGGTCGGGCACCCCCAGGTACGGGCCGCCGCCGTGATCGGCGTGCCGGACGAGACGGTCGGCGAGGTGCCGTACGCGTACGTGGTGCTCGGGCCGGGCGCGACGGTCACCGGGGCGGAACTGATCGACCTGGTGACCGCCGAACTCAACGAGATGTGGGCGCCGGCCGCTGTGGAGTTCCTCGACCGGCTTCCGGTGAACCGGTCGATGAAGGTGGACAAGCGGGCGCTGCGCACGCGGTACGCGGCCCGTCGGGCGGCGGCGGTCGGGGCGTGACCCCCCGCCGGCAACTGGTCGTCCTGGTCAGCGCCGACCTGATCTCCAACCTGGGCACCCGCATCTCGGTGGTGACCATTCCGTGGCTGGTGCTGGTCACCACCGGCAGCCCCACCAAGATGGGCCTTGTCGCGTTCGCCGAGACCCTGCCGTACCTGCTGTCCAGCGCGTTGGGCACGCCGTGGGCGGACCGGATCGGTCTGCGCCGTACCTCGATCCTCTGCGACGCGGGCAGCGCGGTGGTGATGGTCGTCGTGGCGCTGACCCCGTGGTTGGGCTTCGTCCCGCTGGTGGCGCTCGTCGCGGTGGCCGGCGCGCTGCGGGGCATCGGGGACCGGGTGAAGCACGTAATGTTCCGCCCGGTCGCGGAGGCCGCCGGAGTGCCGCTGATCCGGCTGACCTCCGCGTACGACGGGCTCAGCCGCGTGGTGACACTGTTCGGCGCCGCAGTGGGCGGTCTGCTGATCGCCGTCTTCGGGGTGACCGAGGCGATCCTCATCGACGCGGCCAGCTTCGGGGTCTGCGCGCTGCTCATCGGTCTCCTGGTCCGCCCGCCGGCCGTCCCGACGCAACCCGCCCAACCGGAGAGTTACCTGCGCGCCCTGCGGGGTGGCTTCAGTTACCTGGGCCGGGACCGGCCGCTGCTCGGCATGCTCGCCGTCATCTCGGCCCTGAACATGGTGGCCAACGCCAGCGTGGCCGTCTACATCCCGGTCTGGGTCGCCCGGGAACTGCCCGGCCCGAGCGGTCTCGGCCTGGTGCTGGCCGCGTTCTCGGCGGGTGCGCTGCTGGGCAACCTGGTGTTCACAGCGCTCGGGCCCCGGCTTCCCCGGCGGCTGACGTTCCTGGTCGGGGCGCTGGTCGCCGGCACGCCCCGGCTGGTGGCGCTGGCGATCAGCGACGAACTGCCTGTGGTGCTCGTGGTGACGTTCCTGTCCGGAATCGGCATCGCGGCGGTCAACCCGCTGCTCGGGGTGGCGCTCTACGAGCGGGTGCCGCCGGAGTTGCAGACCCGGGTGATCGGCATCGCCGGTTCGTTGGCGTTCGTCGGGTTGCCGGTCGGCGCGCTGCTCGGCGGCTGGTCGGTGGACGCGCTGGGACTCACCCCGGCCCTGCTGATCATGGCGGCGGCGTGCCTGGTGGTCACCGCGTACCCGCTGCTGAGCAGGGCCTCCGGCCCGGAGACACCGGCCCGGCCCACCCCCGTCGCCACACCCTGACCGACCCCGAGCTGCCTCGCGAGGTCCTACCGCACCGCTGCCCGCTCTGCCCGACGGGCCCGGCACTCGGGGTCGTCGCGGTGGGCGTCGGCTGCCGGCCGGGTCACTCCGGGCGGCAGGCGCGTCTGCCCGTTCACGACAGCGCACTGGATGTTCCAATCCGAGAGCAGTCTCGCCCGCTCGACGTTCGCCTCGGTCAAATCGACGCCGAGCAGGTCGACGCCGAACAGGTCCGCGCCCGTCAGGTTCGCGCCCGTCAGGTCCGCGTCGGTCAGATCGGTACTGGACAGGTCCGCGTCGGTCAGCACGGCAAAACGCAGGCTCGCCTCGACCAGGCTCGACCCGGTGAGGGTGGCGTGCTCCAGTCGCGCCCGGTCCATCTGCACGTGCTGCAGGTCCACCCCGCTGAGGTTGGCGCCGCGCACGTCCGTGCCGATCAGTTCGACGCCGGTCAGGTTGGCGCCGGCCAGGTCCGCGTCGGTCAGATCGGCGTCGGACAGGTTCGCCCCTTCCAGATTCGCCAGAGTCAGGTCCATTCCGGCCAGGTCCATCCGGCGCAGGTCGGTGCGGGACAGGTCGACGCGGGTCAGATCCGGCCGGCCGCCGATCGAGTCACTGTCGCCCAGCGCGGCCAGAGCGGCCTGGATGTCCACCGGGGGCAGTGCCAGGGTGGCCTCGACGGCGGCCGCCCCCGCGGCCTTGTCGCTGCGGGCCGGGGTGGGAGCGGACACCCCGCCGGTGGAGTGGACACGGACGAATGCCGACAGGATCTGCACCACTGCAGGACGGTCGGCCGCGGAATCGCGCATGATCCGTCGCAGGGCGTAGATGGCACCCAGGCGCACGTCCACCTTCTCGGCGCCGGGCTGCCCCAACTGTTCGATCGACGCGGTGAAACGATCGGTGATCTGCCCCTGCGCGGTGAGGCGTCGCTGCTCACGGTCGGCCTCCTGTTGCGCACGGTTGGCGGCGTTGGTGACGTACAGCCCGACGGCGAGGACGATCACCGACAGGATGCTCCCCAGGCCGAGCAACCGTTGCCACGGGTCCGGTTTGAGTTCCAGGGGGGCGCTCGGGGCCAACTCCAGCCGGGTTGTCGACGGTCGGCGGGGGTGCAGGGCGCGCGGTGCGACGGTAGCTGGCCGAGGCCGTCCACCGCGGGTCGGGCGAACGGGGGCTGCGGTGGGGGCACCGGCACGCCAGGCGGCGCGGACGGCGGCTAGTCGAGCGCGGATGGTCGCCACGACCTCCATTTGACCCGACCTGCGCTACCCCTGATGTCACCCTCCTCCGGACACCGCGCAAACCGCTCGCCGCCTTCCGCGCCGCGCTCGGTCTCGACGACGCCACCTGGGCCCGAGGACGAGGCTGGGCCCTGTGGAAGGCCCTGATCACCCTGGACGATGAGGACCCGGCCACGGCCGAGTGGGCCGGGCGGGTGCTCGGCGAACTCCTCGCCGAGCACAGCGTGGCGCGCTGAACCCGGAGGGGCCCCGGGCCGTCAGCGGCCGGCGGCAGCCGGGGTGGCGTGTTCGGTACGGCAGCGCGGGCAGCGCAGTCGCGTCCCGGCTGCCGTGCGGGGCACCCGGAGCCGCTGACCGCAGCCGCAGGTCACCACCGGGGCCGACGCCCGTAGGTATTCGTCCCGCTCCCGGCGTGGCCACCGGCCGTGGCAGCGGGCGCACCACTTCGGTGGGTAGCTGTGGTAGTGGGCCAGGCCGAACGCGCCCGCGACCATCAGCGCGGCGGGGACCAACAGGCCAAGTGGCGCGAGCAGCGCGGCCGGCGCTCCGCCGACGCCGTCGGAGACCACCACGGCGACCACGGTGAGCACGACCACCGGCACGCCGAGCAGTGTGAACCCGAAACCCCAGGCGAAGGCCAGCAGGGACGGCAGGAACATCCACATGCCGCCGGGCGCCCAACGGCGGACCCCGTACCCGCCGCAGCGTGGGCAGTTCGGCGAGGCGCGGTGCGGCACCGACCGCAGCGCCTTTGGGGCCAGCCACTGAACGAGAAGCTTGAGGATCTCCTCGACCAGTTTCGACGCGAGGGCCTGAAGGAACGAACCGAGCATGCGGTCACCTCCGTCGCCGATGGATTCCACGGTCGGCCCACCGCCCATGGTGGGCGGTGGGTGCCAACAGCCGACACCAGCGCGCCGACGCCGCGTCGTCCACGACGCCTATCCGACAGCGTCCGCGCGTTGTTCGTCGGACGTTCGGCTGCTGGCCGCGCGGGCGTCGGCCGGGGACGGCTAGCGTCGGTCGTCGTCACCGCACCTGGAGGCCGCCGCGCATGACGTCGTCACCCACCCGCCGCCGCACCGCCGAGGTCACCGCCGTACGCCGGATCGGCGACAGCGCGCCGCACAGCGCGTTCACCGACCTCGTCCGGTACGCCGGACGTTGGTTCTGCGCCTTCCGGGAGGCCCGCACCCACCTCAGCGACGACGGCGTGATCCGGGTGCTGACGTCGACCGACGGCCGGGCCTGGACCTCCGCGACGGTCATCGCGCAAGCCGGCGCCGACCTGCGCGATCCGCGCTTCGTGACGCGACCCGACGGGCGGCTGCAACTGCTGGCGGCGGCCGCCACCGGCGCGGTCACCACGACGTTCCAGACGGTGACCTGGCTCTCCACCGACGGGCACACCTGGGGCGATCCGACTCCGGTGGGCGATCCGGGCGTCTGGGTGTGGCGGGCGGCCTGGCACGACGACGCGATGTACGGCGTCGGCTACGCCACCCGGGAGCCGAGGTTCGCCCGGCTCTACCGCAGCACGGACGGCGTTGACCTGCGTCCCTGGGTGCCGACGCTGTTCGAGGACGGGTACCCCAACGAGTCCGGTCTGGTCTTCACGCCGGACGGCACCGCCCTCTGCCTACTGCGGCGGGACGCGGGCAGCGCGACCGCACAACTCGGCCGGGCCGTGCCGCCGTACCGGGACTGGACCTGGACGGATCTGGGTGTCCAGGTGGGCGGGCCGACGCTGCTCCGACTGCCCGACGGGCTGCTGCTGGCCGGGGTGCGCCTGCACGACGGTGAGATCCGCACCGCGATCTGCGTCGTCGACCCGGGCCGGGGCGAGCTGACCGAGCTGGTCGCGTTGCCGTCCGGCGGTGACACCAGCTACCCCGGCCTGGTCTGGCACGACGACCTGCTGTGGGTGAGTTACTACTCGTCGCACGAGGGGCGGACCTGTGTCTACCTGGCCGAGGTCAGCCTGACCGGCTGAGCCTGGCCGGGCAGCCCGGCGGTCGGCTAGCGTGCCGGCATGCCATCGACGCCCACCGAATCGACTGACCCGTACTGTCTGCGCCCCGGGGAGGCCGCCGAACTGCTGCACGGGCACCAGTGGCGGCGGTTCGTGGCGCTCGGTGACAGCGTCGTGGAGGGCATGTGTGAGCCGACACCGGGCTACCCGGACGTGCAGTGGGTCGACCGGGTCGCCGCCGAGTTGACGGCCGTGAGCCCCGAGCTGGCGTACCGGAATCTGGGTCGACGCGGGCTGCGCGCGCACCAGGTGCGGGCCACCCAGCTCGCCCCGGCGCTGGCCTTCGCACCGGACCTGGCGCTGGTCGTCTGCGGCGGCAACAACGCCTTTCACCCGGCGTACGACGCGGAGGCGGTGGACGCCGAGCTGACCGCGATGATCACCGCGCTGCGCGACGTTGGCGCCGACGTGATCACGGTGGGCATGTTCGACGTCTCGCACAGCCCGGCGGTGCCCGAGCACCTCCGGCGCGGTCTGGGCGAGCGAATGCGCCGCCTGTCCGCCCACACGGCCACCCTCGCCGAACGCCTGAGGACGATCCACGTCCACCTGACCGACCATCCTCTGACGGCCGACCCCACCCTCTACAGCACCGACGGCCGCCACGGCAGCGCCCGCAGCGACGCCATAGCGACAGCCCAAACCCTCCGCACCCTCTCCGGCCACCGTCCCCTTCGCGACCGACGCCGTTGATCATGAAGTTGTTGCCCTCCGTGGCGGCGTGTCGTGGCAATAAGTTCATGGTCAACGATGGCCAGGCGGGCCGGGGCGCGGTCAGTCGGTGAGGAGGATTCCGGTGAGGAGGACGCCGTGGGCCAGGTTGAGGATGCCGTCGCAGCCGGGGTAGCCGACCCTCGCCAGGCCACCAGAGGCGCGCCGACCGAACAGGTATGGGGCCAGGGAGTACGGGACGTCGGCGGTGACCGTCTCACCCGTCTCGATCTGGACGAAGTCCATCGACACCCGGTCGGTCGGCAGGTACTCCTGGAGGATGGCGCCGCCCTGGTCGACGGCGGCCCGCACACCGTCGGCCCAGTCCGCCGCGCTCAACTCCGGGCCGAGCAGGACACCGTGCCCGGCCGAACCGTCGGCCGGCTTCGCCACCAGCGCGGCCTGCTCGGCGATGGCCCGGTCGAGCACCGCCGCGGTCAACGGCACCGTGTACGGCACGTGCCGGCGGATCAGTGTCTGGTCGTCGGCGGGCAGCCCGTCCACGTCCTCCCACAGCCAGGCGAACGTGGTCTTGTTGCCCAGCAGCCAGGCCGCCGCCGACACGAACATCGGTAGGGTGCCGGCGGCGAGGGCCACGGTCACCGCGTCCAATCCGGCGGTCGGGGTGACCCGGTTGGGCACGAACAACCGGAACAGCGCGTCGACCGGCGCGCCGTCGACGACCAGGCGGTTGTCGGCGTCCACTGCGGCGGTGGCGACCGGGGCGATGACCAGATCGATGCCGAAGTCGCGGGCCCGTACGGCGAGGGGGTCGAGGATCCGGATGAACGTCTGCGGGTCGTCGAGGCCCGGATAGTCGCCGTCGAAGTCCATCAGCAGCGCCACCCGGGCGCCGTCGGGCAGTCGCAGCTCCTCACGGATCGCCACGAACCGCTGGTCCAGCAGCGACGGCGCGGCCCGCACCGGCAGGCCGTCGAGGATGCCGTGCTCCCGATAGAGGCCCTCGTACCGCTGGATGACGGTGTCGGCGTCGAACCCGCCGCCGAGACTGCTGTCGATGTTGTACTCGACGAACTTCGGCACCCCGGCGGAGAAGATCACGTCCGGGCGGTACGCGGCCAGCAGCGCCTCGGTCAGCGGCTCGGCCTCGTCCAGCAGCCGGGTCTCCCCCGCCGGTACGCCGAGCAGCCGGCGCAGGTCACCGGCGCTGTCGGCCCTCCGACGGCAGGCGTCGAGGATGAGCTGGGCGAGCCGGTCGCAGACCCCGTTGAGTTCCTGCCAGGCGTCGGCGGTGAGCACCGGGGGTCGGGCCAACCGCCACTGCTTGTTGTAGGTGGCCCGGCCGTGGAAGACCTGCTCCCAGGCCGCCGCCCCACTGGCCACCATGGCCCGACGGGCCGGCTCCGGAAGGTCGGCCCAGGCCCGGTCGGCAGCCGGCCACGGATAGTTCGGGTCGATCATGATCCGTCCTTCAGTGTCAGGTGGATGGCGGTGGCGAGCTGGTCCCGGCCGGGTTGGACGGCCCGGTCCAGTGCCGGGGCGAACGGCAGCACCGCCCCGTCCGGGCGGGTGACCCGGCGCGGCGGGGCGAGCAGCCGGACCCGCTCCACCACGCTCGCGATGATCTCGGCGGCCATTCCGCAGGCACGGTTGCCGTCGTCGAGCACCACGAGGCGTCCGGTGCGGGCAACCGACTCGATGAGACCGTCGATGTCGAACGGGTACAGAGTGCGCGGATCGAACACCTCCACCGAGACCTGGTCGGCCAACTCCTCGGCGACGGCGAGCGCGTCGTGCACCAGGTGCCCGATCGCGACCACTGTCACGTCGTCACCGAAGCGGTGGATCCGGCCCCGGCCCAGCGGCACCGGCGCCAGGTCGTCGACGTCGTCACGCACGTCCATCGCGCCAGCCGGCGCGAATACCACCACCGGGTCGTCGTGGCGGATCGCGGTGACCAGCAGCCCGTACGCGTCGGCCGGGGTGGCCGGCACGACAGTGACAACGCCGACGTGGGCGAAGAGGCTGTACGGGTGGTCGGAGTGCTGCCCGGCCCACCCGGTACGCGAGCCGGAGCCGGGCACCAGGTAGGTGACGGGGACACTGCACTGGCCGCCGGTCATCAGCGGGAACTTGTGCGCGTGGTTGACGATCTGCTCGAAGACCAGGAACAGCAGCGACGGAATCTGGAATTCGATCACCGGCCGCAACCCGGCCAGCGCCGCCCCGGTGGCGAAGCTGGTGAACGCCTGCTCCGACAGGGGGGTGTCACGGACCCGTTCGGTCCCGAACCGTTTGGCCAGCCCGGTGGTCACCAGCGACGCCCCGACCTGGACGTCCTCGCCGAGCAGGAACACCGCCTCGTCGCGGGCCAACTCGTCGGCGAGGGCCCGGGTGAGCGCCCGGCGGTACGACAGTCGGGGCACCTCAGCCACCTCCGGTGCGGGCGGTCAGGCCGCTGGCGTACAGGTAGGTCAACGCGTCGGCCGGGTCGGGTTCCGGGCTGCCCAGGGCGAACCGCACCGCCGCGTCGAGGGTCGACTCGACCTCGGCGTCCACTGTGGCGCGGTCGGTGTCGGTGAGGCGTTCGCCCTGGATGCGCACCGGGTCCCGGGCCCGACCACGGGTCACCTCGTCGGGTGGCCGGTAGTCGAGGCGTACCGCGTGTTCGAAGGTGTGGTGGACGTCGAAGCGGTAGGTCCGGGCCTCGATCAGCTCGGGGCCGCCGCCGGCGCGCATCCGGTCGACGGCGGCGCACGCGGCGACGCGTACCGTCTCGGGGTCCTGGCCGTCGACCCGCACGGCCGGGATGTCGAACGCGGCGGCCCGGCCGGCGATGCTGCCGGCCACCGCGCCGGCGACCGGCATGGTGGTGGCGTAGCCGTTGTTCTCGCAGACGAACAGCACCGGCACCCGCCACAGCGCGGCCAGGTTGAACGCCTCCAGCAGCATCCCCTCGTTGACCGCGCCGTCGCCGAAGAAGCTCACCCCGACGGTGTCGCGGCCCCGGCGGCGCTGCGCCCAGACCGCGCCCGTGATGATCGCCCCGGAGGCGCCGACTATCGCGTTGGCGCCGAGCACGCCGATGCTCAGGTCGGCGGCGTGCATCGAACCGCCCCGGCCGGCGTTGAGGCCGGTGACCCGGCCGCACAACTCGGCGAGCATCCGGGCCGGGTCGGCCCCACGGGCCAGGACGTGCCCGTGGCCGCGGTGGGTGCCGGCGAGCACGTCGTCGGCACCCAGGGCGGCGCAGACGCCGGCGGCGATCCCCTCCTGACCGAGGTACGGGTGGATGCCGCCGACGATCTGCCCGCCGTGGACCAGCTCCACCGCCCGTTCCTCGAACCGGCGGATCAGCCGGACCGTGCGGTAGAGCCGGACCGGGTCGGCGTCGGTCACGCCGGGCCCTTGATGGCGGCCAGGATGTCGTCCCAGAGTCGGGCCCGGGCAGCGAGGGCGGTGTTGACAGTGTCGGCGCACTCCTGCCACTTGGTGTCGTCGTCGCCGCACAGGTCGGCGAGCATCTGCATGGCCATCGGGGTGTGCTGTTCGCCGTCGACCTCGATGTGCCGCTCCAGGTAGTCGACGAACGTGTGCAGCCGGTTGCTGTGCTCGTTGACCGAGACGACCTGGGTGAACATGTCCGGGATCAGGTCCTCCCGGCCGAACGCGAAGGCCGCCGCCTGGCAGTGCACCGGAGTGGACTCGATGATCTGCCAGGTGGTCGCGGCGAACCTCGCCGACGCGGCCGGCACCCCGGCCTCGGCGAGCGCCTCGGTGACCGGTCGGCCGGCGCGCAGCAGGTCGATGAGCGCGTTCACCGCGGTGGTGTCCGCGCCCGCCTCGGCCATGCCCTGCACGTACAGCTCGAAGTGGCTGATGTAGCCGCCGCCCAGCTCGTCGCTCTCCTCGACCATGACGATGTCGTTGATGAGGCGGCGGCTGCCGGTCGGGCCGGTCGGGATCCACGGCACGCTGACGCAGGTCAGTTGCCGTTGCAGCGACTTCAGCAGGGACATGAAGTCCCAGACCGCGAAGACGTGGTGCCGCATGAAGGTGACCAGCGCCTCGTGGGTGTCGAGGTTGGCGTAGAGCGGGTGCTTGACCACGGCGTCGCGCCGGTCGGTCACCGCCCGCTCCAACCGTTCGATGCCCGGGTGCGTCTTACCCCAGTCGTACCGTGACATGTCAGCCTCCCTGCTGGGCGCGGTGGCGCCAGATGACCGGGCAGTAGTCGGGGTCCGCGTAGTCCGGCCGCCCGTCGTGGGTGCGGCGAACCAGCACGTCGTGGTTGTACGCGGCGAACGTGCCGTCGGAGAGCGCATACTCCCGCCAGGCGTTGTCGCCGTCCTGCAGGTGCAGCGAGATCGCCTGTCGGGGGCGACCGCTGACGTTGGGGCCGCTGCCGTGGTAGGTGCGGCAGTGGTGGAAGCTCATGTGTCCCTTGGGGATCACCATCGGGATCTTGCGGATCTCCGCGCCGTTGTACGCGGCGTTCTCGGCCAGCATCTCCTCCAGCTGGCTGTGGTCCCGGTCGGCGAAGTGCCGCACCACGGTGTCGTCCGCGCCGATCTCCTTCCACCGGTGTGAACCGTCGACCATCGTGATGGTGCCCATCTCCTCCCCGCAGTCGTGGAAGGGGATGAACGCGGTGAGCATCTTCTCCGACGACGAGGACGCCCAGTAGTGCTTGTCGAAGTGCCAGGGCACGATGTTGCTCGGCTCGCCGGAGATCGGCGGCTTGTAGATCAGCGTGGACTGGAAGACCCGGATCTCGTCGACCTGGGCGAGCCGGGCGGCGACGGCGCCGAGCAGCGGCTTGCGCAGGATCGCGCCGAGCCCGTCGTGCTCGTGGTGGACGTAGTCGTTGTGCCGCTGCACGGGGCCCTTGGAAGGCTCCCAGTAGGCCAGCTTCGGTGGTCGTACCGGCAGCCGCCGGTCCCGCTCCCCGTCGTAGTAGCGCTGCGTGGCGGCGGCGAGGGCGTCCACCTCATCGTCGGTGAACACCTTTTTCGACAGGTACCAGCCGTGCTCGGCGTAGTGCCGCACGTCGTCGTCGGACGGCAGCAGCGCCTGCTCCTCGGCGGTCAACGTCGGCTCGTACTCGGTCGCGGTCACTGTGCCTCCTTGGTTCGCGACTGCGGGGCTCGCAAACCCGGCTCACTCCTCGCGCTCACGCCCCCACCCCCTGTGGCGTGGCCGCCACGGCGGCCAGTTCCCGCTCCTTGGCCTCGTAAAGCGCCTTGATGTTGCCGCTGCCGAAGCCCCGCGCGCCGCGCCGCTCGATCAGCTCCAGAAAGAGCGTGCGACGCACGTGCATCGACTCGGCGAAGATCTGCAACAGCTGGCCGTCGTGGTCGGAGTCGACGAGCACACCCAGCTCGCGCAGCCGGTCCAGTGGGGCGTCGATCCGACCGACCCGCGCCTCCAGGGCGTCGTAGTAGCTGGCGGGGGTGCCGGCGAAGCGCACCCCGCGCCGGCCCAGCGCCTCGACCGCGCCGACGATGTCGTCGGTGCGCAGCCCCAGGTGCTGCACTCCCCCACCGGCGTGCTGGTCGAGGAACGCGTCGATCTGCCCGGGCCGCCGGGTGCGGTCCGGTTCGAGCAGCACCACTGTGACCCGCCCGGACGGGCTCTGCACCACCTTGGAGTTCATTCCCTGCCCGTCGACCTCGATGTGCTCCTCGAAGATCTGCGCGAAGTCGAACAGCGCCTCGAAGTGCCGGACCGTCTCGTCGAGCTGGCCCGGTGGCACGCAGACCGCCAGGTGGTCGATCTCGGCGAGCACCGGCGGGTGGCCGTCCGCCGTGGACGGCGCCGCGATGATCGCGCCGGGCAGGAACTCGCCCCCCTCGCCCCGGCGCTGCACCAGCCGGTGCCGCACGTCGGCGAAGCCGTCCACCTCGGCGATCACCACCTCGGCGTCCGCGCCGGTGCGGGTGGTCGGCGGCGTCACCCCGATCGCGCCCCGACCCACCAGCTCGGCGTACGCGGCCGACACGTCGTCGACCTCGACGGCGACGACCCCGATGCCGTCACCGTGGCGTTGCACGTACCGCGACGCCGGATGCTCGGCGCTCAGCCCGGAGGTGAGCAGCAACCGGATGTCGCCGTGGCAGAGCAGCAGCGAGCGCTGCCCCGCCAGCCCGGTCTCCGGACCACCCTGGCCACAGATCTCGAAGCCGACGGCGGTGCTGAAGTAGAAGGCCGCCTGTCGGGCGTCCCCCACATAGAGTTCGATGTGGTCGATACCACGGATGTCCATGTCCCCTGAAACCCTTCCCACCCGATTCCCCCTGTGTTGCCGTCCGGGCACACCCCGCCCGGGTTGCCGCCTCGATCACCCCCTCGGCTCGGCGACGCGCGCCAGCAGCAGGCTCACGTTCTGGCCGCCGAACCCGAACGAGTTGGTGACCGCGTACTCCAGGTCGGCCTTGCGCGGCGCGCCACGGATGTGGTCCGCCGGGCAGGCCGGATCCGGATCGTCGAGGTGGTACGTCGGCGGCAGCAGCCCCCGACCGAGCGCCAACGCGGTGGCCGCCGCCTCCAGCACCCCGGACGCGCCGAGCAGGTGACCGGTGAGCGCCTTGGTGGAGCTGACCGGCACACCGCCGACGCCGAAGACGTCGGCCAGGGCGGTGGTCTCCGCGATGTCGCCGAGCTTCGTGCCGGTGCCGTGCGCGTTGACGTAGCCGACCGCCGCCGCCGGCACACCGGCGCTGCGCAGCGCCCGGCGGATGCACGCCGCCGCTCCGGTGCCGTCCGGGCGGGGGGCGGTCGGGTGGTAGGCGTCCGTCGTCGCGCCGTGGCCGGCCACCTCGGCGTACCCGGCGACGCCGCGCGCCGCGGCGTGCTCGGCGCGTTCGAGCACCAGCAGCGCGGCACCCTCGGACAGCACGAACCCGCTGCGGGAGGTGTCGAACGGGCGACTCGCCCGGCCCGGGTCGGTGCCGGCGCGCGCCAACGCCCGCGCGTTGCCGAAGGTGTCGGCGAAGGTCGGGAAGAGCGGCGCCTCGCTGGCTCCACAGATCACCACGTCGACCTCTCCGGTCGCGATGAGCCGCACCCCGTCGGCGACCGCCTGGGCACCGGAGGCGCAGGCGGTGCCGACCGACGAGCTGTAGCCCCGAATACCGTGCGCGATGGCGATCCGCGCCGCCGGCATGTTCGGCAGGATCCCGGTGAGCAGGTACGGGCTGACCGCCGCCCGACCCCGGGCCGCCCGGGCCAGCACCTGCGACTCCAGTGTGGCCATCCCGCCGACCCCACCGACGATCACACCGATCCGCTCGGGGTCGACGTCGCGGCCCACCTCGATGCCGGCGTCGGCGAGAGCGTCGGCGGCGGCGAGCAGGGCGAGGACGACGATCCGGTCCAGCACCCGGGTCTCCGGCCCGGACGCGACTGTGCGTGGGTCGATGTCGGGCAGCAGGCCCGCCACGTCCAGCGACGTGCTCGCCGGGTGCCCCTCGGGCGGGCGGGTCAGCCCGGACCGACCGGTGGTCAGCGCGTCGAAGGTTTCCTCGACACCCCGCCCGACCGGTGTGAACAGACCCATCCCCGTGATCAACGCGGTCACGAGCTGGCCTCGGTGAGGTAGCGCTCGCGCAGGACCACCTTGCGGACCTTGCCGGTCACGGTTACCGGGATGTCGGCCGAGCGCACCGGCACGACCCGGCGCAGTGTGGCGCCGACGTCCGGGCCGAGGGCGGCGCGGACCCGCTCGGTGCGGTCCTCGGCCTCGTCGGCGCCGGCGGCCAACTCCAGCAGCACGTCGGTGACGACAGCGTCGGCCTCGGCGACGATCACCACGGTGCAGTCGGTGACGTCCGGGCAGGCGGCGAGGATGCGCTCCTCGGACAGCGCGGTGTAGAAGCGCCGCCCGTCACCGGCGTCGACCGAGTCCACCGCCCGGTCCAGGTGGTAGTAGCGGCCGTCGGCGTCGGCGCGGACCAGGTCACCGGTGAGGTACCAGCCGCGCTGGCGGAAGCGGTAGGTGGTGACCGAGTCGTTCCAGTAGCCCCGGAACAGCGACGGCGAGTCGATGCCCAGGAAACCCACCTCGCCGACCGGCACCGGCTCGCCGTCGGCGTCGAGCACGGCGACAGTGGCGAACCGGTACGGGCGGCCGATGCAGCGGCCGTACCGGTCGGTGTCGGCGCGGTGGGTGATGTGGAACATCGAGTGCCCCATCTCGCTGGAGCCCAGCCCGTCGATGAAGACCGAACCGGGCACCTTCGCCACCCCGTCGCGGGTGACGGTGTCGCGCCAACCGACAGCGACGAGGCGGCGGATGTGCGGCTCGTGCGAGGCGTCGCCGGTGTTGAACCACAGCCGCACCGAGTCCAGGTCGTACCCGGACAGGTCGAAGCGGGCCAGCTCCGCCCAGGTGACCGAGAAGCCGAACACCCCGTCGGGGCGCCAGCGTTGGATGGCGTCCAGCACCCGCTCGCCGCCCTGCTCGGAGAGCAGGAACATCTGCGCGCGGTTGCCCAGCGCCTGGTTGACCATCAGCACCGTGGCGGTGTGCGGTGCGGGCAGCGCGTTGAGGATCCGGGTGGTGCCCTGCGCCTGCGGCATGGTGAGCAGGTGCCGGGTGGCAGCGAAGAGGCTGGCGTGCGAGTGCAGCACCGCCTTGGGCACCCCGGTCGTCCCGGAGGTGTGGGTGATCACGATCGGGTCGTCCGGGTGGTGCCGGTAGTGCGTCGGGGCCGTGTCCGGGTCACCCGTGCCGGCCTGCGCGGGGGTGCCGAGCACTGGTACCCCCAGGTCGTGCCCGGCCAGCAGCGCGGTGTGCTCGCCGTCGGCCAGCACACCGACGCCCCGCAGGCGGCGGATGTACTCGGCGGCGATCTCCGGGCGGAGCTTGCCGTTCATCAGCGCCGGGATCGCCCCGAGCCGGGCCAGCGCCAGGTAACTGAGCACCATGTCGGCGGCGGCGGTGGCCCAGACCGCGACCGGGTCGCGGGGGCGTACCCCGTGTTCGTGCAGCCAGGCGGCGCGGGCGGCGACCCGCTCGTCGAGCCGCCCCAGTGTCAGTGGCGTCTCGGCGGGGTGCCCGTCGACGGCGGTGTCGAAGGTCAGGCCGGGCCCGTCCGGGTCGGCGCCGTGCGCCAGTACCCGGGCCAGGACGTTGCCCGCACCCAGCTCGGTGTCGGCGGCCAGTGCGCCGCGCAGTCCCCGTGTCCTCATTGTCGTGCTCCTCCCCCCAGTAGCACCGCGACGGCCTCGGTCGGCCCGTCGGGTGCCTGTTCGATCAGGATCAGCAACACCTCGTCGGCGTCGCCGTCATCGCGCAGCAGGTCGGCCTCGGCGACACCGTCGGTGTACGGGTCGCCGGTCGGGCAGAGGCAGACCACCGGCCCACGCAGGTCCCAGCGGGCCGCGAGGTGCCCGGCGACGCTGTTGGGCACGGACTGGAAGAAGAACAGCGGGCCGATCCGCCCGCCGGCCTCGACGGTGGCCCGTACGTGTCGGGCGCTGGCGAGATCGCCGCTGGCGCTGACCAGCACGATCCCCGTCCGCACTCCGGCGGGCACTCCCGCCGACCCGTACCCCCGCCGCAGACACCGCTCGGCGACGGCCACCACCACCGGCGCGAAGTCCGAGTGCACAAACCCCGGCACCCCCGCCGCGCCACCGTCCCCATCCTCAGGCCAGAAGGCCCGAGCCCGCTCCCCGGCCCGCTCCCCCGGCGATCTTGCGGTTTCGGTCGTCGTTTCGAGTCGTTGGTCGGATTCGTCGGGGCAGAAAGTGCACGATCGCGGGGAGTGGGGGGCGGTCATCCGGCGCCGACCAGGAGAGCGGTGTTGGCGCCGCCGAAGGCGGCGTTCAGGGTCAGGGCATGGGTGGCTTCCGTCTTCTGCGGACGGTCCTTGACGACGTTCAGGGGGCAGGAGTCGTCGGGGCCCAGCCAGCCGGCGTTGACCGGCAGTTCGCCGTGGCGCAGCGCGAGCGCGGTGACCACCAGTTCGAGCAACCCGGACGCCTCCAGCGCGTGCCCGTGCACCGACTTCGTGGAGCTGACCGGGACCCGGGTGGCGTGCCCGCCGAGGGCCCGACGCAGGGCGGCGGCCTCGGCGGCGTCGCTCTGCGCGGTACCGGTGGCGTTGGCGTTGACGTAGCCGACGGCCTGCGGTGGCAGCCCGGCCCGGCGCAGCGCGCCGTCGACCGCGCGGGCCAGCCCGGCGCCGCCGGGTTCCGGCTGGCAGGGGTGGAACGCGTCGCCGGCCCGCCCCCAACCGACCACTGTGGCCACCGGATCGACACCGCGTCGTCGGACGGTGCTCGACTCCAGCACCACAGCGGCCACGCCGTCGCCCAGCAGCAACCCCCGGCGGCCGACGCTGAACGGGCGGACCGCCCCGTCGACCGCGAGGGCACGACCGGCGTCGAAGAGCGCGAACTGGTCCGGCTCCACCAGGTAGCCGGCCGCGACCACGACCCGCTCGACGTCACCCCTGGTGATCCGGGCTGTCGCGTCGGCCACCGCCGTGCTCGCCGACACGCAGGCGCTGGTGTAGACCCGGGTGTGACCGGAGAGTCCACATCGGGCGGCGAGCTGACCGGCGAGCACTGCCGGCGTCGGGCCCACGGCCGGGCCGCCGTGCACGGCCAGCAGCAGGGCGCACCCGGCGCGCTGCGCGCGGTCCAGGCCGGCCGCACGGCAGGCCGTGTCGATCGCGACGACCAGCTCGTCCGCGAGCGCACCGACCTCGGGCACTGTGGCCGCCACCGTGACCCGGCGGGCGGCGGTGTCGAATCGTTCCACCTGCCCGAACGCCGGCACCCCGGCCAGCACACCGGCGAGCTGCGCGTCGGCGCCCCGCCCCAGGGCGCTGACCGCGTACACACCGGTGAGCTGGGCGACGCGCGCCTCAACCATCTGCGGAGGCGGTCAGCGACGCCCGGAACACCACCAGGGCGTCGTCGACGGTGCGGATGCCGGCCAGCTCGTCGTCGGTGAGGTCGAGCCGGCGTTCGTAGCGCTGCTCGACGAGGTGCACCAGCCAGGCAAGCTCCATCGAGCCGATCCGGTCGGACACCTCGGCAGCCGGTTTCGCGGTGAGTTCGGCGAGCATGGTCATCAGGTCAGCTCGCCCCAGATCGGGCTGACCGCTCATCAGCCTTTGTCGCTCGTCGCCTCGGTGACGCGATTGGCGACCATCGTGGTGAACTCGCCGACAGTCATGAGGGCGAGCTGCTCCGACTCGTCGTCGGCGAACGTCAGGCCGTACCGGTCCTCGACCCGGACGGACAGGTCGGCCAGGGCGAGAGACTCCAGGTCGACGCCGGACGGGCCGAGCGTGGTGTCGTCGTCGAGCCCCTCGACGTCGTAGTTCATGTCGGCGAGCTGCTCGACGACGAAGGCACGGACCTCGGCTCTCATGGATACCCTCTCTGCGTGGCTCAGCTGACGGTGTCCGGTCGGGACACCGTCTACGTGTGGGTCGGCCGGGACACCGGCGGTCAGCCGGATCGGGCCGCTGTGCTGGTGCGGCGAGCGGGTGCTCTGCTGCTCGGTCACCCGGAGACCGGGCTGGTGCTGACGCACGACCGCGAGGGACGGCCGATCGTCCGGGTCGACGAGGTGACCGGGTCGGTCGAGCTGGCGGTCAGCGTCAGCCGCACCGCCGGGCTGGTGGTGGTCGCCGCCCGTCGGGCCGACGCGGTCGGGGTGGACGTGGAGCGGATCCGCCCGCTGCCGGCGCTCGCGCTGGCCCGCCGCTGGTTCCCGCCCACCGAGCTGGCCTGGTTGGGCGATCGGCCCGAGGCCGGCCGGACGGTGGACTTCCTGCGGTTGTGGACCGCCAAGGAGGCGGTCGGCAAGGCGCTCGGGCGGGGGTTGCGCGACGGCGGGCTGCGCCGGTTGATGCCGCCGCCGGGGCTGCCGTTGCGACAGGTGCCCGGCGCCGAGCCCCTGCGGGTCGGTCACCCGCGGCTGGGCGGGGGCCTCGTCCTGGCGGTCGCCGTACGGGCGAGCACGCAGGTCGACGTCGAGGTGGTGCAGCGGCCCGGTCACGGGGTGACCGCCGAACGCAGCGCGTCGGTCGAGCGAACCAGCTTGCCGGTGGTGGTACGGGGCAACTGATCGAGCAGGTGCAACGCCCGGGGCCGTTTGTAGCCGGCCAACCGCTCGTCGAGGAGCTTGTCCAGCGTCTCCTCCGACAGCGGGCCGTCGGGTTGGACGTACGCGGTGATGCCGTCGTCCCAGACCACCACGGCGGCGGCCACCCCGGTCAGCTCGGCGACGGTGGCCTCGACCTCGGTCAGGTCGACCTTCATCCCGCCGACGGAGACCTGCGAGTCGAGTCGACCGCGCACCGTGACCAGGCCGGTGTCCACATCGACGGTGCCGGCGTCGCGGGTGTGCAGCCAACCGTCGGACCAGCGGGTCGGGTCGCTCAGGCCGACGTACGGCGACGCCGGGCAGGACACCAACAGCTCACCGCCGGACTCGCGGACCTCGATCCCGGGGGCGGGGGCGATCGACGGTCGGTGTGACCCGTGCAGGTCGGTGCCGATCACCCCGACCTCGGTCATCCCGTACATGTTGCCCAGCGGCACCCCGTACCGGTCGGTGAACGCCCGGGCGACGGCGGCCGGGACCAGCTCGCCCCCGGTGGTCATCCGCCGCAGCTGCGGCAGTGGCCCGGTCGGGCGAGTGGAGGCGAGCAGTCCGATGTGGAACGGCACTCCGAGCACCGTGGCCGGTGTGGTGCCGGCGCTGATCGCGGCCAGCACGGCGTCGCCGCTGAGCCGCTCCGGCGGCACCAGCTCGACCCCGGCGTGCAGCCCGTAGAGCAGGCCACCGACCAGGCCGAGCACGTGCACCATCGAGGGCAGCAGGATGATCCGCTCGCCGGGCAGCGCCACCCCGTCGATCCGGGTGTAGCGGTGCACCTCGGCGACCAGGTCGGCGGCGGTGCGGCCGATCACCTTGGACGGGCCGGTGGAGCCGGAGCTGAGCTGGATCACGGCGTGGCCGCTGACCGCGGGGCGGTCGGCGTACCGGGTGACGCCCTCGGTGACGTCGACGAAGATCTTCAGCGCGCCGCCACCGGTTCGCACCGGAGCGACCACCACCTGCGGAGTCAACCGGGCCAGCGCCCGGTCCACCTCGTGGTCGGTGAGCCGGTGGTCGAGCAGGATCGCCTGCCCCCCGGCGCGCCAGGTGGCGAGCAGGTTCACCACGTACGCCAGCGACGGTGGCAACCGCAGCGCCGCGGCACCACCGGGGCGCAGTCCGGCGGTGGTCAACCGGTCCTGCGCGGCGGTGACCAGCCGGTGCAGGGTGGCCCGGTCGACGGGCTCGGGCAGACGGAGACAAACGTCGGTCGGGTGGCCGACGAAGAGGACTTCGTCCACCCAGCCGGGGTCGGTCGCCGTAGGATCTTCTGCCGTCACTGCCGTTCACCGCCCAGCATGAAAGAGGGCGAATCCGCCCATCACGTACGCTTGTCGGGGTGCTGCGGGGAACCATACGACGCCCACAAGGCCATTGCTAGATGCGAATGGATGGATCAAAAGCAGCGGCCAGCCGGATTGCCGACAGCCCGTTCGGCGGGCAGGATCGGGCGGCCGACTTGGCGGAGCGTCACCGAGGCATGACCCCTCGCACAACCGGCGGGCCGGTGTCAGCCGGACGGCCGATGGCGTCGCGGTTGTCCGCCGAGCCCGACGGCTCTCGGACGCTAGGCGGGTTTGATGCCGGCGAGGTGGACCAGCAGCTGAACCAGCCGGTACGCCTCGGCCACGTCGACGGCGTGGAAGGCGACCGTCCGGCCGCCGCCGACGCGGACCACACCCGGCACCAGGACGGCGAGGTCGACCATGTACGGGCCGTACAGGTCGATCTCGACGTCCAACGGCCCGGCCATCGTCGCCGGGGGAATCGAGGCGCGCCGGGCGATCGCGTCGGCGGCGGCGTGGCGCAGCCGCTCCCGCGCCTCCTGCGGATGCACTGCCACCGCGGCGGCCTGCCCCAGGGTCTGCTTGACGGCGACGGTGACCGCCGAGGGCACCAGCTCGCTGAATTCCGCGCAGGCGGTGTCGTCCCCGCTGAGCAGGACGACGGGCACGTCCAGGTGGCCCGCCATGGCGACGTTGAGGCCGATCTCGCCCAACGACCGGCCGGCCACCCGCACGTCGAGGACGGCGTCGCTTATCGTGTGGGCCAGCACGGCGGGCCCGGCACCGGCCCGAGCGTGATAGCCGACGAGCAGAACGGCATCCGTGTGCTCGTCCAGCCCCGCGAGCATGCCCAGCGGGCGGGGTTTGCCCCGCACGAGGTGAGCACGCCGGTCGAGGTCCTCCGGCAGGATGTTGCGAAACGTTCCGTGCGCGTCGGCGACCCACACCACCGCCTCGGGTTCGGCATCGAGGACCCCGGCGATCACCGCGTTCGCCTCGGCCGTCATCAACGCCCGGCCCCGCTCGTAGTCGTACCGATCCGGGTTCGTCTCGCTGGGGTGCACGACCCCCGAGATGCCTTCCAGGTCCACCGAGATCAGCACCTTCATGGCTCCAGGACCCTACGCGCTCCCGAGAAATACGGCCCGCCCCACCGCGCCGATCTTGCAGTTTCGGTCGTTGCAATGCGTGGAATGCCCATGATGTCGCGACACTAAGTGCAAGATCGCGGAGAGCGGGCGGGGGCGGGGGGCGGGGGCGGGGCGGGGAGCCGTCAGGCTAGGGCTGGGGTTTGGGCGTGGATGTGGAAGCGCAGCGAACGGGCGTCGGTGAAGCACTCCCGCATCGGGCGCACGAGGTCCCGGTGCTCCGGGCTGCGTTCCCAGTCTTCGAAGTCGGCCAGGCTCGCCCACTCACTGGTGATCAACCACTGCTCCGGGTCGGTCGACGACCGGCACACCTGGTCGACCAGGTGCCCCGGCACACCGCCGGCGACCAGGTGCCGCACCTGTTCGTACGCGGCGAGGAACTGCTCGGTGCGCGGTACCGGCACCCGTACCAGAAAGACCACCCGGGCCCGTTTGTCGCTCATGACGCCTCTCCCCTCATCGGCGCGGCCCCACGCAGGACCAGCGCGCTGTTGAACCCGTCGAAGCCCCGCGCGCAGATCAGGGCGAGTCGGTTTCGCGGTCGGCGGTGCTCACGCAGGAAGTCCAGCTCACAGCCCTCGGCCACCTCGTCCGGTCCGGCCGACGCGGGCAACGTGTCCTGGGCGAAGGCGAGCAGCGCGGTGGCCACGTCCAACGCCGAGCCGCCCTGGTACGCCCGACCGGTCAGCGGTTTCTGCGTGGTCACCGGGGGCGGCCGGTCGGCGAACACGGCCCGCAGCGCCTCGGCCTCGCTGCGGTCGTAACGGGGCACGCCGAGAGCATCGGGCAGCACCACGTCGATTCCGGCGGCGGCGACGCCCGCGCGGTCCAGGGCCAGCCGCATCGCCCGCGCGTACTGGCCCGGGTCGCCGCTGCTCTCCGCCGTGGTGTGCGCGGCGTCGTGGGTGGAGCCCCACCCGCTCACCTCGCCGTAGACCCGGGCGCCCCGGGCCAGGGCGTGCCCCAACTCCTCCACCACGAACACGGCTCCGCCCTCGGCCGGCAGGTAGCCGCTGGCCGTGGCGTCGAACGGCCGGTACGCCCGCTCCGGGTCGGCGACGTCACTGAGCAGCCCCGAGCGCAGCTGGCAGGCGAGCGCGTACGGGCTCAACGGGCACTCGGTGGCCCCGGCGATCACGACCGGGGTGCCCCGGCGCACCGCGCGGGCGGCGTGCGCCAGGCTGTCCAGCCCGCCGGCCGACTCCGCGACCAGCACCCCGCTCGGGCCCTTGAACTGGTGGTGGATGGAGAGCTGCCCGACGCTGGCCGCGTAGAACCAGGCGATGGACTGGTACGCCCCGACGGTCCGCGACGTGCCGCCCCACAGCCGTTGCAGTTCCCGCTGACCGAACAGGTTCCCCCCGGACGAGCTGGCCAGGGTCACCGCGTAGCCGTACGGGTCGGGGGCCCGGTCGGGCAGGCCGGCGTCGGCCAGCGCCAGCCGGGTGGCGGCGAAGCCGAGGTGTGTCCACCGGTCGGTCTGCACCAACTGGCGACTGTCGGCGTAGGAGTCGGCGGTGAAGCCGGGCACCTCCCCGCCGAAGCGGGTCGGATAGCCGGCCGGGTCGAACAACGTGATCGGCCCGGTCCGGCGGGTGCCGGCGAGGACCGTGCGCCAGTGCGCGTCCGCGCCGATGCCGCTCGGCGCGACCACCCCGATGCCGGTCACCACCGCCCGGGCCGTCGCGCCGGCACCGTGCGAAGCGGCGCTCACGCCGCCACCGCGCCGAGCATCCGACGGAAGACCATCGCCGACTGGAAACCGCCGAACCCGCTGCCCACCGAGAGGGCAACGTCCACCGGGACCTCCCGTGCCTCATTGGGTACGTAGTCCAGGTCGCACTCCGGGTCCCTGGTGCTCCAGTTCGCCGTCGGCGGCACCACACCGAACTCGATGGCGAGGGCGCACGCGGCCATCTCGATCGACCCGATCGCGCCGAGCGAGTGCCCGACCATCGACTTGATCGAGCTGATCGGTATCCGGTACGCGGCCTGACCCAGCGCCCGCTTGAACGCGGCCGTCTCGTGTCGGTCGTTCTGCCGGGTGCCCGAGCCGTGCGCGCTGATGTAGGAGACCTGCTCGGGCAGGATCCGGCCCTGCCGTAGCGCGTCGGTGACGGCGAGACCCATCTCCAGCCCGTCCGGCCGCAGCCCGGTCATGTGGAAGCCGTTGCTGCGACTGGCGTAGCCGGCCACCTCGCAGTAGATGTGCGCTCCCCGCCGCCGGGCGTGTCCGGCCTCCTCCAGCACCAGCACCGCCCCGCCCTCGGCCAGCACGAACCCGTGCCGGTCGGCGTCGAACGGGCGGGAGGCGTGCGCCGGGTCGTCGTTGTCCGGGCTGGTCGCCTTGATCGCGTCGAACGAGGCGACGGTGACCGGCGAGATCGGCGAGTCGGACGCGCCGGCCAGCATCACGTCCGCCTCACCGTCCACGATCATCTGGTGGGCGTACCCGATGGCGTCGATGCCGGAGGTGCAGCCGGTGGACACCACCTGCGCCGGGCCGTGCAGCCCGTGTCGACAGGCCACGTCCGCCGCGAGGCTGCTGGGCACCAGCGCCTGATAGAGGTACGGGCCACCGCGCGCCCCGTCCACCAGCCACCGTCGACCGTGCTCGCTCACCGTGACGTACTCCTGCTCCAACGCCATCGTGCCGCCCACCGCCGTGCCCAGCACCACCCCGGCGCGATCCCGCTCCGCGTCCGTGAGCACCAACTGGGCGTCGGCCACCGCCTCGGCGGAACAGGCCAGCGCGAACTGCACGTACCGGTCGGCCCGGCGTCGCTCGGCCTCGCTCAGCCCCGCCGCGACCGGGTCGAAGTCGCACTCCGCCGCGATCTGCGACCGGAACGCCGACGGGTCGAAGAAACTGATCCGCCGGGTGGCGGTCCGCCCCTCGGTGATGGTCTTCCAGAAGCGGTCCCGGCTGGCGCCGCCCGGGGCGACCACCCCGATTCCGGTCACCACCGTGCGGCGCCCGGTCATGACCCGCCCCGTTGCTCGACCAACTCGGTGTCGACGTGGCCCAGTTCGGGCCGGGGGGCGAGCGGGCCCAGGTGGAAGACCACCTCGGCCGGTTCGACGCCGGTGTTGCGCAGCCGGTGCCGCACATTCACCGGTACGAACAGCCCCTCACCGGCGGCCAGCAGCGTCGGCTGGTCGTCCAGGTCCACTGTGATCGCGCCCCGCACCAGGTACAGGAACTCCTCGCTGTACGGGTGGTAGTGCTCGGCGATCCGCTCCCCCGGCTCGAGCGTGGCCACCCCGAGGAAACCCGAGGTGCTGCCGACGGTGCGGGGGCCGAGCAGCACCCGCAGCTCACCGCCGCGACGGCGGTCGGCGGGTACGTCCCGTGCGGCGATCGGGCGGGTGCTCAGGTCACTCATCGTCGGCTCCCGTCGGTGCGTCGCTGGCGCTCGGGCCGCCCTGGTCGGCGCGCTGCCAGGCGATCCGCTCCACCCGGTCCTTGATCACCGCGAGTTGGATCACGCTGTTGGTGTTGATCCGCTCGGTCATCGCGGCGTTGTCGACCGGCGCGGTCGGCTTCATCGCGAAGTCCTGCGTCCAGGCCATCCGGGTGCCACCGGCCTCCTCGGTGTAGCGCCAGTGGATGCGCATGTACTCGAACGGCCCGGTCTCCACCCGGTGCGCCCGGACCTGCCTGGTCACCGGGTCGGCGGTGCGCTCGCTGACCCAGCTCCAGGACACCCCGTTCTCGTCGGGGTACATGGTGAGGCGGAACCGCACCGTGTGCCCCTCGCGGTGCAGGATCTCCACCACGGCGTACTCGGTGAACAGCTCGGTCCAGTTCGCCACGTCGTTGGTGACCTCCCACACCAGCCCCAGCGGCGCGTCGATGACCACGCTGTTCTCGGTGTGCCCGGGCGGGTCGGCGCGGCGGGCGACCAGGTCGGCCACCGCCGGGATGCTCAACTGTCCGGCCTGTTCGGGGATGACCACCTGCCAGCGGTCGGCGACGACCGCCGACAGTTCCAGCAGGGCGAGCGAGTCCATGCCCAGCTCCTCCAGAGACGCGGCGGGCGCCCGGGCCGCGGCGTCGGCGTCCAGCCCGCAGTGCGCCACCAGGATGTCGGTGATCTCGGCGGTCATCGGGCGACCATGGGTGACGGTCATCGGGTCCTCCTGTGGGTTGCGTCGGGATCTGCGGCGGGCGCGGTGCGCGGTGCGGGAGGGACGGTCGGCTCCGGCGCGGGCGCGGCGAGCAGACGGTCGACCAGGCCGGTGGTGTAGCGGCCTTTGCGGAATGCGGCGTCGTCGAGCACCCGCCGGACGAACGGGATGGTGGTGTGCACGCCCGGACCGGCGATATCGAACTCGTCGAGGGCACGTTCCAGCCGGTTGAGGGCCAGCTCCCGGTCGGGCGCCCAGACGATCACCTTGGCGAGCAGCGAGTCGTACCAGGGGCCGACCAGGTAACCGGCGCTGGCGTGGGTGTCCACCCGGGTGAACGGGCCGCCGGGTGGGGTGAACCGCTCCAACCGGCCGGGGGTGGGGGCGAAGCCGCGCGCGGGGTCCTCGCTGTTGACCCGACACTCCACAGCGACGCCGTGCAGGCGGATCTCCTCCTGCCGCCACCGCAGCGGCACGCCGGCGGCGATGTGGAGTTGCTCGTGCACCAGGTCGATCCCGGTGACCATCTCGGTGACCGGATGCTCCACCTGGATCCGGCAGTTGATCTCCAGGAAGTGGAACTTCTCCTCGGCGTCGACCAGGAACTCCAGCGTGCCGGCACCGACGAAGCCGACCTGGAGCGCACCCCGCAGGGCGGTCTCGGCGATGGTGTCGAGAACGGCGGCGGGCAGCGCCGGGGCGGGCGCCTCCTCGACCAGTTTCTGGTGCCGGCGCTGCACCGAGCAGTCCCGGGTGCCCAGGTGCACCCCGTTGCCGTGGGCGTCGCACAGCACCTGCACCTCGACGTGCCGCGCCTCGGTGAGGTAGCGCTCGACGTACACCCGGTCGTCGCCGAAGGCGGCCTGGGCGGCGGCCCGGGTCCGGGTGTACGCGCGGCGCAGCTCGCCCGGGTTGTGTACCACTGTCATCCCCCGGCCCCCGCCACCGGCGGCGGCCTTCACGATCACCGGGTAGCCGACGGCGTCGGCCACCTCGGCCGCCGCGGCGGCGGTCGGCACCGGCGCGACACTGCCCGGCGACAGCGGCAGGCCGGCGCGGCTCATCAGTGCCCGGGCCGAGGACTTGTCAGCCAGCGCGGCCATCACCGCCGGCGGCGGGCCGATGAACGTCAGCCCGTTGTCGGCGCAGATCTCGGCGAAGTCGGCGTCCTCGGAGAGGAAGCCGTAGCCCGGGTGCACGGCCTGCGCCCCCACCTGCCGGGCCGCCTCCACGATGGCGGCGGCGTTGAGGTAGCTGCGCCGACTCGACGCCGGTCCGATCCGGACGGCCTGGTCGGCGAGGCGGACCGCCGCCGAGTCGGCGTCGGCGGCGGAGTAGACCACCGCCGTTCGCACGCCGAGCTCCTTGCAGGCACGCAGCACCCGCAGCGCGATCTCGCCCCGGTTGGCGATCAGCACGGTCTCGAACATGGTCAACCACCCCGCGCCGTCATGCCGGGTCCAGTTCGACGATCGGCTGGTCGTACTCGACCGGCTGACCGTCCTCGACGAGGATCGCGGCCACCCGGCCGGCCCGGTCGGCGGTCACCTCGTTCATCAGCTTCATCGCCTCGACGATGGCCACCGGCTGGCCCGGGCGGACCAGGTCGCCCACCGCGACGAACGGCCGCGCGCCGGGCTCCGGCGCCCGGTAGAAGGTGCCGACGATCGGTGCCCGCACCGCGGCACGCCCAGGCGCCGGCGGCCGGAGCACCGAAGGTGAGGTACCGGGCGCCGGCCCGACCGCCGGTGCCGCCTCGGCGCGGGGCAGCGGTACGTCCGGTCGGGTCACGTCCTCGGGGTGCCACTCGACCTCCAGCACCGCCGGCCCGCTGCGCAGCCGGATCCGGCGCACCGGCCCGGCCAGCTCGGCGATCAGGTGCTGCGCCTGCCGGCGCAGTCCGGCCAGCGCCGCCTCGCCGTCCACCCCCACGTCGTCGGACGCGTCGACTGTCGACAGCGCCCGGTCGCTGGCGGTCATCGCAGGCCCGCCCGGACGCCGACGCGGTTCGCGCCGAACCGTCGGAATCGTTGCCGGCGCAGGCGGACCAGCATGGCCGGCGGCACGTCGAGCAGCGGCAGGAGGTTGGCCAGCAGCGCGGCGCGCAACCGGTGCGCGGTCTCCGCCGGGTCGTCGTGCGCGGCGCTCGACGGCTCCGACACGACCTCGTCGACCACCCCGAGCCGGCGCAGGTCGGGCGCGGTCAGTCGCAACGCGCGGGCGGCCTGCGGCGCCGCGGACCGGTCCGGCCAGAGGATCGCCGCACACCCCTCGGGGCTGATCACCGAGTAGACGGCGTTCTCCAGCATCAGCACCCGGTCGGCCACCGCCAGCGCCAACGCGCCGCCGCTGCCGCCCTCGCCGGTGATGACCGCGAGCACTGGGGTGGGCAGCACGGTGAGGGTGAGGATGTTCTCGGCGATGGCCGCCGCCTGGCCCTGCTCCTCGGCGCTCACCCCCGGGTCGGCGCCGGGGGTGTCCACCAGGGTGACCACTGGCAGGCCGAGGCGGGCCGCGAGGCGCATGAGCCGCAGCGCCTTACGGTGCCCGGCCGGGCTGGCCATGCCGAAGTTGCGGGCGACCAACTCGGCGGTGGTGTGGCCCTTCTGGTGACCGATGACCATGACGTGCCGGCCGGCCAGCCGGGCCACCCCACCCACGATGGCCGGGCAGTCCGCGCCGAGCCGATCGCCGTGCAGCTCCACGAACCCGTCGAAGACCGAGTCCAGGTAGTCCAGTGTGGTGGGCCGCCCCGGATGCCGCGCCATCCGGACGGTGTCCCACGCGTCGCGTATCGCCGGGATACCGGCGTCTCCCTCGGCCGCCGCGTCCGTCGGCCGCGCCAGGACCGCGCCGTCGTCGGCGAGGCGCTCGCGGTGCGAGGCCGGCTCCTGCCGGGGTACGGGCGGACGCGCCGGACGGCCGGCGCGGGTCGCGGCGAGCAGCGCCGTCAGCCGTCCGCGCAGCGACCGCCGTTGCACCACCATGTCGACCTGCCCGTGTCGGAGCAGGAAGTCGGCGGTCTGGAAGCCCTCCGGCAGGGCCCGCCCGGTGATCTGGCGGATCACCCGGGGGCCGGCGAAGCCCATCCGCGCGCCACTCTCGGCGAGCACCAGATCGGTGTTGGTGGCGAACGAGGCGGCCACCCCGCCGTAGGTCGGGTCGGTGAGGACGCTCACGGTGAGCAACCCCGCCTCGCGCAACGCGGCGATGGCCTGACTGACGGTCGCCATCTGCATCAACGACAGCGCGCCCTCCTGCATCCGCGCCCCGCCGGAGGCGGTGATCAGGACGAGCGGCGTGCGGTCGTCCAGCGCCCGTTCGGCCGCCCGGGTGATCAGCTCGCCCACCGCGCAGCCCAGGCTGCCACCGAGGAAACGGAAGTCCATCACCGCCAGGGCCACCGGGTGCCCACCGATGGTGGCCGTGGCGCAGACGACCCCCTCGGCAAGACCGGTGCTGGCCCGTGCGCCGGTGAGCCGGTGCGGGTACGGCAGCACGTCGACGAAGTCGAGCGGGTCCGCCTCCGGCAGCCGGTCGGGCAGCAGGCGCAGGGAACCCGGGTCGACCAGTTGGCGCAGGCGTTCCGGCGCGCCGAGTCGGGCATGTTCGCCGCACTCCGGGCAGACGTCGAGGTTGCGGCGCAGCCGTTTGCGGTACAGCAGGCTGGCGCAGCCAGCGCAGCGGGACCAGAGCTGCTCTTCGCGCGGCGCGGTGGCCGTCACGACCGCCGCCCGGCGTCCGGGGCGTCGAACCGGTAGAAGCACCGCGCCATGGCGTCGCGCGGCGAGCGCCAGGTCGACAGGTACGGCGACACGTACGGGCGTAGGCGGTCGCTGACCCGGATGAACTCGGGGTGGTCACGAGCGGCCTCCACAGCGCCCTCCGCCGGCTGCGCGGTCTCGAGAAGGTGCACGTAGAGGTCGTGCAGTCGGTACAGCGAGCGGTGTCGGACACCGACCAGGCGCGGCAGCTCCGTAGCGTCCGACTCGGCGAAGATCTCGGCGACCCGCTCCTCGGCGGTCGGATCGACCTTCGCGACGATCAGCGATCGGTCCATGTTGGGCCTCCCCCCACAGCGTCCGGCCGGCGACGGGTGGCCCCCGGACGCGCTGGACGACTGCCGACACGATGCGCCGATCCTCGTCACGGCGGCGTCACCGTGCCGGGTCGGCCAGCGACGAATGGCGGTGACGCTGCGTTGACGCAACCTGTGTATCAGCTATGTGCCTGCTGCGCTTGATGCGCTAATGTTTATGCAGTTCAGAACCGATCTCGGGTTGACTGTCGGCAAGAGAAGGTCCACGCTGACATTGACGCAACGTGACCATCATTGATAATCTTCAGCGTGGTCAGTCCGGCGGCCTCGGCGGGCGGGGCCGCGCCCGGCCACGCCGTGATCGGCGGGGTCGACAGTGGCGTCGAGGGCAACCGATCCGGGACACAGCAGACAGTCGGGACGAGCGTTCCGCAGGGGGTGCCGCCGTGGCCGCTGATCCGTCCGTGCCGACCGCCGGAGACCCGCCCGAGGAGGGCGTCTCACTGCACCTGCTCGGAGGTTTTCGACTCCTCCGCGAGGCGGTGCCGGTGGTGGTGCCACGCGGCCTGCAACGGGTGATCGCGCTGATCGGGCTCCGCCCCGGCGCCACCCGCAGCCAGCTCGCCGGGCTGCTCTGGCCCGACGCGTCCGAGGAACGGGCGCTGTCCTCCCTGCGTACCGCCCTGTGGCGGCTGCGACAGGACCCTTGCTGCCCGATGACAGTGGCCAGCGACACCGTACGCCTCGGCCCGGCGGTTCGGCTCGACGTGGACGACCTGGTCGGCACCGCGGCCCGGGTCCGGGACGGCGACGACCCACGCACCGCCGCCGGGGCGCTCGCCGCCGGGCGGCACGACCTCCTGCCCGGCTGGTACGACGACTGGGTGCTGCTGGACCGGGAACGCCTGCGCCAACTCCGCCTGCACATGCTGGAACAGGTGGCGGGGCACCACCTGGCCGCGGGACGGCACGGCGAGGCCCTCGAAGCCGCGTTGGAGGCGATGGCCGCCGAGCCGTTACGCGAGACACCACACCGGCTGGTCGTCCGCATCCACCTGGCCGAGGGCAACGCCTTCGAAGCCGTGCACGCCTTCTACGTCTACCGCGACCTGTTGCGCCGGGAACTGCGGTTGGAGCCGAGCCCCGCCATGAGCGCCCTGCTCGACGACACCCTCGCCCCGATCCGCCAGGCCAGCCGCGAGGCCCTCACCGACCGCCCGTCGCCCGCCGTTCGGCGTACGTGACGGCGACGCCCGTCACCGCCCGGTCGGCGTACGTGACGGTGATGTGACAGGCCCTGCGGCACGGTGGGCGCACAGAGCACGTGGCACCGGTCCCCGAGGGGTCGGACAGGCCACCGGCGGAAGGGGTCCCATGAGTCGTCTACTGATCGTCAGCCGGATCATCCCGGGAGCGGAGGGGCGGGTCGCGCAGATCTTCGCCGAGTCCGACGCCACCGACCTGCCCGGCCTGACCGGCGTCACGCACCGATCCCTGTACTGCCTGCACGACCTGTGCGTACACCTGCTGGAGACCTCGGACGACGTCGACCCGGACGCGCTCGCGGCAGCCCGCAACCACCCGCTCTTCCGACAGGTCAACGAGCGGCTCTCCGCGCACACGTCCCCGTACCTGCCGACCTGGCGTTCCCCCCGGGACGCGATCGCCGGCTGCTTCTACCGGTGGGACGCCGTCGAGGCGCCCACGGCGCGCCCGGCCGGCACCGACGCACCCGCTCCACGCCCGGCCGTCACCGAGGCGCCCGCCGCGCACCCGGCCGGCTGACATGTCCGCCGCGCCGCCGCACGTCCTGATCATCGGCGCGGGCACGGGCGGGCTGTGCCTGGCGCACGGCCTGCGCCGGGCCGGGATCAGCGTCGCCGTCTACGAGCGGCACCGCGACCGCGCCGAGGGGCTGCTCGGCTACCGGGTCGGCATCGGCCCCACCGGTAGCAGGGCGCTGCGGGAGTGTCTGCCTCCGGAGCTGTTCGCCACCTTCCTGGCCACCTGCGCCCGGCCGCCGCACTACTTCAACGTCGTCACCCAGGGGCTCCGTCAGACCGCGTCGTTCGCGCTGCGGCCGAGCGCCGACCCGGTACGCACCGAACACTCGGTGGCCCGGATGGTGCTGCGCCAGGTGCTGCTGACCGGCCTGGAGGACGTGGTGCACTTCGACAAGACCTTCACCCGGTACGAGCAGCGCGACGACGGCACTGTCACCGCCCACTTCGCCGACGGCACCAGCGCCACCGGCGACCTGCTGGTGGCGGCCGACGGCACCCATTCCGCCGTACGCCGCCAGTACCTGCCGCACGCCGTCACCCGGGACGCCGGGACGATCAACATCGCCACTCGGATCCCGCTGACCCCGCACACCAGCGGTCTCATTCCGGAGCGGGTCCAGCAGGGCATCTCGCTGATCTTCGGCGTCGGCGGCATGATGGGCGTGCTGCACGTCATGGAGTTCAAGTGGGACGCCGAACGCGCGATCAAGCCCGGCGTCAGCGAGCCCGACGCCGCAGTGCTCCGGGACTGGCCCGGCCTGGCCCACGACACCACCACCGACAACATCAACCTGATCATCTGGAGTGCGGCCAACCGGTTCCCGACCGACATCCTGGACCGCCGCGGTGAGGACCTGGTGCAGGTCGCCCTCGACCTCACCGCGAACTGGCACCCGCACCTACGGGAACTGCTCGCCCACGCGGACCCGGCCAGCGCCCTACCGATCAAAGTGTCCACGTCCGAGCCGGTGCCGCCCTGGAAGAGCAGCACCGTCACCATGCTCGGCGACGCCATCCACACCATGACCCCGGGTCGGGGCGTGGGCGCGAACACCGCGCTGCGCGACGCCCGCCTGCTCTGCGCGCAGCTCAGCCGCGCCACCGCCGGCGAAAAGACGCTGCTCCAGGCGGTCGCCGACTACGAGGCCGTGATGGCGCCGTACGGCTTCGCCCGGGTCGCCGAATCGCTGAACCGCAGCGGCACCAGCGGCGACGACCGGATGTACCGGCCGGTGGTGGGTCGGCTCGCGCTGCTCGGCGCGCGCGGCTACTTCGGAGTGACCAGCCGGGTGCCACGGCTCCGTCGCCGATTCGTCGACGACTTCCACACCTACGAGGGCGACCGGGACTGAACCCCGCATCGCCCGACCCGGGCTCGGCGTCCAGCGCCGGGCCCGGGTCTCATCGTTCCGGAGAGCTCTGCCCGACCAATCCATGCCTTGCCCGCTCCATGCCCGACCCGGTCTCGTCGGGTCGGGTTTTTCGGGTGATCGGGCGACGCTGTGTCACCCGGCAGGCACCGGCTGAGGTGGCTGTCCCACCCGCAACGCTGACGGCCGATCCTGCCTGTCGTCGGCAATACGCGTGTGCGAAGCTGCGGCGAGTTTTTCTCGTGACTTTTCCAACGACCTGAGAGGGAGGTTCGCCGTGGCGTGGTCTTTCGGACACTCGCTGATAGTGGTACTGGCACTGTTGCTGGGCTTGGCCGCCGGGTGGCTGCTGCGCGGCCGACGGGGCGTACAGGGCAATTCGATTGTGGATGGTGACCCCGTCGCCGGCCTGGCCGTGATCACCACGCCCACGCCGGCTGCCACCACCGACGAGGCCCGGCCCGCGGCCGCCGTCGACCCGGCACCCACCGCGGTCGCCGACGAGCCGGTGCCGGTCGACACGGTCAGCGCGCCCGCCGCGCTGACCGAACCGGACGGTCCCACCCCGGTGCCCGTGCCGGCGGACGCCCCGAGCGCCGTCGACCAGGCGGACATGGCGCTGACCGAGACCCCGCCGCCGGTGCCGGCCACCGAGCAGTCCGACGCCGCTGAGCTGCGGCAGGAGCCGGGCGTGGACTCGACCCCCGAGCCGGTCACTGTCGACGACCAACCCGCCCCGGCGGCCGTGGTCGCCCCCCGCCAGCCCGCCGATGATCTCCCGCCGGCCGACGCGGCGCCGCTGGACACGACGCCGGCCGACGATGCGGCGATCGACGCTGCGCCGGTAGCGGCCACCCCGGCCGACACCACCCCCGCCGACGACGCGCCGGTCGAGACCGCGCCCGTCAACAGCACGCCGATCGACTCGACGCTGATCGACGATGCGCCGGCCGACGATGTGCCGGCCTCCGTCGGTCCGGCCGACGACGTGGAGACCACGGCCACTGCGGCCGATGCCACGCCGGCAGAGACGTTGGCGAGCGCAGGACCGTCCGACGCCGAGCCGGTGCAGGCCGGCTCCGTGACCGCCGAGCCGGTGCAGGCCGGCTCCGTGACCGCTGAGCCAGTGCAGGCCGGCTCCGTGAACGCCGAGCCCGCGGTTGCCGCTGCCGTCGACGAGCGGGCGGCGGTGGCCGCGCCTCCGGTCCGCCCGACCGCCGCCGCGACCCCTCCGGTTCGTTCGGCCGCGGACACGACGAATAGCGGCGTCGACGCCGACCCGACCGGCCCGGCCGACGACTTCCGCCGGATCCAGGGGATCGGGCCGAAGATGGCGGCTGCGTTGCAGGACGCCGGCGTACGCACGTACGGCCAGCTCGGCGAGTTGGACGAGCCGGCACTGCGCGACCTGATCCGGGCCGCCGGCCTGCGCGCCGCACCTGGGCTGGCCAGTTGGCCGCAGCAGGCACGCGTGCTCGCCGGCGCCGGCGACGAGATGGCAGCGGTGCTGCCGAGTGGCAATCAGGCCTGACCGCCTGCACTCGAGCCCCCGGCAGCCGTCCACCGCGACGGCACGCCGGGGGCTCGGCCGTGGCTGCCGAAGATCCTCCGACGCCCACCGCGCCGAGTGATCGACTCGGCGTTCAGGAAACCGCGGTCGGCCCGAGCGGGTTGCCCCGACGTCCAGAACTCGAGTCGATCAGCCCGCCGGCAGCCGCTTACCCGCGCCGTCGGCGCACAGCGACCGGCACACGGCGGTTCGTGCACGGCGGTTCGTGCACGGAGACCGGCGCGCCTCCCCCGAGATCGCGCTCGATCCTGGATGTAGTGGTGTCAGGTGCGGCGAAGGCCACTACATCCACGATGTTGCGCGATCTTACGGGCGGCATCCGACGCTGCCGAGCCGGAGCGCCGGCACCGCGGGGAGTGACGCCCGCCTCAGGCGCGCAGCTTGGCCGCGAGGTCGCCGATCGACGCCATCGCGTACCGCTGCATCCCTGGACCGAAGGTGATGCGTGTGGCGCCCTGCCGGCCCAGCTCTGCCACGGACTCCCGGTCCGGTCCGGCGGCCATGTTGATCGGCCCGGAGATGCCCTCCCGCAACTGCGGCAGCACCTGCGGTGGCGCCAGGATCGGGTAGACGCAGTCGGCGCCGGCAGCCACGTAGAGGCGGGCGCGTTCCACCGCCTCGGTCGGGTCACCCGTTCCGACCAGGAAGGTGTCGACGCGGGCGTTGATGAACAGGGCGTCACCCGCCTCCGCGCGCACTTCGGCCAGCCAGTCGGCGTGCCTCCGGGGGTCCTTGAGGTTGGCGTCCCCCTCCGAGTCCTCCAGATTGCAGCCGACGGCGCCGGCCTCCAACAGCCGTCCGACCAGCTCGCGGGGGGCGAGGCCGTAACCGCCCTCGACGTCGGCGGACACCGGAACGGACACGGCGCGGACGATGCGCGCGACCGCCGCGAACATCTCGTCGGGCGGGGTCGCGCCGTCCTCGTAGCCGAGCGAGGCGGCGACACCCGCGCTCGGGGTCGCGAGTGCCGGGTAGCCGGCGTCGGCCAGCACCCGGGCGCTGGCCGCGTCCCAGGGGCCCGGCAGAACGAGCGGGTCACCGGCGGCGCGGTCGTGGTGCAGGGCACGGAAGGTGGAGGCTGTCATCGTTGTGGTCTCCCGACGAGGCTGCGGAGGGCGGGCTCAGGCGGTGTGTCCGCCGTTGGAGTCAAGCACGGCGCCGGTGATGTACGAGGCTGCGGGGCTGGCCAGGAACGCGATGCCCGCGGCGGTCTCGGCGGGGTCGCCTGATTGTTGACCGATCGGTCCACCATACGCTTGGTGGACCGCCCGGTCAACAATCGCTACGCTGGTCACATGGCCAGGCCACGACAGTTCGACGAGGAGCAGGTGATCCGCGCCGTCCGGGACCAGTTCTGGGACGCCGGCTACGCGGCGACCTCACTGGAGGACCTGGTCCGCGTCAGCGGGCTGGGCAAGGGCAGCCTCTACGGGGCCTTCGGCGACAAACACCGGCTGTTCCTGCGGGCGCTGCGGGAATACACCGACACCAGCGGCGGCTACCTGCGCGAGATGCTCGCCTCCGCTCCCCGCGCCCTGGACGCGCTGCGCGCGTTCGTCATGGCGCCGGTGAACGACCCGGGTGGTGCTGCCGCCCGGCGCGGCTGCCTCATGGCCAACAGCACGTACGAACTCGCCACCAGCGACCCCGACGTCCTCGCCGAGGCGCGGCGCACCTACGAGGCGACGACCGCCCTGGTCGCCGAGAGCGTCCGACGGGCCCAGGACGAGGGCGACCTGCCGCACGACGTCGACCCGGTCGAGACGGCGCGCGCACTGCTCGCCGCACAGCAGGGCCTGGTGTTCATGGGGCGGACGGGGCTGGACATCGACACCCTGACCGCCACGGCCCGCACCCTCGCCGCCAGGCTCCTACCGGACGCCTGACACCAGCCCGACGGGGCGGAGTTATTTGATCTTGCGGGTGGACCGGACCACGATGCTCTCGTACTCCGGGTGCTTGACCACCCAGTCGGCGATGAACGGGCAGATCGGCACGACGGTTCGGCTCCTGCTCCGCGCGTCGTCCAGCACGGCCCGCGCCAGCGTCGACCCGACGCCCTTGCCCTCGTACGCCGGATCGACCTCGGTGTGGGTGTAGGCGATGATCGGGCCGGTCAGCTGGTAGGTGACGAACCCGACGACCGCGCCCGCCTCGTCGCGCGCCTCGAAACGCTCCCGCGCCGGCGCGTCTGTCACGGTGAACTGCACCCGACCATCCAACCACCCAGCCCGACGGCGCTCGCTGCGAGGCCGGCAGGGGACGCGACCCCACGTGCATTGTCTCGGCCGAAACGGGAAACGCAACGCCGGGCACCGGGAGTACGCGACGCCGCCGGGCACACCGTGGGAGGGGACACGCCACCATGACGAATCCATCGACGGACGGCGGCTTCGCCGTCGTCGAGATGTTCACGTCCCAGGGCTGCAACAGTTGCCCTCCCGCTGAGGAGTTGCTGAGCGAGATCGAGCGCGACGCCCGGGACCGGGGCCAGAACGTCTTCGCCCTCGGGTTCCACGTCGACTACTGGGACGACCTGGGCTGGCCCGACCAGTTCGCGGACGCGGCGTACACCGCGCGGCAAGAGGCGTACGCCCGCGCGTTGGGTACCCGAGGTCTGTACACCCCGCAGATGGTCGTCAACGGCACCGTGGAGTTCGTCGGTTCCGATCGCCGCCGGGCGGCCGCCGCGATCATGTCCGCCATGGCCTCGACCGCCGCCACACCACTGGCGCTCTCCATTGCCAACCTGGGCAATGACCGGGTGATGGTGGACTACCGGACCGAACAGCCGCCGGAGCGCGCGGTGTTGCACGTGGCGGTCGTGGAACGGGAGTTGACCAGCGAGATCGCCCGGGGGGAGAACGCCGGGCGGACGCTGCGGCAGGACAACGTCGTACGCGCCTTCAGGTCGGTGGGCCTGGACGCCGAGCGGGGACAGGTGGAGCTGGCGACACCACGTGGTCTTGATCCGCGGAGCGCCAGCGTGGTCGGCTACGTCCAGGAGAGCGGCGAACGGGCGATCGTCGGCGCTACGGCCATCGAGCTGTCCACCGCGTAATCTCAGCCCATGCGGATGGTGCGGGGTGCGAGGCGGTTCGGTGGCTGACGCGGACGACGTACGCCGGGTGGCGTTGGCCCTGCCGCAGGCGGTGGAGATTCCCAGTGACGGCTTCGACTTCCGGGTGGCCGACAAGGGCTTCGTCTGGTCCTATCCGGAGCGGACGCCGGGCAAGCCTCGGGTGATCCGGCTCGACATCGCGGTGCTGTTCGTCGGCGACGAGGCCGAGAAGCAGGCTCTCCTGCTCGGGGAGCCCGAGATCTTCTTCACCACGCCTGGCTACCAGGGCCTGCCCCTCGTGCTGCTGCGTCTGGCGGCGGTCGACCTGGACCGGCTGACCGAGCTGGTGACCGACGCGTGGCGGATGCGCGTGCCGAACGCGCTGTTGAACGACAGTGAAGGCGAAGCGTTGAACGACAGTGCGGGCGAACCGCTGGGCGACCGTGCGGGCGCCGGCAAATAGCGACATCAGCACGCAACGGGTTGGACACATTGACGGGGATCTCGGTACTCCATTACCGTGGCCGAGAGAGCGCTCTCTCACCTGACCTTCCCCCCAATTCAGACGCATAGCGCTGGACCCGGCAAGGGCCGCACCCGGCGCGCGCGATGGAGGCACGATGAAACCTCCCGTCCCCCACCGCCGATGGGCCCTGGCCGCCGCCACCGCGCTGGCCCTGGTCGTCGGCGGACTCACGATCCCGGTCACCCGCGCGGCCGAGGCCGCGCCCGTCGGCGCCGGCAGCTACACCACCACCCCGGTCGGCGCGCTCCCCAGCGGCTGCGGGGCGATGTCCAGCAACCCCCGGCAGTTCGCCACCGCCAACGCGCCCGCCGGGCCGATCCCCACCAACGACTGGTGGTCCTCACTGCTGTGGAAGCGCACCGACTGCTCGTTCAGTGAGCCGCTGCACGCCCACCCGATCTCGTACGACACCTTCGGCGACGGGCTGGGCTTCTCCGCCAACTCCACGCCCGCCATCAGCGGCACCGCCACCGGTGTCGGCGAGTTCCACTACCCGTACGTGCAGGACATCCGGGTCGGTGTGGCCGGGCTCGCCGCACCACTGGTGAAGGTCGACGGCTGGACGGACTGGACGGTCAGCCCGCACTGGAGCGACGGCACGCGCACCATGCGCGCGACCATCGGCCACGGTCTGCCCTTCGCGTACTTCCAGACCACCGGCGGGAACGCGCAGATCAGCACCGCCGGCACCCCCGACGTCTGGTCCAACAGCGGCGCCACCATCGGCTTCCGGGTCAACGGCCACGACTACGTCGGGTTCGCGCCCAGCGGCGCCAGTTGGACAGTGGCCTCCGGCCGGATCTCCTCCACCCTGGCCGGTCGCGGCTACTTCTCGGTCGCCCTGCTGCCGCCGACGTCCAGCGCGACCGAGCGCGCCGCGCTGGCAGCGACCTACGGTCAGTACGCGCACGCCCACGTGACCGGCACCCAGCTCTCGTACGCGTACAACCCGGCGACCAGCGGCCTGACCACCACGTACGCGTTCACCACTACCGCCCGGGAGGGCACCGCCACGCAGACGGTGGTCAGCCTCTACCCGCACCAGTGGAAGTCGCTGAGCGGGTCCACCGCGATCACGCCGACCTACCCGTCGGCGCGTGGCCGGATGAAGGTGCTCACCGGCGTCAACCAGTTCCGCACCGCCATGAAGTTCCAGGGCATCCTGCCGGAACTGCCGGCAGTCGGCGACGGCACCGGTGGTGACCTGTCGACGCTCACCGGGCAGCTGGCCGCCACCCGCGCCAACCCGATGGACCAACGCGGCAACGACACCTACTGGACCGGCAAGGGGCTCGGCCGGGCCGCGCGGATCGCCGAGATCGCCGACCAGGTCAACGACACCACGACGCGCGACAGCGCGCTGAACGCGATCCGTAGCACGCTCACCGACTGGTTCACCGCGTCCAGCGGCAAGACCAGTCGGGTCTTCTACTACGACAACAACTGGGGCACCCTGATCGGCTACCCGGCGTCGTACGGGTCGGACCAGGAGCTCAACGACCACCACTTCCACTACGGCTACTACATCGCCGCCGCGGCGACGCTGGCGAAGTTCGACCCGGCCTGGGCGGCCACCAGCCGCTACGGCGGCATGGTCGACCTGCTGATCCGCGACGCCAACAACTACCGCCGCGGCGACACCCAGTTCCCGTACCTGCGCGACTTCGACATCTACGCCGGCCACGACTGGGCGTCCGGGCACGGCTCGTTCGGCTCCGGCAACAACCAGGAGTCCTCGTCGGAGGGGATGAACTTCGCAAGCGCTCTCATCCAGTGGGGGCAGACGACGGGTAACACCGCCATCCGTGACGCGGGCGTCTTCCTCTACACCACCCAGGCCGCCGCCATCCAGGAGTACTGGTTCGACGTCAGCGACCAGAACTTCCCCGCCGCCTTCGGGCACTCCACGGTCGGCATGGTCTGGGGCGACGGCGGCGCGTACGCCACCTGGTTCAGTGGCGAGCCGGAGATGATCCAGGGCATCAACCTGCTGCCGGTCACCGGCGGTCACCTCTACCTGGGCAACAACCCGGCGTACGTGCGGACCAACTACGCCGAACTCGTCCGCAACAACGGCGGACAACCGACGGTGTGGCAGGACATCCTCTGGCAGTTCCAGGCCCTCGGCGACCCCGACGCGGCGCTGGCGAACCTTCGCGCGAACCCGGGCTACACCCCGGAGGAGGGCGAGAGTCGGGCGCACACGTTCCACTGGATCCGTAACCTCGCCGCCCTCGGCAACGTCGACACGACGGTGACCGGCAACCATCCGCTGTCCGCGGTCTTCTCCCGCAACGGGGCCCGCACCTACGTGGCGTCGAACCCGACGGCGACGCCGATCACTGTGACGTTCTCCAACGGCACCACGCTCGCCGTGGGCGCCGGCAAGACGGCCACCACCGGGGCGTACACCTGGAGTGGTGGCAACGCGGCCGGCGGAGTCCCCCCGACGACGCCGACGGACCCCCCGCCGACGACCGACCCGCCGACGACCCCGGGCACACCCACGCGGTACCTGCTGCCCGGGGGTGGGTTGGGCGCCGCCGGTAGCGCGGCCACGACGACTGTCGCTGCGGCGAACGGCAACCACGACGGTACGCCCACCAACGCCCAGGTCTTCACGGCGACCGGCCTCAACCTCGCCTACGCGGGCGGGCAGACGGCGTTCGACCTGTTCGTGGACGCCGGGACGGCGGTCGGCAACGGCGTGCAGGTGCGGATCTCCTACGACCTCACCGGCAACGGCAGTTGGGACCGGGTGGAGACGGGGCGCTACTTCGCCACCGACCCGGTCACCGGCTACGAGCACTACACCCAGAGCGCCGGATTGTCCTCGGCCACCGGCACGCTGGGCGCGCTGAGCAACGGCAGGGTCCGGGTGGAGGTCTGGTCGGCGATCGGCAACAACCCGACCACAGTGGGCATCGGCAACCAGTCGGTGCTGCGGCTCCCGTACTCCTGATCGACAGGCACGGCGCGACATGACGTCGGCCGGTGCGGAGGGCCACGAGGGGTCCTCCGCACCGGCCGACGTCGGTCGTTCAGTCGGTCATCGGGTGATCACGAGGCGGTGCAGGTCGGCGTGACGCCGGAGGCGCTGCCGGTGCCCTGGAAGCCGAACTCGGTGACCTGGCCCGCGCCGAGCCGGCCGTTGTAGTTCACGTTGGCGAACCGCACAGTGCCGGTGGAGCCACTGGCCGTCGCGCTCCAGGTGTTGGTGACGCTGGCACCACTCGGGAGCGTGAAGCCCACGTTCCACCCGCTCGTGCCGGCGGAGCCGGCGGTCACCTTCACGGAGGCCACGAATCCACCGGTCCACGAGTTCAGTGACACCGACGCCGAACAACCAACCGCCGGTGGGTCCGTCGGCGGATCGGTCGGCGGGTCCGTCGGAGGGTCGGTCGGCGGATCGGTCGGCGGGTCCGTCGGGATGGCCGGGCCGGCGTTGAGGGCGTTCAGGACGTTCGTGTACGCGGCCTTCTTGTTGCCGTTGCAGTCGAACAGCAGGGCGTTGTCCGAGCCACGCCACGAGTCGCAGTCCCGCACTCCCCACACCGTGATACCGGTGCAGCGCGAGACGTTCATGCAGGCGCGGGTGACGGCGCCGTAGATGTTGGCCTGGTTGCCGCCGGTCATCACGTCCAGCTCGGTGATCTGCACATCCACACCGAGATCGGCGAACCGCTGGAGGTTGGCCTGGTAGTCACCGGCCAGCGAGGTGCCCAGGTGCGACTGGAAGCCCACGCAGTCGATCGGCACGCCACGGGACTTGAAGTCCCGCACCATGTTGTAGATCCCCGTCGACTTCGCGTTGATCCCGTCGGTGTTGTAGTCGTTGTAACACAACTTCGCACCCGGATCCGCCGCCCGCGCCGCCCGGAACGCCGCCTCGATCCAGTCATTACCGGTGCGCTGCAGATTCGAATCCCGACGCCCACCACTACCACCGTCGGCGAACGCCTCGTTCACCACATCCCACGAGTGGATCTTCCCCCGGAAATGCGTGGCGACCTGGGTGACGTGGTTGATCATCGCGCTGCGCAACGCGCTGCCCGACATGCTCTGCGCCCAGCCCGGCTCCTGCTGGTGCCACAACAACGCATGGCCTCGCACGCTCATGCCATTGGCTTGCGCGTGACTGACCAGACGATCACCACCGGTGTACCGGAACTGGCCCTGCTGCGGCTCGGTGGCGTCCCACTTCATCTCGTTCTCGGCCACGACACTGTTGAACTCACGGTTCAAGACGGTCACGTAGGCGCTGGTGGACAGCTTGCCCGTCGCGACGGCGGCGCCGAAGTAACGGCCCTTCTCGGCCGCGGACGCTCGCAGGGTGGTGCCGGCGCTGGCCGAGGTGGTCAGCGCCATCGTCATACCCGCGGCGAGGGCGCCGGTGACCGCGACGGTCACCGCCGCCCGCAGAACTCTTCTGTGTTTCATGCGGATTCCTTGTCTGTGGTGGTGCAGCGATGGGGGCGCGGCGCCGAATCTGCTGCGAGATCGGAGACGGCAGCACCTGTCGCCGTCACGGCAGCAGTGCGGGAAGTCCTGACTCGACGTCCGGCATGCCCTGGGCGGACGTCGAAATCCGAGGGGCCACAGCGGGTTCGCCCGGTGAACCACAGGAGCGGCCGCCCTCAACCATCGACTGTGAGCGATAACATGCCGTTCGTCAAGTCGTAACCAGACGTACCGAACACGGGTCGCTCCGATGGGACGCTGTCGCTGCCGGAGCCGTACGATCACGGCTCCGGCAGCACCCTCACTGGAACGAGGCGTCGTCGACCAGGAGGCTGTCGGTGCCCTCAGCCGTCTCCACGTAGAAGGCGGCGCTGGTCAGCGTGCCGCTCCACGACACGGTCGCGGTGCCGGTGAGCAGGGTCCAGCCGTTGACGTTCACCCCGACCGCCGGCGTCAGCTGGAGGTAGTTCGTCGTGCCATTCGCGGTCAGCGACAGCGTCGCCTTCGCCGACGGGGTGCCGCTCTGTGCTCGTACCCAGGCGTTCGTGGTGTAGCTCTTGCCGTTGGTGAGCTTGGCGGTCACGTCCTGACTGGGGCCGTTCCAGGCACCGGTCCGGCCGGTGATCGACAGCGATCCGCTGCCGCCGTGCGCGAGTGTGGTGTTCCTGGCGAGGGTGCCGCTGCCGTGCACACCCCAGCCCGTCGTGCCGTTCTCCACGTCGCCGTTGGTGAGCAGGTTGGTGGCGCTGCCGCCGCCGGTGCCGCCGAACTGCCACCAGTTGATGTTGAACAGGTTGCCGCTGCCGCCGGCGAAGCGCAGGTAGAGATCATGGGTGCCGGTCGCTCCGCTGACCGCGCAGGTGCTGGTGGTCCAGGTCTGCCAGCCGCCGGTGCCACCCACTGCGCAGGTGCCAACGGTCGGGCCGGTGGCGCTGTCGAGACGAACCTCGATCCGGCCGCCGCTGGTGGCCGACGCGACCCGGGCGCTGAACGAGGTCGCGCCCGCGCCGAACGCGACGCCCTTGACCTTGATGTAGTCGCCGTTCTCGATCCAACCGACGTTCATCCCGCCCTCGCTCGACGCCTCGGTCTCGATCCCCGAGCCCCACGCGATCGTCTCCGCCTCCTGTCGCACGTACGGGTTCAGCGTGCCCACCTGTGGGGCACCGGTGTTCGTCATCGTGATCGTCGGGAACAGGCCATTGCTGGTATAGCTGAACTTCTCCACAGCGACCGAGCGGGTGTAACCACTACCACCCGGCAATGCTCCGTTGTGATAGAAGAAATACGAACCACCCTGGAAATCGATCACACCCGCGTGATTGGTGAAGCTGGCACCCTGTCGGGGCATGATCGTTCCCCGATAGGTCCACGGCCCCGTCGGCCCGGTCGCGGTGGAGTAGGCGATGAACTCCGAGCAGCATTCCGCCGCGAACACGTTGTAGTACAACCCGTTGCGCTTGAACACCCACGGGCCCTCCTCGTACAGGGTCGGCCGACTCGCATTACCGTTACGAGTACCGAACCCCGCCGTCGTCAGTGGGATGCGTGTCGCGCTGCCGGAGAACGAAATCATGTCCGGGTTCAATTTCACGTACCACAGACCCGGGTTACCCCAGTACAGATACGCCTGCCCGTCATCATCGATGAACGCGTGCGGGTCGATTTCGTTGTTGCCGACCAGGGGTCGACCGAGTGCGTCGCGAAACGGCCCGGTCGGGCTGTCGGCCACCCCGACGCCGATGACCATCTGCCCGTTGGAGCGCTGGCGCACCGGCACGTACCAGTAGAACTTTCCGTTACGCGCAACGACCTGCCCGGCCCACGCGTTGGCGTCCGCCCACGCGAACGTCGCCAGATTCATCGGCGATCCGTGATCGGTCCAGTTCACCATGTCGGCGGACGAGTAGACCCGCCACTCACGCATTGTGAAATTGGTGGACCCGTCCTCGTCATGTCCGGTGTAGACGTAGACCCGGCCGTTGTGCACCATCGGCGCCGGGTCGGCGGTGTAGATGTTCTGGACGATGGGGTTGTCGGCCTTGGCCGTGCCCGGGATCAGTGCGAGGACGCAAGCCATGCTCGCCAGCCAGGCGATGGCGCGCCTGGCCCGGTGGGTGGCCCGGGTTGTGGTTCGATCTTTCACCTTCACGATTACTCCCACAGAGAGTGCGCCGTGCGCGATGTCTGACTCGGCGAGCCACCGCTGCCCTGACTGCCGCTCGAACGTGCCGTGCCGTCCGCACGCCGAGCAGTACGACCGGCAGCAGTGTTAGCGCTAACAGCGTTTCCCGGGCGCCTCCTCCCCCATCTGACCTGGATTTTTGTGCGGCGCGGGATGTCCGTCGTAACCACATCGCAGCATTCATGTATCGACGTTGACATCCAAGATTTACGATGCACCGTACTGAGCGACCGGGCGGGCGTCAACGGGAGGGCGCTCGCTCCGCACCCACCGCCATCCGTCACACACAGTCACATTTTGGTGGTCGCGAGCCGGGCAGGTGTCCGTTTCGGACCATAGCTGCCACCGGTGGCCCCGCGCCCCGGGTCAGCTTGTCGCGGGATGAGTCAACGAGGCGCCCCGGGGGTTGCGGGTGTGTTAACGACGAACTATGTTAGCGATCACATCGATGTGCCGCGATAAGCGCTTGGGTGGGCACCCAGCGTCCACGGCGACCGCGTTCCCCACCACACCGCATCCGTTGTCGGCCCCGTTGCGGCCGACCGCCCCCGCCGCCATCGATGGCGGCCCCGACGTACCCGGCCACCTGGAGGTTCCCCATGCCACCCCCGCCCCTCAGCCGCCGCAACCTGCTTCAGGCCACCGGCGCCACAGTGGTGCTCTCCGCGACCGGCGCCGCCGTCACCCCCGGAAGCGCCTCCGCCGCCATCGTGCCCCCGGCCCGGGCCGACATCGGCGTCTCGGCGTACGCGTTCGACCTCGGTCAGGTGCGGCTGACCTCCGGCCGCTGGATGGACAACCAGTCGCGGACGCTCAACTACCTGCGGTTCGTCGACGTCGACCGGATGCTCTACAACTTCCGCGCCAACCACCGGCTGTCCACGAACGGCGCCGCCACCAACGGGGGCTGGGACGCGCCGAACTTCCCGTTCCGGACCCACATGCAGGGCCACTTCCTGAGCGCGTGGGCGTACGCGTACGCGGTGCTCGGCGACACCACCTGCCGGGACAAGGCCAACTACATGGTGGCCGAGCTGGCCAAGTGCCAGGCGAACAACGGGGCCGCCGGGTTCGGCGCGGGTTACCTCTCCGGCTTCCCGGAGTCCGACTTCACCGCCCTCGAGGCACGGACGCTGTCCAACGGCAACGTGCCCTACTACTGCATCCACAAGACCCTCGCCGGTCTGCTCGACGTCTGGCGCTACATCGGCAACACCCAGGCCCGTACGGTGCTGCTGTCCCTCGCCGGCTGGGTCGACACCCGGACGAGCCGACTGAGCTCCAGTCAGATGCAGTCGATGCTGGGCACCGAGTTCGGGGGCATGAACGACGTGCTCGCCGACATCTACCAGCAGACCGGCGACAGCCGGTGGCTCGCCACCGCGCAGCGGTTCGACCACGCCGGCGTGTTCGACCCGCTGGCCAACAACCAGGACCAGCTCAACGGCAAGCACGCCAACACGCAGGTGCCCAAGTGGATCGGCGCGGCCCGGGAGTTCAAGGCCACCGGGACCACCCGTTACCGGAACATCGCCAGCAACGCGTGGAACATCACCGTCGGCGCGCACACCTACGCCATCGGCGGCAACAGCCAGGCGGAGCACTTCCGGCCGCCCAACGCGATCGCCGGCTACCTCACCAACGACACCTGTGAGCAGTGCAACACGTACAACATGCTCAAACTGACCCGGGAGCTGTGGCTGCTCGACCCGAACCGGGCCGACTACTTCGACTACTACGAGCGCGCGCTGATGAACCACCTGATCGGCGGGCAGAACTCGGCCGACAGCCGCGGCCACATCACCTACTTCACCCCGCTGCGGCCGGGTGGCCGTCGGGGTGTGGGCCCGGCCTGGGGTGGCGGCACGTGGAGCACCGACTACAACTCGTTCTGGTGCTGCCAGGGCACCGGCCTGGAGATCAACACGAGGTTGATGGACTCCATCTACTTCTACAACGGCACCACGCTGAGCGTGAACCTGTTCACGCCGTCGGTGCTGAACTGGACGCAGCGCGGCATCACCGTCACCCAGACCACCAGCTTCCCGGTCAGTGACACCACCACGCTGACCCTGAGCGGCTCGATGAGCGGCTCCTGGAGCATCCGGGTGCGGATCCCGTCCTGGACCAGCGGCGCGACGATCGCCGTCAACGGCACCGTGGAGAACGTCACCACCACCCCGGGCAGCTACGCCACTGTCACGCGCACCTGGGCCGCGGGCGACACCATCACCGTGCGGCTGCCGATGCAGATCGCCGTCAAGGCCGCCAACGACAACGCCAACGTCGGCGCGGTCACCTACGGCCCCACGGTGCTGGCCGGCAACTACGGCAACACGGCCCTGAGCACCCTGCCCACCCTCACCGTCTCCTCGATCACCCGGACCAGCACCAGCTCGCTCGCGTTCACCGCCAGCGCCAACGGGTCCACCGTGAACCTCGCTCCCTTCTACGACGCCCACGGCTACAACTACACGGTCTACTGGAACACCACGGGTAGCGGTAGCGGCGGCGGCGGCAGCTACCGCCTGCAGAACGTCGGCACGGGCCTGGTTCTCGGTGTCCAGAACATGTCCACCGCCGACGGTGGTCTGGCCGTGCAGTGGAGCGACAGCGGCACCGCCGACCACAACTGGGTGGTCGTGACCGACGGCAACGCGGTCCGGTTCCGCAACGTCCACAGCGGCAAGGTGCTGGGTGTGGAGAACATGTCCACCGCCGACAACGCTCGCGTCCTGCAATGGGCGGACAACGGCACCGCGGACCACCGGTGGATCCTCGTGGACAACGGCGACGGGACCTACAAGATCCGCAACGTCAACAGCAACAAGCTGCTCGGCATCCTGAACGCGTCGACCGCCTGGGGCGCACAGGCCGTGCAGGATTCGGACAACGGCAGCGCGGACAACCGGTGGAGGCTGGTCCGCAACGCCTGACCTCCGTCCCGCCAAACGGGCTCACCGGCGCGGTCACCCGAAGGCCGCGCCGGTGACGCCGGGCGGGCGCCCGCCAGCGGTCGTACAGTGGGGAGGGTCCTGGCCCCAGTGAACGTGGCGGACGTGTCGGCTCGTGCCGCTTCCGCCCGGAAGGAGCACAGTGAACCGTCCCCTCCGCACCACGCTAGGCGGCGCGTTGACCGCCGTCATGCTGGCCACCGTCGCCGTCGCGCCGGCGCAGGCGCACCCCGTAGACCGGCCGCCAACCGTCCTCGCCCTCCCCGACGGGTTCCAGCCCGAGGGCATCGCCACCGCCGGCCGGTACGCCTACTTCGGCTCCCGCGCCACCGGTGCCATCCAGCGCGTCGACCTGGTCACCGGCCGGGGCACGACGATCGGCGCGGCCACCGGCACGCCGTCGCTCGGCCTCAAGGTCGACCCACGTGGCCGGCTCTTCGTCTCCGGTGGCACGGCTGGCGACGCTCGCGTGCTCGACACCCGCACCGGCGAGGTGCTGGCCCGCTACCAGTTCGCCACCGCCCCGACGTTCGTCAACGACGTCGTGCTGACCCGCGACGCGGCATACTTCACCGACTCGAACCGGCCGGTGCTCTACCGGCTGCCGCTCGGTCGCCGTGGGGCGCTGCCGCCCGCCGACGCCTTCGGCACGATCACACTGACCGGCGCGTACGAGCAGGTCGGCACGGGGGTGAACCTCAACGGCATTACCACCACACCGGACGGCCGGGCGCTGATCGTCGTCCAGTCCAGCACCGGCACGCTGTGCCGGGTCGACCCGGCGACCGGCGCGAGCACAGTCGTGGACGTGCCGGGCCACACCTTCACCAACGGCGACGGACTTCTCCTGCTCGGCCGCACCCTCTACGTCGTGCAGAACCGCCTCAACCAGATCGCGGTGGTCCGGCTGAACCACGCCGGCACCGCCGGAGCGCTCACCAGCACCATCACCGATCCGAACTTCGACGTACCCACCACTGTGGCCAAGGCGCTCGGCCGGCTCTACCTGCCCAACGCCCGGTTCACCACACCGCCGACCCCCACCACGCCGTACACGGCCGTCGCGGTCCGCGCCCACTGAGCGAACCGAGGGGGTACGCGCCGGGCGCGTACCCCCTCGACCCACCGCTCTGATCTGAATCGCCGATTCGGCCGCCAGTAGGATCACTGGCGCCCCGGCGATGACTGTCACCTCATGCACCCCGGAGTTCGTGTGGCCGCCCGTCCGTACCGGTTCCTGCGCCGAGCCCTGGCTGTGGTCTGTCTACTCGCCGCCGCCGCGCTCCCGGCCAACCGGCCGACCGCCTCCCCGGCCGCGCCCACCGACGCCGCACAGCCCACGGTCCTACGGATGCTCCAGCTGAACCTCTGCAACAGTGGCCGCGCCGGCTGCTACAGCGGTCGAGCGATGGCCAGGGCCGCCGAGGTGATCAGCATCGAGGCGCCCGACCTGGTCACCCTCAACGAAATCTGCGCCGGCGACGTGTCCGACCTGCAGAGCGTGTTCCAAACCGTTCACCCAGGGCGGACCGTCGTGGCCGCGTTCCAGGCCGCCGGTGACCGCCCGAGCGGCGACGACACCCGCTGCCGTAACGGCCAACGGTTCGGCATCGGGCTGCTGACACACGTGCGGACGCCAACCACCCCGCGCACCGTGTACGCCGGAACCCACCCGACGCAGGACCTCGGGGACCCCGAGGAACGAGCCTGGCTCTGCGTCGACGTCGACAGAGTCCTGCTCGCCTGCACCACGCACCTGTCGGCCACCGGCTACCGCGTCGCGCTCACCCAGTGCGAGCACCTGCTCGACACCATCCTGCCGACGATCGGCCGCGACGACGGGTACGAGCCCACCGTGCTGGGTGGCGACCTCAACCTGCGCGCCGGCCAGGACCCCGACGTGCGGTCCTGCACCCCGCCGGGCCACCAGCGGGTCGACGACGGCCGACTGCAACACGTCACGGCGACCACCGACATCACGCTCTGCTGCCGCAGTCTGGTGCCCATGCACGGGACGACCGACCACCCCGGACTGCTGGTCACCCTCACGATCGACGGCAGCCGATCCGGCCGGCCGCCGGCCTGATCCGCCTCCTGAGCGGGCGCGGAGGCGGCCGGATCTATAAGGCCGTCAGCAACACGGCGCGGGCCGGCCGCACGACGTCAGCGCGGCGGTGTGTCCCGGCGGGACGGGAACGGAGTACCGGGCTGGCCGAGGGTGGAGCGGGCGCGCAACCCGACCGGGTCGGGAGCAGCGGCGGGCGCCGGGGCCGCCGGCTCCGAGAGCCGCCGCCCGTCCAGGTACGCGGTGGCAGCCCGGTCGTCGTCGGTCGGGGCGGCGAGCAGCGCGTAGAGCAGACCGACGACCCCGAAGATCACCGCCAGCACGATCGGCACCAGCAGGGTGCTCACCCCAGCGCCGGTCACCTCGCCCGTCCGTTCGTGGCGGTGCACCGACAGGGCGCTCATGCCGGTGAAGTGCATCCCGTTGACGGCGATTCCCATGACCAGCGCGGAGGCGAAGATCGCCAACCCCCGCCGGACGGTCATGGCGAGCCACAGCGCGACGGTGGACGCCACCACGGCGATGACCACCGAGAGCACGACCCGGACCGTGTCGTAGCCGAGGCTGCCGTTGAGGCGCATGGCGGCCATGCCGGTGTAGTGCATGGAGGCCACGCCGGCGCCGGTGAAGATGCCGCCGGCGATCAGGCGTACCGGATTCAGCCGGCCGGTGCCCACGATGGCCAGGCCGATGCCGACCGCCACCACGGCGATGGCCGTGCTGGCCGCGGTCAGCGGCACGTCGTAGCGGATCCGGGTGTTCTCGACGGCGAAGCCGAGCATGGCCATGAAGTGCATCGCCCAGATGGCGGTGCCGCCCAGCGCCCAGGCGGACAGCAGACCCCACCACGCCCGCTGACCGTTCGTGCGGGCCGTGCGGATGCGCCCGGCGCACACCAGACCGAGGATCGAACCGAGCACGGACAACGCGTAGCTCAGCGCGGGCGTGATCCACCCGTACTCAAAGTGATTGATCTCCGCCACGGCGGCTTTCTCCCCATTCGTTACCCACGCGTCAACAAGACGCTTCGGCAATGATCAGGGGTGCCGTGATCAGGCGCAACAGTGCCCCCCGGGCCATCCGAGGCGTGCGGTTGCGGTAACCGTCCGCTGCGTCGATTCGACAGCCGAAAATGACTGAGCGTGACTGTCACGCTGACGTGTGGTACGCGAGGACACCTCGATTGACGGCCGCTATAGCCTGTCGAGCCGTCGACCGCAGCTCCGTTGTGGCACCGCCAGAGTCGGCAATCTGACCGAGCAGGTCGACGACCTGTCGGGCCCACCGGACGAAGTCACCGGCGGGCATCTCACCATCGATCTCGTGACCGCTGCCGAGCACCTTCGCCAGCGCCTCACCCCGAGCCCACCGGTAGACGGGCCAGGCGAAACCGAGATCCGGCTCCCGGGTCGCCGTCAGCCCCCGCGCCGCCTCGTCGGCCTCGATCTCCCCCCACAGCTTCAGCGTCTCGTCCACCGCGTCGGCCACCGGTCCGCGCGGCAGCGACGCCCGTTCGTCGACATCGCGGCGCGCCTCGAACACCACCACTGACACCGCGGCGGCCAGCTCGGCCGGGGACAATCCGTTCCAGACCCCACGGCGCAGGCACTCGGCGACCAGCAGATCCGCCTCGGTCCAGATCCGGCCCAGCATCCGACCGGCGTCGGTGACCGCCCCGTCGCGGGCGAGGTAGCCACGCTCGGTCAGCAGCGCCACGATCCGGTCGAACGTTCGCGCGAGGGACCCCGTACGACCACTGACGCGCTCGCGCAGCTCCTCGGTGTCGCGCTCCAGCCGCCGACGCCGCTCCGCCCAGCGGGCGTGCTCCTCCCGCTCCGGGCAGGCGTGGCAGGGGTGGTGACGCAGCTCGGTGCGGAGCTGGGTGATCTGGTGGTCCTCGCCGGTCACCTGCCGGGAACGGCCCCCGCGTCGACCACCGTGCCGATCCAAACCGGTGCCGCTGACCTCGGCGGCAAGATCCCGCCGGGCGCCCGGGGACCGGTGGTTGAAGTGCTTGGGCACCCGGATCCGGGCCAACACCTCGGCCGGAGTGGTGAAGTCGCCGGGGCTGACCCGCCCGGCCCAACGGTCCTGGGTGAGCACCAGCGGCCGGGGCTCACCGAACCCACCGGTCGCCGGGTCCAGCACCACGGCCAGCCCGGCCCGCCGGCCCGACGGCACCCGGATCACGTCGCCGACCCGCAGCCGCTCCAACGAGGCCACCGCGGCGGCCTTGCGCTGGGTCTGCCCCTGCCGGGCGATCGCCTTCTCCCGGTCGGCGATCGCCACCCGCAGCGCGAAGTACTCGTCGAAGTCGCCGTGATGACAGGCGGCCTCCGCGCCGTACGCCTCGATGGTCTCGGTGTTGCGCTGCACCTGCCGGGCCAGGCCGACCACCGACCGGTCCGCCTGGAACTGGGCGAACGAGGACTCCAGCAGGGCCCGAGCCGGCTCCGCGCCGACGGTGCCGACCAGGTTCACCGCCATGTTGTACGACGGCCGGAAGCTGGAGCGCAGCGGATAGGTGCGGGTGGACGCGAGCCCGGCCACCTGCCGTGGGTCGGTCTCCGGGGACCACACCACGACGGCGTGCCCCTCCACGTCGATGCCTCGGCGGCCGGCGCGCCCGGTGAGCTGGGTGTACTCCCCCGGGGTCAGGTCGACGTGAGCCTCGCCGTTGTACTTGACCAGCCGTTCCAGCACCACGCAGCGGGCCGGCATGTTGATGCCCAACGCCAGCGTCTCGGTGGCGAAGACCGCCTTGACCAGGCCGCGGACGAACAGCTCCTCGACGATCTCCTTGAACACCGGCAGCATGCCGGCGTGGTGGGCGGCCAGGCCGCGTTCCAGGCCGTCCAGCCACTCCCAGTAGCCCAGGACCGACAGGTCCTCGCCGGGAATGGCGGTGACCCGCGACTCGACGACCCGGCGGATTTCGGCCCGCTCCTCCGCCGAGGTGAGCCGCAGTCCGGCGGCGAGACACTGCTGCACCGCGGCGGCGCAACCGGCCCGGCTGAAGATGAACAGGATCGCCGGTAGCAGACCCTCGCGGTCCAGTCGGTCGACGATGTCCGGGCGCAACGGGCCACGCCAGCGCGGGCCGCGCCGGCCGGCACCGGGCCCGGCGCTGCGCCCCTCACCCAACTCCAGCCGCCGCGCGGTCTCCCGGGTGTAGCGGAGCAACTCAGGGTGCACGTCGTGCTTGCGGGCGGCGTCGGCGTCGTGGAACAGGTCGAACATCCGCTTGCCGACCAGCATGTGCTGCCACAACGGCACCGGCCGGTGTTCGCTGACCACCACCGCGGTCTCGCCGCGCACGGTGACCAGCCAGTCGGCGAACTCCTCGGCGTTGGAGACGGTCGCCGACAACGAGACCAGGGTGACCGAGGCGGGCAGGTGGATGATCACCTCTTCCCAGACCCCACCGCGGAACCGGTCGGCCAGGTAGTGCACCTCGTCCATCACCACGTACGCGAGGCCCTGGAGGGTGCTGGAGCCCGCGTAGAGCATGTTGCGCAGCACCTCGGTGGTCATCACCACCACCGGCGCGTCGCCGTTGATCGCGTTGTCACCGGTCAGCAGGCCGACCTGCTCGGCGCCGTACCGGGCGACCAGGTCGTGGTACTTCTGGTTGGACAACGCCTTGATCGGCGTGGTGTAGAAGCACTTGCGCCGCGCCGGTGGGGTCGTCGCGTCGGCGGCGGGCACCGGGTCGTCGGGCCGCCCCCGCAACGCCAGGTGGACGGCGAACTCCCCCACCACCGTCTTACCGGCGCCGGTGGGAGCGCAGACCAGCACACCGCTGCCCCGCTCCAGCGACTGACACGCCTCCCGCTGGAAGTCGTCGAGGTCGAACCCCAACTCGAGGGCGAACTCGTCCAGCGCCGGAAACTGTGCGGCTTGTGCGGCCTTGCGGCGCGCCGCTGCGTACCGCTCGGCGGGGCTCGACATGGCACCAAGATTAGTGCGTGCCGCGTCATGTCACCCCACAAGGCCGTCCGGAGGCGCGGTCGGGGGCGGTCGGTAGGGTGCACGGCGTGCCGGACCATGCCGAACCGCCCCAGACCAGTCCGCCGGGCACCGCTGAGGCGCCCGCCGCCCGCCGGGCGTCCCGACGCCCCGTCAAGGCGGTGCTCTTCGACTTCCACGGCACCCTGGCCCAGGTGGAGGACCCCCAGCGGTGGGTGCTGGAGGCCGCGGCGGCGTGCGGTGTGACCCTGGACCGGGTGCGCGCCACCTCGCTGGCCGACCGGCTGCTGACCGCCGGGCGCGCCGGCGGGCCACTGCCGGCACGGGTGCCGCCCCGACTCGCCGAACTGTGGGCCGACCGGGACCTCTACCAACACGCCCACCGGGGCGCGTACACCGGATTGGCCGAGACCGTCGACGCCGGCATCGACGGCTTCGCCGACGCGCTCTACGAGCGGTTGCTGACCACCGAGGGCTGGCTGCCGTACGCCGACACCACCCCCACGCTGACCGCGCTGCGCGACGCCGGTGTGCCGGTGGCGGTGGTCAGCAACATCGGCTTCGACCTGCGGCCACACTTCGACGCCTGGGGGCTGACCGACCTGGTTGGCGCGTTCGTGCTCTCGTACGAGGTAGGGCGCTGCAAACCCGACCCGGCGATCTTCTGGCGGGCCTGCGGCATGCTGGGCGTCGACCCGGAGCAGACCCTGATGGTCGGTGACACCCCGGCGGACGCGGGCGCGGTGGCCGCCGGCTGCTCGGTGCTGGTGCTCCCGGCAGCCGAGCCGGGCCGGGAGAACGGGCTGGGCGCGGTGCTCGACCTCGCCCTGCCAGCCTGAACGACACCGCCCGATCCGTGCTGTGCCCACCGTTGGTCACAGCGGTGGGCACCGCCGCCAGGTAGCCGGAGCTGAGCGCCTACCGTCGTGCCCGTGACCGAGATCCTGCTGCCCACGCCCCGGTCGGGCGAGACACGACCGGCCCGGCGCGGTGGCGTCGCCGCCGTGGGGCTGGTGCTCGGCGGTGCCCTGTCGGTGCAGTTCGGCTCCGCAGTGGCCGCGCTGCTCTTCCCGCGTACGGGGGTGGCCGGCGCGGTGACCCTGCGGCTGACCATCTCGGCGGTGCTGCTGCTCGTGGTGTGCCGGCCCCGACTGCGCGGACACGACCGGTCGGCCTGGCTCGCGGCCGGCGCGTTCGGGCTGGCGTTGGCCGGCATGAACTCGCTGTTCTACCAGGCCATCGAACGCATCCCGCTGGGCCCGGCGGTGACCCTGGAGGTGCTCGGCCCCCTCGCCCTGTCGGTATTCTCCGCCCGCCGACTGGCCAGCTGGGGCTGGGCGGGTCTCGCCCTGGCCGGGGTGGCGCTGCTCGGCCAGGGCGGCTTCGACCGGCTGGACCCGGTCGGGGTGGCCTTCGCGTTCGGCGCGGGCGCCATGTGGGCCGCGTACATCGTGCTGAGCGCCCGGGTCGGCGGCCGCTTTCCCGGCGCGGACGGGCTGGCCCTGGCACTGGCCGTCGCCGCGCTGGTCACCCTGCCGCTGGGCATCGTCGACGGCGGCGCGGTGCTGCTCGACCCGCCGGTGCTGGCGCTCGGCGCCGCCCTCGCGGTGCTCGCCTCCGGGCTGCCCTACACCCTGGAGCTGCTGGCGCTACGGCGGATGCCCACCGCCACCTTCGCGGTGCTGATGAGCCTCGGCCCGGCCGTCGCCACGCTCGCCGGGTGGCTGGTGCTGCGGCAGGCGCTGACGGTGCTGGAATGTGCCGCCATCGTGCTGGTCATCGCCGCCAGCATCGGCGCGGTACGGGTCAACGCAGCAGCCGCAGGGCGCCCGGAACCGCGCTGATCGTCACCGGCAGCCGCAGGGAGCGTTCCCCGTCGGCGTACGAGGTGATGCCCTCGGCGGCCAACTCCACAGTGCGGGCCCGGAAACTGCGCACCAGCGGGTGGCTGACGTGGGTGCCCTGGTAGATGCGCGGCTTCACCCGGATCAGGGTCCGCCGGTTGACCCGACCCGCCACCACCACGTCGAGCAGTCCGTCGGTCGGGTCCGCGTCCGGGCAGATCCGCATCCCACCGCCGTACGTGGGGCAGTTGCCCACCGCCACCAGCACCGCGTCCAGGTCGTGTGGCACCCCGTCCAGGCGCAGCGTGTAGCGGCGTGGGCGCAGCCGGGCCAGCTCGACCAGGATCGCCAGGTCGTACCGGCGCGGGCCGCGCGGCCAGCGCATCCGGTTGGCCCGCTCGTTGACGATCGCGTCGAACCCGGCCGCGAGGACCGCTCCGTACCAGCGCTCGACGCCGTCGACCCCGACCATCCGGGCCAGGTCGACCGGTTGACTGCGGCCGTCGCGCACCGCCTCGGCGATCACCGTCGCCGCGGCGAGGGGGTCGGCCGGGAAGCCGGTGTCCAGGGCGAAGTCGTTGCCGGTGCCGGCCGGGATCGGGCCGAACGGCACGGCGGTGCCGGCGACAGCCTGCAACGCCCGGTGCACTGTGCCGTCCCCGCCGACCGCCACCAGCGCGCCAGCGCCCTCGGCGACGGCGGCCCGGCACGCCGCCTCCGCCTCGGCGGGGCTGGACGCCGGCAGCAACCGGATCGGCCGTCCGGCGGCGGACAAGCCGTCCAGCAACCGGGGCAGCAACGCGCGGTGCCGTCCACGACCGGCGGTCGGGTTGGCGAGCACGGCGACCGGGCCGGGCAGGTGATCGTCTGCGGTCACGGGCAGCACCGTACCGGTCGGACACCCGCCGTTCACCAGGGGCAGGCGCCGTCACCATCAGTTCCGCCGCCAACGCGCGAGGTGACGCGACGACGCCGCCCCCGGCAAACGGGGACGGCGTCGGTGGAACCGGGCGGCGCGGGGCCGTCAGGTCATGTCGTCGTAGCGGCGTTCGATCGGCGCCGGTGGCGCGACCGGTTCGGGTACGCCGATTGGCGCCGTCGAGTCGACCCGCTGCCCGGCCACGACCGGGTCCGCGTCGAACTCCAGTGGCGACACCTCGTCGTCGTCGATACCGGCGTAGACCTCCTTGCCCCGCCCACGTCGCCGATCGTTGAGGAACGCGACGCCGACCGCGGCGAAGTAGAGCGCGGAGAGACAGAGCGCCAACGCGGTCATCCCGAACGGGTCCGGTGTCGGGGTGACCACGGCGGAGAAGGCGAAGAACACGAAGATCGCCACCCGCCACCAACTGAGCAACCGTTTCGCGCTGGCGATGCCCACGAAGTTGAGCATCAGCACGACGAGCGGGAACTCGAAGGCCACACCGAACAACAGGATCAGGTTGGTGACGAACGAGATGTACCGGGTGACTTCCAGGGTGGTCGCGATGTCATCGCCGGACACGTTCATCAGGAACTCGAGGCCCTTGGCGGTGACGAAGAACGCCAGCACCGCGCCGGCCGCGAAGAGCGGCGCCGCCAAGGCCGTGAAGGCGTAGGCGTAACGCCGCTCGTGCCGATGCAGACCAGGCGCGATGAAAGCCCAGAGTTGGTAGAGCCAGATCGGCGCCGCGATGATCAGGCCCACCCACAAGCCGATCTTCAGGTTCAGCAGGAAGAGGTCGGCCGGCCCGAGCTGAACGAAGAGGCACTTGTTGGTCTCCGGGTCGATCGACCCCGGCAGGTCGCAGTACGGCTTCGATAGCAAGATCCGGACCGGCTCGGCCAGCCAGATACCGAAGCCGAAGCCGATCATGATCGCCAGCGACGCGCGGAACAGCCGGTTGCGCAGTTCCCGAACGTGCTCGATGAGCGTCATCGAGCCGTCGGCGGCCCGCTCGAACGCCTTTGGGCCACGTTTACGCAGTGCGAAGGCCACGGTGGTGGGGCCCTTCGGTCAGTTGTCGCGGACGCGGTGCACCGGGTCGACGACCGGCTGCTGCGGCGGCGTCTGCTGGTACGGGGCCTGCTGCGGCTGGCCAGCGTACGGCGCCTGCTGCCCGGCGTGCGGCGGCAACGGCTGGTAGCCGGCCTGCGCGTCGGCCTTCTCGGCGAGGTCGCGGTCGTCGTCCTGCAGGCTCTTGGTCTCGGCCTTGATGATCCGCAGCGACCGACCCAGCGAACGGGCCGCGTCGGGGAGCCGCTTCGCACCGAAGAGCAGGATCAGCACAACCACGAGAACAGCGATGTGCCACGGCTTGAGGGCACCCATGAGAAGCTCCAGTCGCTCTGTGTCCGGGGGGTGGTACGCAGCCCATCGTACGTGCGGATCGGCTGCCCGCCACCCACTGGGTGGTGGTGGTCTGGGCGGGAGGGTGAAGTCTTGACCAACCCGCGATGATCCGTCAACCACCGCCGGGCGCGTACCCGATCAGCCGCGCTTGGCCCTGATCACCGCGAGTCGCTGGGAGGTGGTGTCGAGCCGACGTTGGACGTCCTCGGCGCGCTGTTGCAGCGCCTCGGCGGTCTCCCGCAGCGCCTCAGCCTCGGCGGCCCGCCGCTGCAACGCCACGGCGGCGCGGCGCAGTCGGGGCAGCCGGGCCAACACCGGGCGCACAGCCAACGCGAGCGCCACGAGGGGTAGCAGCACCACCGCGAGCACGATCCAGATCAGCACGGCGGTCAGCCTACTGGGTGCGGCCGGCCACCGCCGGGTCACCCGACGGCGCACGCGCCGGGACGATCTCGGGCGGCCGGGGCACTGCCGTGGGCGCGGGCACGGCGTACGCGTCCAGCGCGGCGGCCGCCGTCGCCCGCACCTGCTCGGCCAACTCGACCGGGGCGACCACCGCCACCTCCGGGCCGAGGCCCAGCACGAACCGACGGGCCCACCCCAGGTCGGTGACCCGCAGGGAGACGAGCCACTGGTCGCCGTCGCCGGCCTCCACCCGCTCGCACGGGTAGTACTCGGTGATCCACCGCTCGCCCCGACCGATGCGCAGGGTGATCAACGGAAGGTCGGCCGAGGGGCGGAACACTCCCTCGGTGAGGTCGTGCGGGACGGCCTGCGGCGGCACCATGGCCGGCTCGTCCAGCTCGGTGATCGCGTCGATCCGGTCGGCGCGGAACAGCCGGACGGCCTCCGCGCGCCGACACCACGCCTCCACGTACGCCCGGCCGCCGACCATCAGCATCCGCAGCGGGTCGATGACGCGCTCGGTGGTCTCGTCCCGGGCTGCCGTGTAGTAGGTGATCCGCAGGGCCTTGCCGCCCTCCACGGCGGCGCGCAGCGCCTCGACCCGCGGGGTGTCCCCGGGCAACCGCACCGCCACCGGCGCGCCCACCAGGTCGCCGGCGGCCTCGATCTTGGCGAGGGCCCGTTCGACTGCCTCCCGGTTGGCCACCCCGGGCGTCTCGGCCAGCATCCGCAGCGCCACCACGAGGGCCAGTGCCTCGTCGGGGGTCAGCCGCAACGGCCGGTCGATGCCCGCGTCGTAGGTGATGGTCACCCGGTCGCCGTCGAACGCCATGTCGATCAGGTCACCGGGGCCGTACCCGGGCAGCCCGCACACCCAGAGCAGCTCCAGGTCCTCCCGGAGCTGGCGCTCGGTGACGCCCAGGTCACCGGCCGCCTCGGCGATCTCGATGCCGGGCCGGGCCAGCAGGTAGGGCACCAGGTTGAGCAGTCGGGCCAGCCGGTCGGCGGAGGCGCGGGAGCCGTTACGGGCGGCCGGGCGGGTCACCCGGCACCCCCGCTGACGGCCAACTCGTCGTGGCGCACGGCGATCTCCTTGAGTCGTTGGATGACCGCCTCGCGGACCTCCGGTGGGTCGAGGACCCGCACGTCCGGGCCGTAGCCGACGAGATGACCGGCCAGCCCGTCCGGGTCGGCGTACGGCAGGACCAGCAGGTCGCCGTCCGGCCCGGCGGTCACCTCCACCGCCCACCGGCGCAGCCCGGCGGCCCGCCCGGACGCCACCAGCACGGTGGCCCGACCGGTGCGCTCCACCGGACCCGACCAGCGGGCCACGTGGCTGATCAGGTCGACGTTGGCCGGCGGCTCGTACGCGCCGGGGGCGCCGGTCACCCGGACCGCGCCGACGACACGGGACAGCCGGAAGCAGCGGGTCGCCTCCCGGTCCTGGTCGTGGCCGACCACGTACCACCGGCCGCGCCAGCAGACCACGCCCCACGGTTGCAGCCGTCGCCGGCTGGGCGCGTCGCGGTCGGGCACCCGGTAGTCGAACCCCACCTCGCGGCGGTCCCGGGCGGCGGCGGTCAGCGGCGCGAACGCCGGGTCGACAGTGACCATCGGCTCCAGGCCGAGGGTCGCCTGCGGGTCCACGTCCACCCCGGCGGCACGCAGCTTGGCCAGCCCCGACGACGCGGCGGCGGCCAGCCCGGCGTGCTGCCACAGCCGGGCGGCGATGCCGACCGCTGCTGCCTCGTCCGGTTCGAGGAGGATGTCGGGCAGCGCGTATTCGCGGTGGGCGATCCGGTAGCCGGGCTCGGCGTCGAAGGCGCTCGCCGTGCCGGTCTCCAGTGGCACGCCCAGCTCCCGCAGCTCGGCCTTGTCCCGCTCGAACTTGCGCTGGAACGCCTCGTGGTCGCGCGCGTCGTCCGGATCGTGCTCGTAACCGGGCACGGTCGCGGCGATCTGCGCGGCGGTCAGGAACCGTCGCGTGGACAGGAGGCAGATCACCAGGTTGACCAGGCGTTCGGTGCGGGTCCGCGACACGCGGTAGACGCTAGCAGCCGACCCGCCCACACCGTGCACCCACGCGGGCGTGCCGCACACTTGTTCGGATCGGGCCTCCCCCGGCGCGCCGCCGTCCGCGGTCATAGGGTGATTCTCATGTCGCAAGCGGAGGCCAGGCCCGAGAGCGAAAGCGTCGGCACCGTCGTCGTCGCCGGCGTCGCCAACCTCGCCATCGCGGTGGCCAAGCTGATCGCCGGGCTGATCTCCGGATCAGCCGCGATGCTCTCCGAGGCGGCGCACTCGGTCGCCGACACCACCACCGAGGTGCTGCTCTTCCAGGCGCTGCGCCGCGGCGCCCGCCCGGCCGACCAGCGACGCCCCTTCGGGTACGGCAAGGAAAGCTACGTCTGGGCGTTCTTCGCGGCCATGTTCACATTCGTCGCCGGCGCCGGTTTCGCCGTCACCCACGGCGTCACCACGATCCTGGTGCACGAGCACAGCGGCGACTACCTCATCTCGTACATCGTGCTCGCGGTGTCGTTCGTCATCGAGTCGATCTCACTGGCCCGGGCCGTGCGGCAGGTCCGCCGCGAGTCGCGACGCTGGCGGACCACGCCTCGACGGTTCCTGCGGCTGACCGCCGACACCACAGTCAAGGCGGTCTTCCTGGAGGACAGCGCGGCCCTGATCGGTCTGGTGCTGGCCGGGCTCGGCGTCGGCCTGTCGCACGCCACCGGCGACGAGGTGTGGGACGGCGTCGCGTCGATCCTGATCGGGCTCCTGCTGCTGACTGTCGCCGGGGTCCTCGCCGCCAACAACCTGTCGCTGCTGGTCGGCCGAGCCGTCCCGGAGCGGCTGCGCCACGAGATCGAGCAGGACCTGGCCGGGCTGCCCGAGGTGGAGCGCATCGACACCCTGTTGACCATGCAGCTCGGCCCGCAGGACATCCTGGTCGCCGCGAAGGTCGACTTCCGCGACGAGGCCACCGGCGCGCAGATCGAGGCCACCGCCGACGAGGCCGAGCGGCGGCTCACCGACCGGTACCCGGAAATTCGGTTCGTCTTCCTCGACCCGACCCGTTCGATGCCCGGCGCCACCGGCACCGCCCGGCACACCCAGGCCGGGCCGACACCGGACGCCGGCGGCCCCGAGCCGACCTGACCCACACCCGGGCGCGGGCCGCCGGGCCCGCGCGGCTAGCGTGCCCGTCATGGTGCGATGGCGTACGGGGACGGTGGCGACGCTGCGACGGCAGTGGACCGGGGCGGTGGAGCTGGACGTCGACCTGCCCGACGGCACGCGGATGCGGGCGCTGGCCTACCCGGAGCTGGTCGGCACGCCCGAGCCCGGCGACCGGGTGCTGCTCAACGCCGGCGCGCTGCTGATGGGGTTGGGCACCGGCGGGTACGCCCTGGTGGTGGCCCTGCCGGACCGGCTGCCCTCGGACCCGCCGGACGTCGCCGACACCCGCGACGCCGGGCACCTGGTCAAGGCCCGCTACACGCCGTTGCAGCCGATCCTCCTCGGTGTCGACGAGGAGGCCTCTCCGCACCGCGACGTGCTGGCCGACGCGGACGACCTGGGCGGCCTGCCGGTGGTCACCGCCGACCTGCACTCGGCGCTCCCGGCGATCCTGGCCGGTATCCGGGCCGACGCCCCGCAGGCGCGGGTGGCCTACCTGCTCACCGACGGCGGGGCGCTGCCCGCCTGGTTCTCCCGCACCCTCGCCGGGCTGCGGGCCGAACTGGCCGGCACGATCACCGTCGGGCAGGCGTTCGGTGGCGACCTGGAGGCCACCACCCTGCACGGCGGTCTGCTCGCCGCCCGGTACGTGCTCCACGCGGACGTGGCGATCGTGGCTCAGGGACCGGGCAACCTGGGCACCGGCACCCGGTGGGGTTTCTCCGGCATCGCCGTCGGCGAGGCCGTCAACGCGATCGCCACGTTGGGCGGAAGGCCGGTCGGCTCGTTGCGCATCTCCGACGCCGACCCCCGTCCCCGGCACCGGGGCGTGTCACACCACAGCCTCACCGCGTACGGCCGGGTGGCGCTCGCCCCGGCGGAGCTGGTGGTGCCCGAGGATCTGACGCCGTCCCTCGCGGCCGAGGTGCACGCGGCGCTGGCGCCCCTGGCGGCCCGGCACCGGATCGTCCGGGTGCTCACCGACGGTCTGGACGCCGCGCTGCGGGCCAGCGCCGTGCCCCTGTCCACCATGGGCCGTGGCCTCGACGCCGACCACGCGTACTTCCTGGCGGCGGCCGCCGCCGGCCGCCACGCGGTGACCCTCCTCCCCTGACCCAACCCCACCCCCCACCCCGACCCCCGCCCCCGACCCGGTTGATCATGAAGTTATTGCCCGTCGCCCCGGCGTGTCATGGCAATAACTTCATGATCAACGCGAGCTGGGACGGGGTGGGACGGGTGGGAGGGCACCCGGGGGTGGGGGGGGGTGGGTCAGGCCAGGAAGATCAGGGCTAGCCAGCCGCCCACGATGAGCGCCAGGGCCAGGGCCAGCACCCACGTCGGCACCGTGTAGTCACCGCGCCGGTTACGGTCGATCTCGGCGCGGATCTTCTCCCGCCGGCGTTCGATCCAGTTCTGCCGCTCGGTGCCGCGCTCAGGGCGGTCGGAAGGTCCAGAAGTCGTCATGGCGCGCTCAGTTTAACCGCTCGGCGCGTCGGGCTGACCGGCCCCGTCGGCGCAGCGCACCGACGGGGCCGGCAACCGGTCACATGCTGGCGATCAGCCGCTCCACCCGCTCGTCGTACGCCCGGAACGGGTCCTTGCAGAGCACGGTGCGCTGCGCCTGGTCGTTGAGCTTCAGGTGCACCCAGTCGACTGTGAAGTCCCGACGCTTCTCCTGGGCGTGCCGAATGAATTCGCCCCGCAGCCGGGCCCGGGTGGTCTGCGGCGGGGTCTCCTTGGCCTCGAAGATCTCAGGGTCGGTGGCCACCCGGTCGACGTCGCCACGGCGCTCCAGGAGCCCGTAGAGGCCCCGGCCGCGGCGCACGTCGTGGTAGGCCAGATCCATCTGCGCCACCCGGGGGTGCGACAGCGGCAGGTCGTGCTTGCGCTGGTAACGCTCGATCAGCCGCAGCTTGCTGACCCAGTCGATCTCCCGGGAGACCGGCTCCAGGTCGCCGCTCTCCACCGCGTTGAGCACCCGGCCCCACAGCTCGACCACCCGCTTGGCGGCCTGGTCGCCGCCGCGTCGCTCGACGAACTCGGTGGCCTTGGCCAGGTATTCCTGCTGGATGTCCAGGGCGCTGACCTCCTTGCCGTTGGCCAACCGCACCTTGCGCCGGCCGGTGATGTCGTGCGACACCTCCCGGATGGCCCGGATCGGGTTCTCCAGGGACAGGTCGCGCATCACCACCCCGGCCTCGATCATCCGCAGCACGATGTCGGCGGTGCCGACCTTGAGCAGCGTGGTGACCTCGTTCATGTTGGAGTCGCCGACGATCACGTGCAGCCGCCGGTAGCGCTCGGCGTCAGCGTGCGGCTCGTCGCGGGTGTTGATGATCGGGCGGCTGCGGGTGGTCGCCGAGGAGACGCCCTCCCAGATGTGCTCGGCCCGCTGCGAGAGGCAGTAGACCGCGCCGCGTGGGGTTTGCAGGACCTTGCCGGCCCCGCAGATCAACTGCCGGGTGACCAGGAACGGGATGAGCACGTCGGCGAGCCGGCCGAACTCGCCGTGCCGGGAGACCAGGTAGTTCTCGTGGCAGCCGTACGAGTTGCCGGCCGAATCGGTGTTGTTCTTGAACAGGTAGATCTCACCCGCGATGCCCTCGTCGTGCAGTCGCTTCTCCGCGTCGACGAGCAGGCCCTCCAGGATCCGCTCGCCGGCCCGGTCGTGGGCGACGAGATCGGTCACCGAGTCGCACTCCGGTGTCGCGTACTCCGGATGCGACCCGACGTCCAGGTAGAGCCGGGCCCCATTGCGCAGGAAGACATTGCTCGACCGACCCCAGGACACCACGCGACGGAACAGATACCGCGCGACCTCGTCCGGGGACAGCCGCCGCTGCCCGCGATAGGTGCAGGTGACGCCGTACTCGGTCTCGAGGCCGAAGATTCGCCGCTCCATGGTGTGACATTAGCCGCCCGGAGGCCCGGTTCGTCACTGTCAGACCACAGGTCGTGCTCCGAGCGCGGTCACATACCGGTTGAGTGCGACATTCCGTCCGGACCGAGGCTCGCCACGAACCGCCGGCAACTGTCGTACTCCGGAAGCAGGCCCCGCTCGCGGGCCTGCGCCAGAGTCGGCGCCGCGTCGTCGCGCGCGGACAGCAATGGAACGTCGGCGGGCCACTCGATGCCCAACTCTTCGTCCAGTGGGTGCACCGCGTGCTCGCCGGTCGGGTTGTAGGTGGCCGAGCAGAGATAGCTCAACGTCGCGTCGTCGGTCAACGCGCAGAAGCCGTGCCCCAGCCCCTCGCTGAGGTAGACCGCCCGGCGGTCGGTGTCGTCCAGCCGGACGCCCTCCCAGTGACCGAAGGTCGGCGAGCCCACCCGCAGGTCCACGATCACGTCGAGGACCGCGCCCCGCACACACGTGACGTACTTGGCCTGCCCGGGCGGGACGTCGGCGAAGTGGACGCCGCGCACCACGCCACGCGCGGAAACCGACAGGTTGGCCTGGGCCAGCCGCAGCGGATGCCCCACCACCTCGGCGAGCTTGTCGAAGCGGTACCACTCCATGAACATGCCGCGCGGGTCACCGTGCTGCTGGGGGCTGATCTCCCAGGCGCCCTCGATGCTCAGCTCCCGGATCTTCACCAGGAACCCCCGTCGTTGCCGGCCTGATCGGTGAGCAGACCGAGCAGGTAGTTGCCGTAACCGCTCTTGGTCAGCGGCTCGGCGAGCGCGCGCAGCTGCGCGTCGTCGATCAGGCCAGCCCGCCAGGCGACCTCCTCGACGCAACCGATCTTGAGGCCCTGCCGCTCCTCGACCACCCGGACGAACTCGGCGGCCTGCATCATCGAGGTGAACGTGCCGGTGTCCAGCCAGGCGGTGCCCCGATCCAGCACCGTCACCGCCAGCTCCCCGGTCTCCCGGTACACCTCGTTGACCGCCGTGATCTCCAGCTCGCCGCGGGCGCTCGGGGTGAGCTTGCGGGCGATGTCCACCACCCGGTTGTCGTAGAAGTAGAGGCCGGGCACCGCGTAGCGGGACTTCGGCCGGGCTGGCTTCTCCTCGATCGAGAGCACCCGACCATCGGCGTCGAAGTCGACAACGCCGTACTCCTGCGGGTTGGCCACCTGGTAGGCGAAGACGCGCCCACCGACCGGGTCACCGTGGTCGGCGAGCTGCCGACCCAGACCCACGCCGTGGAAGATGTTGTCGCCGAGGACCAACGCCACCGACTCGGTGCCGATGAAGTCCGCGCCGAGGATGAACGCCTGCGCGATGCCCTCCGGGCGCTCCTGGCTGACGTACTCCAGCCGCAGCCCGAACTGGCTGCCGTCGCCGAGCAGCCGACGGAACTGGTCCTGGTCGTCCGGAGTCGTGATCACCAGGATCTCCCGGACCCCGGACATCACCAGGGTGGAGAGCGGGTAATAGATCATCGGCTTGTCGAAGACCGGCATCAGCTGCTTCGAGACCGCCCGGGTGATCGGCCAGAGCCGGGACCCGGTGCCGCCAGCAAGTAGGATTCCGCGCATCGGGGAAGCCTAGCCGCACCCGTGAACGTTGTGCGGGGGTCGCATACCAGGGGCCGCGCCGCCCGTCGCGTATACTTCCGGACCCGTGAGGATCCTCGTCACCGGCGGAGCCGGATTCATCGGGTCGGAGTACGTTCGCCTACTGCTGGGCAAGCCCCTCGGCAGTGCGGACGGCGTGCCGCCGCTCGAGCCGGCCGTCGTGACCGTGCTGGACAAACTGACCTACTCGGGCAACCTGGCCAACCTCGAGCCCGTCCGCGACGACCCGCGACTGCGGTTCGTGCAGGGCGACATCTGCGACCCGGTCGTGGTCGACGAGGTGGTGGCCGAGCACGACGTGATCGTGCACTTCGCCGCCGAGTCACACGTCGACCGCTCGATCGCGGGCGCCGCGCCGTTCGTCACTACCAACGTGCTGGGCACCCAGACGCTGCTCGACGCGGCGCTGCGCCACGGCACCAGGCGGTTCGTGCACGTCTCCACCGACGAGGTCTACGGCTCGATCGACGAGGGCTCCTGGACCGAGACCTGGCCGCTTGCCCCCAACTCGCCGTACTCGGCATCCAAGGCCGGCTCCGACCTGCTCGCGCTGTCGTACCACCGCACCCACGGCATGGACGTGGTCGTCACCCGCTGCTCCAACAACTACGGCCCCTATCAGTTCCCTGAGAAGGTCATCCCGCTGTTCGTCAGCAACCTGCTCGACGGTGGCACCGTCCCTCTCTACGGCGACGGCGGCAACATCCGTGACTGGCTGCACGTGCACGACCACTGCCGGGGCATCGCCCTCGTCCAGCAGAAGGGACGCGCCGGTGAGGTCTACAACATCGGCGGCGGCACCGAGTTGACCAACAAGGAACTCACCGGCCTGCTCCTGGACGCCTGCGGCGCCGGGTGGGACCGGGTCGTCCCGGTCACCGACCGCAAGGGCCACGACCGCCGGTACTCCCTCGACATCACCAAGATCAGCGAGGAGCTCGGCTACCACCCCAGCATCACGCTCGACCAGGGCCTCGCCGACACCGTCCGCTGGTACCGGGACAACCGCAACTGGTGGGAACCTCTCAAGTCCGCGCCGACCGCATGACCCGACTCCTCGTCACCGGCGCGGGCGGGATGCTCGGCCGGGACCTGGTCACCGTGCTGGGTGCACGGCCCGACCTCAAGGTGACCGCCGCCACCCGCGCCGACCTGGACGTCACCGACCGCGCGGCGGTCCACGCCGCCGTCGCCGGGCACGACCTGGTGATCAACGCGGCCGCGTGGACAAACGTCGACGCCGCCGAGGCCGACGAGGCCGCGGCGACCGCCGTCAACGGCCACGCCGTGGCCAACCTGGCCGCGGCGTGCGCCACCGACGGAACCCGGCTCATCCAGGTCTCCACCGACTACGTCCTCGCCGGCAACGCGGACACCCCGTACCCGGAGGACGCCCCCACCGCGCCGGTCAACGCCTACGGTCGCGGCAAGCTGGTCGGCGAACAGGCCGTCGCGCGGCTGCTGCCCGACACCGGGTACGTCGTGCGCACCGCCTGGCTCTACGGCGCGCACGGCCCGAACTTCGTGGCCACCATGCTCCGACTCGCCGCCCAACGCGACCACCTCGACGTGGTCGACGACCAACACGGCCAACCCACCTGGTCGTACGCGCTCGCCGAGCGGCTCGTCGCGCTCGCCGACGCGGCGCTGGCCGGGCACGCGACGCCCGGCGTCTACCACGGCACCTGCGCCGGTCAGACGACCTGGTACGGGTTGGCGCGCGCCACGTTCACGCTGGCCGGACTGGACCCGGACCGGATCCGACCCACCACCAGCGACCGGTATCCGCGTCCCGCCCCACGGCCTGCGTACAGTGTGCTAGGGCACAGCCGCTGGGCAGCCGTGGGTCTACCCCCGCTTCCAGACTGGCACAGCGCCCTGGTTGACGCGTTCCACTCCCCCGCTCCACCCGCCCCGTGGAAGGTCGCATGAAGCTCACCCTCGTCACCGGCCTGACCGGCCTACTGCTCCTCGGCACCATCGTCGAGCTGTTGCGCCGCCGTCAGCTGCGCGAGAAGTACGGCATGCTCTGGCTCGCCGTACTGATCATCGTGATTCCGCTGTCCCTTTTCCCCCGGCTGCTCGACAACGTCGCCGAACTCCTCGGCGTCGCCTCCGGTGTCAGCCTGGTGCTCTTCCTCGGCATCGTCTTCCTGCTGCTGGTGTGCGTACACCTCAGCTGGGAGGTCAGCGCCCTGGAAGAAGAGACCCGCACCCTGGCCGAAGACTTCGCCCTGCTCCGCGCTCAGATCGACGCGGACCGGGCAGCCCGAGACGAACTGGTGTCGACCGATGGTTAACGGCAAGCGCACATTGATCATCATCCCCGCTCTCAACGAGTCGGGCTCGATCGCCGACGTCGTCGGCGAGGTCCGTGGCGAGCTGCCCGGCGTCGACGTGCTCGTCGTCGACGACGGCTCCACCGATCGCACCGCCGCGGTCGCCGCCGCCGCCGGCGCCCTGGTCGCCAAACTGCCGTACAACCTCGGCGTCGGTGGCGCCATGCGCCTCGGCTACCGCTACGCCCGAGACCACGACTACGAGGTCGCCATCCAGATCGACGCCGACGGCCAGCACGACCCCCGGTACGTGCCGAAGCTCGTCGACCTGCTCGACGACAACGACCTGGTCATCGGCGCCCGCTTCGCCGGTGAGGGCGACTACAACGTCCGCGGCCCCCGCCGCTGGGCGATGGTGATGCTCTCCGCCGTGCTGTCCCGGGTCGCCCGCACCAAGCTCACCGACACCACCTCCGGCTTCCGGGCCGCCAACCGGCGGGTCATCGAGATGTTCGCCGGCTGGTACCCGGCCGAGTACCTCGGCGACACGGTGGAGACCCTGGTGCACACCGCCCGCCGCGGCTACCGCATCCGCCAGGTGCCGGTCGCCATGCGCAAGCGGATGGCGGGCACACCCAGCCACTCCCCCGCCAAGGCGATGGTCTACCTCGGCCGCGCGTTCGCCGTTCTCACGCTGGCGCTCATCCGCCGGTGATCCGACGGCTACTGAGCCTGGTCCCGCCCGGCACCGTCGCTGTCGGTGCCGGGCTGGCCCTTCTCGGGCTCGCCTCCTACGTTCACCTCGCCGTCGCCGGCCACAGCCTCAGCCAGGCCGACTACTCGTCCCTGTCGGTGCTCTGGTCGATCGTGTTCACCCTCGGCATCGGCGTGTTCATGCCGATCGAGCAGGAGGTCGCCCGGGTCGTCGCCGCCCGACACAGCCAGGGGCTGCCCCCAGGGCCGGTACTGGCCCGCGGCGTCACCGTCGCCGCCGTGATGCTCGCGGTGCTGGTGTTGGCCGTCACCATCGGCCGTCAGCCGCTCGCCGACAAGCTCTTCGCCGGTGACGGCAACCTGGTCACCGTGCTGATCGGCGCACTTGCCGCGATGGCCGTCGCCTACGCCACCCGCGGCGTCCTCTCCGGTCTGCAACTGTTCCCCTGGTACGGCGCTCAACTCGGGATCGACGGCGGCCTGCGGATCATCATGGTCGCCCTGCTCGGGCTGGCCGGAGTGACGTCGCCCGTCTGGTACGGGCTCGTGCTCGTCGCCGCCCCACTGGTCAGCGTCCTGCTCACACTGCCGCCGGTGCTGCGCGCCATCGGCGGAGGCCCGCCGGTGGCCTGGGCCACCCTGCTCCGCGGCCTCGGCCTGCTCACCGCCTCCAGCCTGCTCTCCCAGGTCGTGGTGAACATCGGCGTGATCAACGTGCAGCTGCTCTCCCCCTCCGACGCGGCAGCCGCCGGCGCACTGCTCTCCGCCCTCGTGCTGGTCCGCATCCCCCTGTTCGTCTTCGGCTCCCTGCAGGCGTCACTGCTGCCCGGCCTGGCCACCACCGCCACCACCGGCGACCAGGCCGGCTTCCACAGCCTGCTGCGCCGGGCGCTCGGCATCGTCACCGCGCTCGGTCTCACCGGCGCCCTCGGCGCCGTACTGCTCGGCCCATGGCTGGTCGGCACCCTCTTCGACGCACCCGGCGTTCTCGGCCACGGCGACTTCGCCTGGTTGGCCGCCGCCACGCTCGCCTACCTGTGGGCGATGGTGCTCGGCCAAGCCCTGCTCGCCCTCGACCGGCACCGCGCCCAGGCGCTTGCCTGGACCGCCGGCGTCGCCGCCCTGATCGCCGTGACGCTGATCCCGGCTCCGGTCACCCTGCGAGTCGAGCTGGCGTACACCATCGGCTCCGTCATCGTGGCCGCCACCATGGCCCTGCTGCTGCGCGGCGGCGTCCGCCGACCCACCACCCCCACCCGGCCGCTCGCCGAGGCCGTCGCCCCTGCCGCATCCGGAGGCATCCGATGACCCGACCCCGGGTGAGCGCCGTCATGCTCGCCTACGGCCCGGAGCCCTACCTCGTCGACGCCGCACGGGCGGTGTTGGCCAGCACCGACGTCGAGATCGACCTCATCGTCGTCGACAACGGCTGCACCGGGGACGGCATCGACATCGTCAAGGGCCTCCCCGGGGTGCGGGTGATCCGACCGGAGGAGAACACCGGCTATTCCGGCGGCTGCCGGGTCGGCGCGGCCGAGGCCACCGGTGACTGGCTCGCGTTCGTCAACTCCGATGCCGTCGTCGCACCCGACGCCCTGGCCAAGACCACCGCCGTAGCCGCCGAAGCGGGCGTAGGCGCGGCCATGGCGTCCATCCGGTTGGCCGACACCCCCGAGCTGATCAACACCAGCGGTAACCCGCTGCACTTCACCGGCCTCTCCTGGGCCGGCGGCAACGGCGAGCCGGCCAGGAACCACGCCGAGCGGCGGGCCGTAGCCTCCCTCAGCGGCTGCTGCTTCGTGATCAGCCGGCAGCTCTGGCGTGAGCTCGACGGCTTCGCCGCCGAATACTTCGCCTACCACGAGGACACCGAACTCAGCCTGCGACTGTGGCAGCGCGGACTACGACTGGAGTACGTGCCGGACGCCGTCGTGCGTCACCACTACGAGTTCTCCCGCAACGCCCTGAAGCTCTACCTGGTCGAGCGGAACCGACTGGTCACCCTGCTCACCGCCTACGAGGCGCGGACACTCGTGGTGCTCGCCCCAGCGCTGCTACTCACCGAGGCCGCCATGCTCACCGCCTCGGTCGTCGGCGGCTGGTCCCGGCAGAAGCTGCGGGGTTGGGGCTGGTTGTGGCGCAACCGCGACTGGGTTCGCGGCCGTCGACGGCAGCTACAGGCCGAACGCCGGGTGCCGGACGGGGTCATCGCGGAGCTGATGACCGGTCGAGTCACGCCCTCCGGTGTGCCGACCACACCCGGCCTGGGCGCGTTCAACGCCGTCGCCGGGGGTTACTGGGCCCTGGCCCGGCCCCTGCTGCGCCGAGGATGACCGCTGGTGCCGGCCCCGGACACGGGCCCGGCACCAGCGGGCAAGACCCTAGCGCTCGCCGCCCTCCGCGGGCCGGTCCTCCAGGTCCGCGGAGCCGGCCGAACTCGTCGGCTTGTGCCCCTCCGTGGTCGGCACGACCGGCTCGGCGGGACCGCCCGCCGACTCCGCCGACTGCCCCTCGGCCGCCGCGTCCCCGTCCAACAGAGCCGTCAGCGCGGCACCGGTGATCCGCCGGAACGTCCGTCCGATCCGCTGACGGTCCAGGACCGCCACCTCGAGCTGGTTCGCGGCGATCGTCCGGGCGGCACCGCCCTCACCACCGACGGTGCTCAGCGCCTGCACCGCCACCCTGACCGCCTCGCCCAGGGACATGTCCGCCCGGTGCTGCGACTTCAACACGCCGGTGATCGCCTCGGCCTGACCACCCATGGCCATCCGCCCCGGCTCGTCGTTCACCGAACCGTCATAGGTCAGCCGGTACAACTCGTCCGCCTCCGGGGTGGCACCGACCTCCGCCACGCAGATCTCCACCTCGAACGGCTTCGACTGCTCGGTGAAGATCGCACCCAGGGTCTGCGCGAACGCGTTGGCCAGGGCGCGACCAGTGACGTCACGCCGGTCGTAGCTGAGCCCATTCAGGTCGGCCATCCGGACACCGGCGCGGCGCAGGTTCTCGAACTCGTTGTACCGGCCGACCGCGGCGAACCCGATCCGGTCGTAAATCTCGCTGACCTTGTGCAGGGCGCTGGAAAGGTTCTCCGCGACGAAGAGGACCCCGCCGGAGTAGCTGAGGACCACCGCGCTGCGGCCCCGAGCGATGCCCTTGCGGGCCAACTCGGAGCGGTCGCGCATGATCTGTTCGGGAGAGGCGTAGAACTGCATGGCCACGTCGGCGGTTCTCCTTACGGCGCTGTGCTGACGACTGCTGACTGGTGAGGTGCGGGTCTCAACCGCCCGGGTTCTCCATCCGGCCGGCAACCACACCCTCGGCGATCGCCGCCGTCTCGGTGTCGGTCAACCGGCGGGTGCCCTCGGCGGTCGCGGTCATCACCACGGGGTAGATCCGGCGGGTCAGATCCGGCCCACCGGTCGCGGTGTCGTCGTCGGCGGCGTCGTAGAGCGCCTCGACCGCCAGCCGCGTCGCGTCGTCCACGGACAACCCAGCTCGGAACCGCTTCTTCAACGCGGACTTCGCGAACAGCGACCCGGACCCGATCGCGTCGTAGCCGGTCTCCTCGTACGGGCCACCGGTCACGTCGAAGCTGAAGATCCGGCCGGCTCGCGCCGGATCGGCGGCGGCCAGGTCGAACCCGGCGAAGAGCGGCACCACGGCCAACCCCTGCATGGCCGCCCCCAGATTGCCCCGGATCATCGAGGCCAACCGGTTGGCCTTACCGTCCAACGAGAGCATCGCGCCCTCGATCTTCTCGTAGTGCTCCAGCTCCACCTGGAACAGTCGCATCAGCTCGATGCCGATGCCGGCGGTGCCCGCGATGCCGACCAACGAGTACGCGTCGGCGGGGTGCACCTTCTCGATGTCGCGCTGCGCGATCAGGTTGCCCATGGTGGCCCGTCGGTCGCCCGCCATCACCACACCCTCGGCGGCCGCGATGGCCACGATGGTGGTCGCGTGCGGCGCCAGGTCGGCGGCCATGCCCGGCGGCAGCGGTCGCCGACCGGGCAACATCTCGGGGGCCACCCGACTCAGAAACGTCGTGAAGGAGGACGTCCCCGCGTTGGTGAACACATCTGGAAGACGCCCGGATGGATCAAAGCCCGCTGCCACGTGGTTCCTCTCAGGTACGTGATCGCCCTGGCCAGCCTCATGGGACTGTCACGGAACTGGCCAAGACCACCGTTGCAGTTGAAGCAGAGTATCCCGCGCACCCATCCGGTGCGATGATCGTGGTCCAGATGTTGCGGGTCGGCCTCGCCACAGATCGCGCAGACCCCGCCCTGCTCGGCCAGGAGCTCCTGAAACTCCTTCTCACCCACGCCGTACCGCCGCCGCAGGTGGTACTCGCGAGTTCCACCGTAGAGTCGCTGCGCTGTCTCCTTGCCACGGGCATTATGGCAGGGTTTGCAGTAGCTGTGCCGGCCGCTGGCTTTGGTCGTCGTGGTAGGAAAATCGTCGAGCGACTTGATCTGCTCGCAGTCCGGACACCACTTGAGACCCTCACCTACGAGCGTTGGCGACTTCTTCTGCGGAGCGACACCCCGCTTGCGTCGGCTCGCCTCCGACCGAATGGCGGCGCATGCTTTGCAGTAGAAAGCGAGGCCGTCTGCCCGCCGCCGATCACGGTGGAATTCCGTACTGGCCAGCGCTCTCTTGCATTGCGGGCACACCTTGTCCGAGGGGTACACCGAATCGGACATATGCCCCTATTCCCCCCCTTTTTGAACATAGCCTCTCACAAATTCCTCTGCGTTTTCTTCCAGGACGGAGTCGATCTCGTCGAGGAGGTCGTCGACGTCCTCGGTGATCTCGGCGTGCCGCTCGGCCACCTCGGGGTTGGCCTCGGTGGTGACGTCCTCGATTTCCTCGCCCTGACGGGACTTGCCGGACTGCGACTGACCGCCGCTGTCATGAGTGGCCATGGCTGTCTCCTCCACGATCGTCTGGGATGAAATCTACCCCGCGCAGGCGACAGAAAGCCCTCACGTCCGTCGTGTTCGGCTCGGGGGCGCCCGATTGCGGTAAAGCGGTCAGCTCCGGGGAGCCGACGCGTCGGCCAGGCCCGGGACCGGCACCGGCTCGGGCTCGGGCTGCCCCCTTTTCCGACGCCTCCGCCACTGGTGCCCCGCGCCGCAGGCGGGGCGTCCACTCCTTGAACCGCAACACCTGCTTCTCCACCAGATGCCGGGACAGGAACGCCAGGACGACGGTGAAGGCTCGGGGACGGCCTGGCATGCCAGAGTGATTCCCGGTGGAGGCACCGGGCCTCAGCCCCCGGTCAACGTCTCCAACAGGTCCTTGGCGCTGGCGCAGCGATCGAACAACGCCCCGACGTGCGCGCGGGTGCCCCGCTCGGGTTCCATCATCGGCACTCGGACCAACGACTCCCGGCCCACGTCGAAGATCACCGAGTCCCAGCTCGCGGCGACCACCTCGGAGGCGTACTGAGCGAGGCAGCGGCCGCGGAAGTAGGCCCGCGTGTCCTCCGGTGGCTCGGTCATCGCGCTGCGCGTCTCGTCGTCGGTGAGCAGCGTCTTCATCGCCCCCCGGCTGACCATGCGGTGGTAGAGGCCCTTCTCCGGCCGGACGTCGGAATATTGAAGGTCGACGAGCTGGAGCTTGTGCGAGCCCCAACCGAGCTTCTCCCGCTCCCGGTAGCCCTCCAGCAGCCGCAGCTTGGCCACCCAGTCCAGCTCGTCGGCGCAGAGCATCGGATCCCGGCCGAGCCGGTCCAGGACGCTCTCCCAGCGGTCGAGCACGTCGATGGTCTGCTCGTCGGCGTCGGTGCCGTACCGGTCGTCGACAAAGGACCGGACCCGCTCCAGGTACGCCCACTGCAGGTCGAGGGCCGTGAGTTTGCGGCCATCACGCAGTCGCATGCGGTGCGTCAGGGCGGGGTCGTGGCTGACGGCACGCAGCTCACTGACCGGGTCGGCGATGCCGAGGTCGGCGCCGAGGGCCTTCTCCTCGATCATGGTGAGGATCAGCGCGGTGGTGCCCACCTTGAGGTAGGTGGAGATCTCGGAGAGGTTGGCATCGCCGATGATGACGTGCAGCCGGCGGTACTTGTCGGCGTCGGCGTGCGGCTCGTCGCGGGTGTTGATGATCGGCCGCTTGAGGGTGGTCTCCAGGCCAACCTCGACCTCGAAGAAGTCAGCACGCTGGGAGATCTGGAAGCCGCTCTGGCCGCCGTCCTGGCCGATGCCGACCCGGCCGGCGCCACAGACGATCTGCCGGGTGACGAAGAACGGCGTCAGGTACGCCACGATGTCGGCGAACGGCGTCTGCCGGCGCATCAGGTAGTTCTCGTGGGCGCCGTAGCTGGCGCCCTTGTTGTCGGTGTTGTTCTTGTAGAGGTGGATCGGTTGGGTGCCCGGGATGGTCGCGGCCCGGCGGGACGCCTCGGCCATCACCCGCTCGCCGGCCTTGTCCCAGCGCACGATGTCCCTGGGGGTGGTGACCTCGGGGGTGGAGTATTCGGGGTGGGCATGGTCCACGTAGAGCCGTGCGCCGTTGGTGAGTATCACGTTGGCCAGGCCGAGGTCTTCGTCCGCGAGGGCCTCGGCGGGGTCGTACGCGGCGCCGGAGTAGGTGAAGCCGCGGGCGTCGCGCAGCGGCGACTCCTCCTCGTAGTCCCACCGGGCCCGGCCGCCCCGGTTGAGTTCCGGGCGCGCCCCGTAGGCGTTGACCACCTGCGATGAGGTGACCATCGGGTTGGCTCCGGCCTGCCCGGGCACGGAGATGCCGTATTCGACCTCGGTGCCCATGATCCGTCTTACGCTCATCGACCTACCCGCTTCGCTCGCCCGACCCGGTCCCCCGTCAGGTCGAGCGTAGTCCGCCCTGAGCACCTGCACTCTGCAGGTGAGTGCCGGCGGGCCGGAACAGTTCGGTGGATTCGGTGTCGGAATGCTCAGCGGGCGGCGTCGGGTCGTCGGTCGCGGCGGAGCGGGTGGTCCAGACGAGCCACCCGAACAGCACCAGGCCGAGGCTGGCGCTCAGCAGCGGGATCACCGAGCCGACCACCGGGTGCCAGTCGCCGGCGAGGGGATTGAGGCTGCTCAGCCCGATGTTGGCGGGCAGGCCGTTCTGCCAGCGGACCATCGTGTACGCCAGGCAGAACAGCTGGATCGGCAGAAGGAGCAGCACGGCGAGTCGGGTGAACGAGCGGGCCCGGGCGACCTCGAAGCCGCGTTGTTCGGCGACCCACGCGGCGTAGAGCAGGACGCCGACCAACATGGGCAGCATGTACCGGCCCTGGGTGACGAAGCCGCTCTCGTTGACCAGGGCGATCTGCATGAGGGAGGGGACGGCCACGCCGCCGCCGAGCAGCACGAGCAGGCGCCACCGGTCGAGCCTGCTGCCCCAGACGACCCCGATGAGCAGCAGCGCCCCGGCGACGAGCTGCCAGATCACGTACGGCGGGGCTGGCATCCGGGTGTCCAGCCAGGAGGTGACCCCGACGATCTGGTCGAGGTAGCCCCGCCACCGGTCGGCCTCGCGCAGGGCCGCCTGCCCGTAGGTGAGCCGGTCGGCGGAGTAGTTGCCGAGGTCGGAGGTCTGTTGGCGGACGGACCAGGCGAGCACGGCGAGGATGGACAGCACGATGCCACCGGCCCAGAGCTGCGCGGCCCGGTCCCGCAGAAGGCCGAGGAGGTTGCTGCGGCGCAGCGGGAAGGCGAACGCGATGAAGGCTGTCGCCAGCCAGAGCGGGCCGGTCTGGCGCAGCACCGCGAGGAGCAGCGCGCTGATCCCGACGAGGACGATGAGACCGCGCCGTGGACCGGGTGGGCCGAGCAGCAGGGGGATGACCGCGCTGAAGAAGGCGATGCCCGCGGCGATCTCCAGGCCGTTCGGGTTGACCGCGCTGGCCATGTGCACGGCCATCGGGGTGGTGACGACGAGCAGGGCGCCCATCATGAGGCCGCGGCGGGATCGGTTGCGGATCACGACGTACGCGCAGGCGAGCAGCGCAGCACAGCACAGGGCGCTGATCATGCGGGCGAGCAGGACGCCGGACCAGCCGGGCCAGAGCACTGTGGGTGCGCCGACGAGGGCGTAGTAGGCGGGGAAGTAACGACCGGCCCCGGTGCCGGCGCGGGTCGGTGTGTCGTCGCTGCCGGGGGGCTGGGCGCAGGCCGCCGAGACTTCCTTCTTGAACTGCCAGCACTGCTCGCGGACGAGACCGCCGGGAACGGTCTGGAAGGCGCCCGTGCCCTTCTTCGCGTCGGCGGGCGGGGGCGCGATCTGCCCGGCGGCGACGCCGGCCGCTCGGACGATGTGCTCCCGCTCGTCCGGGGTGCCGTCGTAGGGGGTGGCCATCGACCAGGCGAAGATGATCAGGAAGAACGCGGCGAAGGCGAGGGCCCAGTGTCGTCGGCCTGTGTTCATGGTGGCCGCCGGGCTTCCGCCGGTGGCCGGCGGCGTCACTCTTCCGGGATCAGGCACGTCAACCTCGCGGCTCGCGCGGGCAGGCCCCGCTGGGTGGATGGACAGACGATAGACTCCCTCGTCGTCCTCACCGCTCCGGGTCCCCCCTTGGAGAACTCTTTGCTGTCACCTGTTGCCGATTCCGTCCGCCACCTGTCCCGACACAGCGCTGTGCGGTTCCTGGTCGTCGGGGGTCTGAGCGTTGCCGTGGACACGGGATCACTCTTCGTGTACCACGGAGTTCTCCGGATTGTCCTGCCGGTTGCCGCCGGCATGTCGTTCCTGACCTCGTTCTGGGTCAATTTCGGGCTGAACCGGGCGTGGTCGTTCGGCTCGTCCGCCCAGATGGTGCCGCAGGTGGGGCGCTACTTCGCGCTGGTCCTCGCCAACCTGACCGCCAACGTGGTGCTGGTATCCGCGTTGACCTGGGCGGGCACGCCGTACCTGCTGGCGAAGCTACTGGTGACGGCGTCGCTGTCTGCGGCGAACTACGTGGTGTCGAAGCGGTGGATCTTCGCCGCCTGACCGACGCCCTGGCATACCCGCAGCGAGGGTGCCCACCGGATGGTGGGCACCCTCGCTGTTGGGGTCAGAGGTACTGGCCGGTGTTGCTGGCGGTCTCGATGGACCGGCCGGCCTCGGCGCCCTTGCCGCCGGAGACGAGCGTGCGGATGTAGACGATCCGCTCACCCTTCTTGCCGGAGATGCGCGCCCAGTCGTCGGGGTTGGTGGTGTTGGGGAGGTCTTCGTTCTCGCGGAACTCGTCGACGCAGGCGTCGAGCAGGTGCTGCAGGCGCAGCCCCTTGCGACCCGAGGTGAGGAACTCCTTGATGGCCATCTTCTTGCTCCGGTCGACGATGTTCTGGATCATCGCGCCGGAGTTGAAGTCCTTGAAGTAGAGGACTTCCTTGTCACCGTTGGCATAGGTGACCTCGAGGAATCGGTTCTCCTCGGTTTCCGAGTACATCCGCAGCACCACGGCGTCGATCATCGCCGCGACGGTGGCCTGGGGATCGGTGCCGTGTTCGGCCAGGTCGTCCGGGTGCAGGGGCAGCCCGGAGAGGATGTACTTGGAGAAGATGTCCTTGGCCGCCTCGGCGTCCGGTCGCTCGATCTTGATCTTCACGTCGAGGCGACCGGGGCGCAGGATCGCCGGGTCGATCATGTCTTCCCGGTTGGAGGCGCCGATGACGATGACGTTCTCCAGCCCCTCCACGCCGTCGATCTCGCTGAGCAGCTGCGGGACGATCGTGTTCTCCACGTCGGAGGAGACACCGGAGCCGCGGGTCCGGAAGATCGAGTCCATCTCGTCGAAGAACACGATCACCGGCGTGCCCTCGCCGGCCTTCTCCCGGGCGCGCTGGAAGATCAGCCGGATGTGCCGCTCGGTCTCACCGACGTACTTGTTGAGCAGCTCCGGGCCCTTGATGTTGAGGAAGAAGCTGGTGTGCTTCTCCTTGCCCTGCCGCTCGGCGATCTTCTTGGCCAGCGAGTTGGCCACCGCCTTGGCGATGAGCGTCTTGCCACAGCCCGGTGGGCCGTAGAGCAGGATGCCCTTGGGCGGGCGGAGCTGGTGCTCACGGAACAGGTCCGCGTGCAGGAACGGCAACTCCACCGCGTCGCGGATCTGCTCGATCTGCGACTGGAGGCCACCGATGTCGCCGTAGTCGACGTCGGGCACCTCCTCCAGGACCAGCTCCTCGACTTCGCTCTTCGGGATCCGCTCGTACGCGTACGCCGAACGGGGCTCGATCATGAGCGAGTCGCCGGCCCGGATCGCCGAGCCGATGAGCGTCTCGGCGAGGTGCACGATGCGCTCCTCGTCGGAGTGGGAGACCACCAGCGCCCGGTCGCCCGGCCCGCCGTTCGGTCCCTCCAGGATCTCCTTGAGCATCACCACTTCGCCAACCCGCTCGTAACCGAACGCGTCGACGATGTTGAGCGCGTCGTTGAGCAGGACCTCCTGGCCACGCCGCAGGTCACCCACATCGAGCGAGGGTGAGACCGCGACCCGCAGTTTGCGGCCACCGGTGAAGACGTCCACCGTGCCGTCCTCGTGCTTGGCCAGGAAGACTCCGTAACCGCTCGGCGGTTGCGCGAGCCGGTCGATCTCCTCTTTGAGCGTCACGATCTGCGTGCGAGCTTCCTTGAGGGTGCTCACCAGCCGGTCGTTGTTCTCGGTCAGCCGCGCCAACTGTGCCTGGGTGGCCGCCAGCCGCTCTTCGAGCTGCCGGACGTGTCGGGGGCTTTCGGTCAACTTACGCCGCACCAGGGCGAGTTCCTCTTGCAGGAACGCGACCTGCGTGGAGAGATCGTGGGCTTCCTTCTCCCACCGTGCGGCGCGCGAGTCCGCGTCGTCGCTACGTGCTGCCACGTCCCACCTCCCCGGGGGGCTTGAACGTTCTGCCCTAACACTAGCCGCTATGAGGCCGATTCGGTCCCACGCAACACCCTCGTCACCGAACCTTGATCGCCAAGGGTGGCCTGACGGGCCGTTACCGGCGTTCGGGTACCGTCGGAGCGTGGCACGGGAGAACATGGGGGGTGCACAGGTGGCCGAGGTCGCGACCGACGAATTGCAGGTCTGGGTCGACCAGGACCTCTGCACGGGCGACGGGCTCTGCGTGCAGTACGCGCCAGAGGTGTTCGAGTTCGACATCGACGGCCTGGCCTACGTCAAGGGCGTCGACGGTGAGCTGAAGATGGCACCGGGCAGCCGGGTCGACGTCCCCGCGCACCTGCGGCTCGAGGTGATCGACTCCGCGAAGGAGTGCCCGGGCGACTGCATCCACGTGGTGCGTGGCGACGGCGTCGAGGTCGCCGGCCCGGACGCCGAGGAAGACTGACCCACCGGCCGGGCCGCGAAGGCCCGGCCGGCACCAAACGGGGTACGCCTCAGAGCATCGGACGGCCGACCACCGAGGCGACCAACCGCGCGAACTCCTCCAACCGGGCGATCTGCCCGGCCCCGCCGTCGTCGAGGGTCTTGCCGAAGCGCAACGCGTCGTGCCGGGGTGTGCCGGCCATCTCCTCGCTCGGCGGCGCCTCGTCCAACGAGGTGAGCAGCAGGTAGACGTCGATGCTGTCGACCCGGATCTCGCCGCTCTCGGCACGGTTGAGTCGCCGCCGGCAGCCGACCTCGGTGACGGTGGAGACCGGTACCACCCGCAGCGACGAGGTCATCGAGCCCGGCGGGCCCTCCTCCGGCGGCACGTCCTCGCCGTGCCAGAGGATGAGCCGGCTGCCGTCGCAGACCACTACCTCCTGCCACACCCCGTTGACCTCGTTGACGAAGCGTTCCAGGGTGAAGCCGAGCACCGACGCGCCGCGCAGCACGCCGCCGAGCGCCTCCAGGGCGACGTCCGGGTCGCGCAGGTAGGCCCGCGCCGCCGACTCCAGGTCCTGATAGGGCGACCAGTCGGGAAAGACCGCGGGGAGGTCTCCACCGCCGTAGCCCGGTCGGCTCATGCCAGCGTCTCCCCGTGCTCGGCGCTGCCGACACCCAGCTCGATGGTCACGGCCTGTCCATCTCCCCCGCACCGTTGGGTTGCGCGCCTGCCGCCTGCGCGGCGGCGGCCTGTCGGGCCGCCTCCGCCTCGCGCAGGTCCTGGCGGCGCTGCGCGTACGCCTCGGTGCCCTTGCTGGGCTTGCGTCGGCGCGGCGGCGCGGTGACCCCCGGGGCCAGCTTGCGGGCGGACACCAGGAAGGCGGTGTGCGCGATCATCCGGTGGTCCGGACGCACGGCGAGGCCCTCGGCGTGCCAGTCGCGCACCAGGGACTCCCAGGCCCGCGGCTCGGTCCAGCCGCCGCGCTCGCGCAGCGCCTCCACCAGCTCGGAGAGCTGCGGTGTGGTGGCGACGTAGCCGATGAACACCCCACCCGGCACCAGCGCCCGTTCGACCATGTCGAGGGTCTCCCACGGGGTCAGCATGTCCAGGATGATCCGGTCGAAGCCGGTTTCCTGGCACTGCGCGACGTCGCCGACGTGCAGGTTCCACGAGGGGTGCGGCCCGTTGAAGAACGCCTCGACGTTGCGCTTGGCGATCTGGGCGAAGTCGTCGCGCAGTTCGAACGAGTGCAGCTCGCCCTCGGTGCCGACGGCGCGCAAAAGGGAGCAGCTCAGCGCGCCGGAGCCGGCGCCGGCCTCGAGGACCTTCGCGCCGGGGAAGATGTCGCCCATCGCCACGATCTGCGCCGAGTCCTTCGGGTAGATCACCTGGGCGCCGCGCGGCATGGACAGCACGTAGTCCGACAGGAGCGGCCGCAGGGCCAGGAACGCGGTGCCGCCGCCGGAGGTGGTCACCACGCTGCCGTCGGGGAGCCCGATCAGCGTGTCGTGCGCCAGGATGCCGCGGTGGGTGTGGAACTCCTTGCCGGGCTCCAGCGTCACTGTGTGCATCCGCCCCTTGGGGTCGGTCAGCTGGACCCGGTCGCCGGGCCGGAACGGCCCGCGGTGCACGGGTGTCAGCGCCGGGTTGGCGGGGTCGGCGGCGACGGTGGAGGGAGTTGCGGTCACGGTGTCATCTTCCGGTTGGGTTCGAGGAGCTGTGCCAGGTCCGCGATGTGCAGAATGCCGACGACATCTTCGCCTGACGTCACCACGTACTGTGCGCCCGGGTAGGTCTGTACGGCCTCCATCACCCGCTCGCCGTCCCACCCGACCGACAACGTGGGAAGGGTGCCCAACGACCGGGCGACGGCGTCCACCGCCAGCCACGGTCGGCGCTCGACGGGCACCGCGTCGGCGGCGGCCGGGTCGACCAGCGCCACCGGTCGACCGGTGGAGTCGGTGACCACCAGCGCGGCGGCGGGCTGCCCGCTCTCGGCGCGTCGGCGCTGAGCCTCGGCCAGCGGCGTACCGGTCGCCACCGGCCAGACCGGACGGGCCAGCCGGGTGAGGTCGATCAGCGGGAACCGGCGGCTGACCCGGGCGGCCCGGATCGACTGCCCGGCGCCCCGCCAGAGGGTGACGGCGACCAGCAGCATCAGCGGCAGCGCCAGTGGCGCCAGCCGCCGCTCGACGGTGAGCAGCAGGACCAGGGCCGCGGTGCCGACGGCGACGGCCCGCCCGGCCCACCCGGCGACCTCGGTGCCGAGGTGCCGGTCACGGGTCAGCCCCCACACGGCGGCGCGCAGCGCCCGGCCGCCGTCGAGCGGCAGCCCGGGCAGGCTGTTGAACAGGGCAACGATGACGTTGCTGACCGCGAGCTGGAAGGCGAGCTGGTGCGCCACGGTCCCCTCGGGCAGGGCGAGCGTGGCGGCGACCGCCAGGACGCCGAGCACAGCGGAGACCGCCGGGCCGGCCAGCGAGACCAGCAGGTCGACGCGGGGCGACGGGGCGTCCCGGTCCATCTCGGTGTAACCGCCGAGCAGCTCCAGGGTGATCCCGCGCACACCGATGCCGTACCGCCGGGCGGTGAGGGCGTGGCCCAGCTCGTGCAGCAGCACCGAGCCGAGCAGCGACACGACGAACCCGAAGCCGATCAGGTAGCCGCTGAGCTGCGGCAGGTCCAGTTGTCGGCGGGCGAATTCGCCGTACAGCACCGCGATGAGCACCGCGAGCAGGACCATGGAGCCGTTGAGGTACAGCGGCACCCCGAACACCTTGCCGACGTTCAGGCCGAGGCGTCGGTCCGGTCGGCGCGGCGGCCTGGTTGTCTGCTCCATCGCCACGATGCTACGGACCGTCGCTGTGTGGGGCGGGCGGCGGTCGGTGTCACACCGGTGCCCTAACCTTTGCCGACATGACGGCGGAATCGGTCACCACCTCCCAGCCCTCCCCCGCGGCGCAGGCGCCGCCGACGGTGCGGGCCTCGCTGTCCCCGTCGCGGGCGGCGGATTTCAAGACCTGCCCGCTGCTCTACCGGTTCCGCAGCATCGACCGGCTGCCCGAGCGCACCACCATCGAGCAGGCCCGGGGCACATTGGTGCACGCGGTGCTGGAGCGCCTGTTCGACCTGCCGGCCACCGGCCGCACACCGGAGGCGGCCGGCGACCTGGTGGCCCCCCAGTGGGACCGCCTGGTCACCGAGCAGCCTGAGCTGGCGGGGATCTTCGACGGCGCGGAGCCGGCCGGCCCGGTGGAGTTCCTCCGCTCCGCCGCCGGGTTGTTGCAGGGTTACTTCGCGGTGGAGGATCCGACCCGGCTGGAGCCGGCCGAACGCGAGAGCCTGATCTCCGCGGTCGTCGACGAGGAGTTGCTGATCCGGGGTTACCTCGACCGGCTCGACGTCGCTCCGGACGGCGCGCTGCGGGTGGTCGACTACAAGACCGGGGGCGCTCCACGGGAGGCGTTCGAGGCGCGGGCGCTGTTCCAGCTGAAGTTCTACGCCCTGGTGCTGTGGCGCACCCGGGGGGTGGTGCCCCGGGTGCTGCGGCTGCTCTACCTGCGCGACGCCGAGGTGTTGGATTACACCCCGGACGCCGACGAGCTGGTCCGCTTCGAGCGCACAGTGGTGGCGCTGTGGCGGGCCATCGAGCAGGCCACCGCCCGGCAGGATTTCCGGCCGCGGCCGAGCCGGCTCTGCGACTGGTGCAGCCACCAGGCGCTCTGTCCCAGCTTCGGCGGCACCCCGCCGCCGTTCCCGGTCGCCGCGGCGAACGCCGACCCGCTGCGCGACTCCCGGGCCACTGCGGTGGCGCCGGGCGCCGACGAGTGACGGCCTCCTGAGCGACGCGTACGCCCGGCACGGCGATGCAGCCCGCCGGGGACCGCCTCCCGCACGCCGCCGCCGCCGAGGACCCGACCGCAGCGGTGCCGCAGCGGTCGGGACACGGCGACCGGCGGGCCTCTACGGTGATCCGCGACGCACCGGCTCCGGTACGCGAGGATGACCGGTGCGCGCCACGACGTCGGCGGGACGGGAGACGACATGAACGATCAGGCGCCCTCGGCGCGGCCGGTGCGGATCCTGCTCGCCGACGACCAGCCGCTGCTGCGGACCGGGTTCCGGATGGTGCTGGGCGCCGAGAGCGACCTGGACGTGGTGGCGGAAGCCGGTGACGGCGTGGAGGCGGTGGAGCTGTCCCGCCGGCTGCTGCCCGACGTCGTGCTGATGGACATCCGGATGCCCCGGATGGACGGGGTGGCGGCGACCCGGGCCATCGTCGACGCCCGGCTACCGGTACGGGTGCTGGTGCTCACCACCTTCGACCTGGACGAGTACGTGGTGGGCGCGTTGCGGGCCGGCGCCAGCGGGTTCCTGGCCAAGGACGTGCCGGCCGAGGATCTGATCGCGGCGATCCGCACTGTCGCCGGCGGGGACGCGGTGGTGTCACCTCGGATTCTGCGGCGACTGCTGGACCGCTTCGCCGAACTGCTGCCCGACCCGGAGGCGACGCCGTCGGCGGCGCTCAACGCGCTCACCGAACGGGAGCGCGAGGTGCTCGTGCAGGTCGCCCGAGGGCTGTCCAACGCCGAGATCGCGACGGTCCTGTCGGTGAGCGAAACCACCATCAAGACGCACGTCGGGCATGTGCTGACCAAGCTGCGGCTGCGCGACCGGGTGCAGGCGGTGGTGCTGGCGTACGAGTCGGGGCTGGTCCGCCCCCGGGCGTAGTTCCGCCGGCCCGGGTACCTCACCCGGCGTACTCGAAGATCCCTCCGTGGGGGGACGGCTGCCGTTGCCGTCGTCACCTACCGTGACCGGAGATGGCTTGGTTCGGTTGACCCTCCTGTGGCGTCAGGTGCAAGTGTCGATGCTGCCGCCCGCTGCCATGGGAAAAAACGGTCGACCGGCCGTCGACTCAGGGGCAACCCTGATGCGGCATGGGGGTGCACCCGCAGCGGGAAATCCGCGCCGGGTCCCCCCAGGGTCGGACGGGGCGGGCGTAGTCAGCACCGATGATTGAACAGTCGCGCCGGACCATCGGGGGGCGGCGTGCGTTTTCGGACAGACGGAAGAGGTAGATGACGTGACCGCGACGGTAGGCCAGCAGGCGCAGGCCGCGGCCCGGGCGAACGACGTGTGGAAGGTGTACGGCAGCGGCGAGGCTCAGGTCATCGCGCTGCGGGGGGTCAGCGCGGAGTTCGAACGTGGCCGCTTCACCGCGATCATGGGCCCGTCGGGTTCCGGTAAGTCGACGCTGATGCACTGCCTGGCCGGCCTGGACTCGGTGACCCGGGGGACGGTGTCGATCGGTGAGACGACGGTCACGGGGCTGGGCGACGCGGGGCTGACGAAGCTGCGCCGCGACAAGGTGGGTTTCATCTTCCAGCAGTTCAACCTGCTGCCGACGCTGACGGCCAAGGAGAACATCCTGCTGCCGCTGTCGATCGCCGGGCGCAAGCCGGACCCGGCCTGGTACGACACGGTGATCGAGACGGTGGGTCTGAAGGATCGGCTGGACCACCGGCCGGCGCAGCTCTCCGGTGGGCAGCAGCAGCGGGTGGCGTGCGCCCGGGCGCTGGTCTCCCGCCCCGAGGTGATCTTCGCGGACGAGCCGACCGGCAACCTGGACTCACGTTCCGGCGCGGAGGTGCTCAACTTCCTGCGTAACTCGGTCCGGGAGCACGGCCAGACCATCGTGATGGTCACCCACGACCCGACGGCCGCCGCGTACGCCGACCGGGTGGTCTTCCTCGCCGACGGCGAGATCGTCTCGGAGTTGATCGAGCCGACCGCCGAGACGGTGCTGGACACCATGAAGAAGCTGGACACCGCGGCCGAGGTGGGCAACTGATGTTCCGCGCGACGCTGAAGAGTCTGCTGGCCCGTAAGGTCCGGCTGATCCTGTCCGGCCTGGCGGTGGTGCTCGGGGTGATGTTCGTCTCCGGCGCGTTCGTGCTCACCGACACGCTGGGTCGCTCCTTCGACTCGGTCTTCGCCGACGGTTTCTCCGAGATCGACGTGAACGTCGCGGCGAAGCCGAAGGTGCAGGTCAACGAGATGGAGGGCGAGCAGACGGTCGCCCCGCTGCCGGCCGCGCTGGTGGACCGGGTGAAGCAGGTGCCGGGGGCGGCCTCGGCGACCGGTGTGGTCAACGCCGACGGCGCCCGGGTGATCGGCAGCAACGGCAAGGTCGTCACCTCGTTCGGTCCGCCGCAGTTGGGCGAGAACTGGACCGGCGAGAGCGAGTTGCTGAAGCTGCGCGAGGGGCGCGCGCCGCAGGCCGAGGACGAGATCGTCATCAACAAGGCGCTGGCCACGGCCGCGAAGGTGCAGGTCGGCCAGAAGGTTGGCGTGCTCACCGCGTTCGAGTCGAAGAAGCGGGACTTCACACTGGTCGGCGTCTTCGGTTACAGCGGTGACCGGGACTCGATCGGCGGGGTCAACGAGGTCTTCTTCACCACTCCGGTGGCGCAGCGGCTGATGCTGGGCGAGCCGGATGTGTTCAACAGCATCACCGTGCAGGCCGCCGACGGGGTCTCGGACGAGAAGCTGCGCGACGACGTTGCCCGCACCCTGGGCGCTGACTTCGAGGTGAAGACCGGCGAGCAGGTGGCCGCGGACGCCTCGGCCAGCCTGAAGGAGGGCCTGTCCTTCTTCAACAAGATCCTGCTCGGCTTCGCCGCGGTGGCACTGCTGGTGGGCACCTTCCTGATCCTCAACACCTTCTCGATCATCGTGGCGCAGCGGACCCGGGAGTTGGCGCTCATGCGCGCCATCGGGGCCAGCGGCCGGCAGATCATCGGTTCGGTGGTGCTGGAGGCCATCGCGGTGGGGTTGATCGCGTCGGTGCTCGGCCTCGCCGCCGGTATCGGGGTGGGCGCGCTGCTGGCGTTCCTGTTCGGCAAGCTCGCCGGTGGGCTCACCTTGGCCGGGATCGGCGTGCCGGCGGCCGCGGTGATCGGTTCGTTCGCCGTCGGTCTGGTGATCACCGTGGTGGCGGCGTTGCTGCCGGCGCTGCGGGCGTCCCGGATCCCGCCGATCGCGGCCATGCAGGACGTGGCCACCCCGGACCGGCCGTTGACCAAGATCACGGTGGCCGGGTCGCTGGTCACCGGCGTCGGCGCGGTGCTGCTGTTCCTCGGGCTCAGCGGCAACGCCGGCGGTCAGACGCTGTCGACCATCCTCGGTGGCGTGCTGTTCGCCTTCATCGGGGTGGCGCTGCTGACCCCGTTGATCAGCCGGCCGGTGGTGAGCCTGCTCGGCGCGATCTTCTCCTGGTCGGTGCCGGGCAAGCTGGGCCGGCTCAACTCCGGGCGCAACCCGCGTCGCACGGCGATCACGGCCGCCGCGCTGATGGTCGGCATCGCGCTGGTCACCGGCGTCACGGTGATCCTCGACTCGGCCAAGGGCAGCATCAGCGCGCTCGCCCAGGACACCATCAAGGCCGAGCTGGTGATCGCCGGGCAGCAGGGCGGCCCGCGTCCGCCGACCTTCGACCCGGGTGTGCTGGACCAGGCAAAGGCCCTGCCCGGTGTGCGGTTGGTCGACGGCGAGTACGGCGACATGGGGCGGATCGACGGCGAGAGCACCTGGGTGGCGGCGAGCAGCGACATCGCGTCGCTGCGGCAGATCTTCGGCGCGAAGCCGACCGCCGGTGACATCGACCGGCTCGGGCCGACCCAGATGCTGGCCAGCTCGGACACTGCCACGTCCCGTGGCTGGTCGGTGGGCTCCACTGTCAACGTGCAGCTGACCCGGGGCGAGGCACGCACCTACACGATCAGCGGCATCTACGAGTCGTCGCAGCTGACCAACCCGGTGACGCTGCCGGCGACCGCGGCGAAGGACTTCGCCATCCCGCAGCCCATCCAGGGCTTCATCCAGCTGGACCCGGGCACCCGCGTGTCCGACGTGCAGCCGCAGGTGGAGGCGTTGCTCGCGGACAGCCCCGAGGTGTCGGTGGCGGACCGGGACGCGTTCATCAAGCAGCAGACCAGTTCGCTCGACGGGCTGCTCACGATGATCCAGATCCTGCTCGCGCTGGCAATCGTGATCGCCGTGCTGGGCATCATCAACACCCTTGCCCTGTCGGTGCTGGAGCGGACCCGCGAGTTGGGTCTGCTGCGGGCCATCGGCCTGCGCCGGTCCCAGACCATGGGGATGATCACCGTGGAGGCGGTGGTGATCTCGGTGTTCGGCGCGCTGCTCGGCGTGGTGGTGGGCACCGGCCTCGGCGCCGCTGTGGTCGAGGCCCTCAAGGACGAGGGCATCACCGACCTGATCCTGCCGTGGGGGCAGATGGGTGTCTTCCTCGGTCTCGCCGCCATCATCGGCGTGGTGGCCGCGGTGCTCCCGGCCGTCCGGGCGGCCCGGATCAACGTCCTGGGTGCCATCGCCCACGACTGATCGGCACTTCCGAGGCCCCCGGTCGCCGCGCCGGGGGCCTCGGCCTGTCCCATTCGCCCTCGGCCACCCGTGCGCGACTGCCAGGCTGGTGCTGCCGGCAGGGCGCCGGCCCGCCCGCGAGCCGGGCGGCCGGAGATCCGGGGCCGGTGACATGACCGATCAGGACGCGTACCAGCTGGCACTCGACAACGCCGAGCGGCTGCTCGGGCAGCCGTTGGTTCTGCCGCTCGGCGAGGGTGAGCCGGAGGTGGGGCACGACTTCCGTCGTCTCGCCACAGTGCAGACCTTCGGCGCGGCCTGGCCCCGGGAGGGCCTGGACCTGCGCAGCCGGTGTCTGGTCTCGGTGGCGATCGCCGCCGCCCTCGGCACCCACGAACCGCTGCGCGGGCAGCTGCGCATCGCGCTGACCTCGGGGGTGAGCCGGGAGGAGATCGTCGAGCTGTTCATCCACCTGGCCGCGTACGCGGGGGCGGCACGGGCGTTCGACAGCTACCAGGTGGTCGCCGCGGTCTTCGCCGAGCGCCGGTGACCCCGGCCGGTCGGGAGCCGAGCGGCGCCGACCCGCGCCGGGCGGGTCAGCCGGTCGCCGCTGCCCGATCGGTCAGCAGCGCCGCGAGCAGCGCCAGGTCCACGCCGGTCAGGCTTTCCACCTGGTGTACGCCGACAGTGCTCGGCAACGCCACCTCCGCCGGTACGGCCAGGACCGCCGCGCCCGACGCGAGCGCGCTGGCCACCCCGGTCGGTGAGTCCTCGATCGCCACGCAGCGCGCGATCGGCACACCCAGCAGCCGGGCGGCGGTCAGGTAGGGCTCGGGGTGTGGCTTGGCCGCCACCACCTCGTCGCCGGCGACCACCGTGTCGAAGTTGTCCCGACCGAGGGTGTCCAGGGCGATCTCGACCAACGCCCGAGGGCTTGACGTGACCAGCGCGGTGGGGATTCCCGCCGCCCGGACCGCACGCAACAGGTCGAACGCGCCCGGCCGCCAGGGCAGGCCGGTGCGGAACAGCTCCAGGATCCGGGTGTTGATCCACGCCGCGCTGATCGCCGGATCCCGTTCGGGCTGCCCCAGGTCGTCGTGCAGGATGCGCATCGACTCGGCCATGGCCGTGCCGATGATCGACTGGCGGGCCTCGACGGAGAGTTCCCCGCCGTACTCCTTCGCGAGTTCCTGCAACGCGACGTCCCACAGCTTCTCGCTGTCGACCAGCGTGCCGTCCATGTCGAAGAGCACAGCGGCGGGGTGATGGCTGCTCAGCGGAACCTCCAGGGTCGTGACCGACACCGGCGATCCTGCCAGCAGCCGCCGGGGCCGGTGGCGGCAACGGGCTCGAGGGTGATCCGGGCAACCCCGTTCAGCCCAGGTCGCACTCCTTCAGGGAACCCTCGTAACCCCGGAAGAACATGTCGGTGCGCTGCTCGGCGGTGCCGTGTGCCCCTTCCGCGAACCACGGCTGGTCCGGGTCGTCGCCGACCGCCGCCACCCCCTCACGGAACTCGTCCAGGTCGCCCTCGGCGAGGGTCAGGGTCCCCGAGCGCACCGAGTCGCCGAGGTACGCCCCGGCCATGCAGTCGGCCTGCAACTCCTGCTGGATGGTGAAGCTGTAGTTGATGCCGAGCCGCACCTGGATGGCGTGCGCGTACTCGTGCCCGAGCAGGTAGAACACGAACGCGTCGCCGACCTGACGGAACGCCGCCACCGACCAGGCGACGTCGTACGCGATGAAGTCGCCCTGCGAGCAGTAGACGGCGTTGTTGCGGGGCAACGACTGGCCGCCGCAGGACACCTCGCCGTCGCGCTGGTACGGGATGATCCGCCGGATCGGTCGGAACCGCTGCCCGGATTCCTTGAACTGGGCCGCCCAGTACCGCTCGGCGATCGCCTGCGCGTCGGCGACGTCCTGCTCGAACTCGGCGACGCTGGTGGTGCTGTCGGCCCGGGTGGTTCTCGGGCCCGGTGATGCGGCCGACGGGTTCGCCCCGGGGCGCTCGGCCTCCGGCTCGGCCAGTCCACCGCCGGCGCAGGCGAGGGAGACGAGGGCGGCGATCAGCAGACCCGCCAGCGGGCCCCGCGCGTCGCGACCGAACCGTGCCCCCACTGTGCCTCCCCAGACATCGGTGCTCAGGCTGGTAGTACCCCGACGAGAGGACCGAAACGCCCGTCACCGGTTTCACGTATGGCACGGCCGGACGGTTCACCGGACCCGGGCGCGCCGATCGAGGCGGATCTGGACCGGGTGCTGCGGGGCGGATGGGCTGCGGCGCAGCGGGCCCGGTTGGCTGGGTGGTGTCGCACGGCGGGCGCGGGGCGCCGCTGCGGGGCCGCCACAATGCTCCGGGGCGGGTGTCGCCGCCCAGGACAGGAGAGGCTCTGGTGCACGAGCTTGGCAGTCGCAGCCGACGTCAACCGGCGCCGGCGCACGTCGTGTGGCGGTCACTGCGCTACCCGTACGAGGCCGGCAGCCGGCCCTGGTTGGAGTTGCGCGACGACGAGGTACTGCCCCGGGTGGTGGCGGGCTACGCGCCGATGCTGCTCGTGTGGTCGTCGCTGTGGCCACGCCGACCGTTGGACCGGATCCGCTTCGACCTGACTCCCGGGCTGCCCGGCAGGGACTGCACGCTGCGCTGGACGCTCACCACCGACGGGGAACTGCCGTGCGAGGGCACTCTCGGCCACCTACGCCATCGCCTCAACTACCTGGTCAACGGCCGGCTGCGCCGCTCGTATGGCCAGTAGGGTCGCTCAACCAGCCGACTCCCGACCGCGATGCCACGTGTCGCCTTGGTCGCCGTGCCGGTCGGCCTCGTACCGGTGCTGCCGCACGCGAGCGTCCCGCCCAGCCCGGGAGTCGTCGCCCCCGACCTCACCGACGCGCCCCCGCCGCACCACAACGCCAAACGCCACCCCAGCCACGACGACGAAGATCCCCACCACCACCCACACCACCGTCATCCGGCCACCCTAGGCCGCGCCCACCACCCCTGGTCCCCGGTGATCATGAAGTTGGTGTCATCCCACTCGGCGTGTCGTGACGCTAACTTCATGATCACCGGTTCGGGTGGAGGGACAAGCCGGCGTGGGTGGGGTGTCCGGGTGGGGAGTTGGGGTTCGACGTTTCCTGTGGGGCGCCGGGGTGGTGTCCTCGCAGGAGGAGGGGAAGAACCATGAAGTACATGATTTTGCTCTACGGGTCGCAGCAGGACTACGACGTGTTGTCGGGGCGGGCTTCCGACCGGCCGGCGATGTCGGCCGAGCAGATCGCGGCGATGCACAAGCACATGGAGACCTTCCACCAGGCGCTGGCCGAGTCCGGCGAGTTGGTCGATGCCCGGGGCCTGAGCGAGCCGGTGCACGCCCGTCGGGTGCAGGTGCGTGACGGAGCGCCAGTGGTCACCGACGGCCCGTACCCGGAGACGCAGGAGGTCCTCGCCGGTTACACCATCGTGGAGTGCGCCAGCTTCGACCGGGCCACCGAGATCGCCGCCGGCCTGGTCGACCCGGACGCCCCTGGTGGGTACGTGGACGTGCGGCCGGTGCTCGACGGTGTCGAGGACCTGGCCGGCTGACGCGGTGCCGGAGACTCCCGCCGAGGGCCTGCTGCGCGAGCTGGCGCCGCAGGTCCTCGGCGCGCTGGTCCGCCGCTACGGGCACTTCGACACGGCCGAGGACGCGGTGCAGGAGGCGCTGATCGCCGCGGCGGAGGGTTGGCCGCGCGATGGCGTACCGGAGAATCCGCGTGGCTGGCTGATCACCGTGGCGTCCCGTCGGCTGACCGACCTGCTGCGTCGCGAGCAGGCCCGGATGCGGCGGGAGGACACGGTGGCCCGGTGGGTGCTCCCGGAGCAGTGGCGTGCCCCCGCCGCCGACCGTCCGTCGGCGGACGCCGACGACACGCTCATCCTGTTGTTCCTGTGCTGCCACCCGGCGTTGTCGGCGGCGTCGCAGATCGCGCTCACCCTGCGGGCGGTGGGCGGGCTGAGCACCGCCGAGGTGGCGCGTGCGTTCCTGGTGCCGGAGGCGACGATGACCCGGCGGATCAGTCGGGGTAAGCAGCGGATCCGTGACAGTGGGCTACGGTTCGCGCTGCCCACCGGCCCGGAGCGGGCTGACCGGCTCGCCGCCGTGCTGCACGTGCTCTACCTGATCTTCACGGAGGGGTACGCCCGCACCGCCGGACCCGGCTTGCTGCGCGCCGACCTGACCGCCGAGGCGATCAGACTGACCCGTCTGGTGCGCCGGCTGGTGCCCGAGGACCCCGAGGTCACCGGGCTGCTCGCGTTGATGCTGCTCACTGATGCCCGAGCGCCGGCGCGGATCGGTCCGAACGGCGAGCTGGTGCCGATGGCCGAGCAGGACCGCTCCCGGTGGCGGGCCGACCAGATCGCCGAGGGGGTCGAGCTGATCACCGGGGCCCTGCCGCGCGGCGTGGTCGGGGCGTACCAGCTCCAGGCGGCCATCGCGGCCGTGCACGACGAGGCGCCCAGCGCGGCGGCCACCGACTGGGCACAGATCACGGCCCTGTACGAGGTGCTCCTCGGGATGTCCGACAACCCGGTGGTGGCGCTCAACCACGCGGTGGCGGTGGCCATGAGCCGGGGCGCGCCGGCCGGGTTGGCGCTGCTCGCCGACCTGGCCGACGACCCCCGTCTCGCCGACGACCCGCGACTGCCGGCCGCCCGCGCCCACCTGTGGGAGCTGGAGGGTGAGCGGGTCACCGCGCGGGAGGCGTACCGGATGGCGGCGGCGCGCTCGACGAACCTGGCGCAGCAGCGCTACCTAAACGCCCGCGCGGAGCGCCTGGCGGGCGACCCGCCGCCCGCCGGCTGATCCGCAGGGGCCGTGCGGATCAGGGCCGGAGCCGCAGGCCCGTGCGGGTCACGGGCTGGCGGCCAGGAAGACGAAGGCGGCCATCAGCACCAGGTGTACGCCACCCTGGAGCACGTTGGCCCGGCCCGGCACGACGGTCAGCACCGCGGTCACCGCGGTCAGCGCGAGCAGGGCGAGCTGGGTGCCGCCGAGGCCGAGCAGGAGCGGGCCGTCCAGCCAGATCGAGGCGATCGCTATGGCCGGGATGGTCAGGCCGATGCTGGCCATCGCCGAGCCGAGCGCGAGGTTCAGGCTGATCTGCACGCGGTCGCGGCGGGCGGCGCGGGCGGCGGCCAGGGTCTCCGGCAGCAGCACCAACAGGGCGATGATCACGCCGACGAAGGCGTGCGGCAGGTTCGCCGCGGCGACACCGGCCTCGATGGTCGGCGAGACGGTCTTGGCGTCGCCGACCACCGCGACCAGCGCCACCAGCAGCAGCCCCAGGCTCATCAGCGCCGCGCGGGTGGTGGGCGGCTTGGCGTGCTCCTCCGCGTCGATCACCTGGCCCCGGCTGTCGACAGGCAGGAAGTAGTCACGGTGTCGGCCGGTCTGCACGAGCACGAACAACCCGTAGAGCGCCAGCGAAGCGACGGCGGCGAAGGCGAGCTGGGCCGGGCTGAACTCCGGGCCGGGCCGGGCGGTGGTGAAGGTCGGGATGACCAGACTCAGGGTGGCCAGGGTGATCACGGTGGCCAGAGCCCCGCCGGTGCCCTCCGGGTTGAACACCGCGACGCGACGGCGCAACGCCCCGAGCAGCAGGGACAGGCCGAGGATCCCGTTACAGGTGATCATGACGGCGGCGAAGACGGTGTCCCGGGCGAGCGACTGGGTCTTCTCCGGCCCGCTGATCATCAGCGTGACGATGAGGGCGACCTCGATCACGGTGACCGCGACGGCGAGCACCAGAGACCCGTACGGCTCCCCCACCCGGTGGGCGACCACCTCCGCGTGGTGCACGGCCGCGAGCACGGCACCCCCCAGCAGCACCGCGACCACCACGATGATCGGGCCGGGCAGGTTCCGCCCCCAGGTCACGATCAACACCAGGACAGCGAGCACGGGTACGGCGAAGGTCCAGTCGGTCAGGCGGGAGCGAAGCAGGGCGGCCATGCCGTACAGGGTGCCAGGTCAGGTGATCATGTGCCCACCATCGACGCATCGGTGCGGGGTGGCGGTGGTCCACAGCGGCAAAACCCGTAACTTATGGGTTACGCTTCAGGGGTGGATGAGGTGGCCGTCGCGATCGCGGACCCGGTACGGCGGCACATCCTGACCATGTTGCGCGCCGAACCCCTCTCCGCCGGCGAGATCGCCAAGCGGTTCACGATCAGCCGACCCGCCATCAGCCGCCACCTGCGGGTGCTGCGCGACAGCGGGTTGGTCCGTGACGAGCTGGTCGGACGGCGGAGGATCTACCGGCTCGACCCGGGCCCGATCGCCCCGCTGCTCGACTGGCTCACCGGGCTCACCACAGTCGACAGGTGGGGCCGGCACCTCGACGCGTTGGAGACCGAGGTCTATCGCACCCGCCGAGAGCGCCGCAGCCGCGGCCCGGCGGAGCACCGAAGGGAGCACACGGCATGACCCGCACACCCGCCGGACGCCTGTTTCAGACCGACACCGGCCACGATCTCGTCCTCACCCGGACCTTCCGCGCTCCGGCGGCGGACGTCTGGGCCAGCCTGACCGAGCCGGAGCGTACGGCCCGCTGGTTCGGCCCGTGGGAGGGCGACGCCGGGCCCGGACGGACCATCCGGGTCCAGATGGCGTACGAGGAGCAGCAGCCCTGGTGCGAGATGCGCATCGACGCGTGCGAACCGCAGCAGCGCCTCGCCGTGTCGATGGTCGACGACTACGGCAGCTGGCTGCTGGAGCTGTCGCTGACCGAGACCGACGGCACCACCGAGCTGCGGTTCGTCCAGCACCTCACCAGCGTGGAGGGCATCGCCGAGGTCGGCGCCGGCTGGGAGTACTACCTGGACCTGCTCGTCGCCTCCCGGGACGGTTCGCCCCGCCCGGAGTTCGACGACTACCACCCGGCGATGCAGCCCTACTACCAGGGGCTGGTCGCCACGGCCGGCTAGGGATCGAGGGCCCGCCGCAGCTTGGCGAACTCGGCGGTCAACGCCGGCAGCGGGAAGTGCGCGTTCAGGCCGCTGGGGTTCGGCAGCACCCAGACCCGGGCCGGCCCCAGCCGGTCCGGTCGCGGGCCCAGCCCCGCGTGCGGTCGGGCGAAGGCGATCCGGTACGCGGTCACCCCGAGGATCGCCACCCAGCGCGGCCGGTATCGCTCGGCCTTCACCGCCAACCCGGTCACACCGGCCACCAGTTCCTCCGGGGTCAGCTCGGCGGCGCGGGCGGTGGCCCGGTTACTCAGGCTGGTGATGCCCAGGCCCTGCCGCAGCAGCTCGTCGCGTTCCCACGAGTGCAGCTGGCGGTCGGTGAACCCGGCTCCGTGCAGGGCTGGCCAGAATCGGCTGCCCCGGCGGGCGAACGGCTCCCCCACGGCGGCCGAGTAGAGGCCCGGGTTGTAGCCGCAGAACAGCACGCGCAGCCCGGGTCCGATGATGTCCGGCAGACCCCGGCCGGCCGCCGCCGCCACCTCCTGCGGGGTCGGCCGTCGCGCCGGCCCCGCACGCTCCGCGTCCATCCCACCGATCCTGCCGTAAGCCCCGGTGCCGGACCCGACACACGGCTTGGGACCCTCAACGGATGCAGTCAACCGACCACCTCGCCGCCAGCCGTTACTCGCGGATGCGCTGGAACACTCCGCTCTCGCCGGAGCACGCCGCGTTGCTGCTGCAACGGCTCGACGTCCGCCCCGGCGCGCGGGTGCTCGACCTCGGCTGCGGCTGGGGTGAGCTGCTGCTGCGGGCGGTCGCCGCCGGCGGTGTCTCCGGCCCGGTCGCGACGCGCGGCGTCGGCGTCGACACCGACGAGGCCGCGCTCGCCCGAGGACGGCGGCTGGCCGCGGGGCGGTCACTGAACCGGCACGTCGCCTTCGTGATGGGGGAAGCGGCGGCCTGGCAGGAGCCGGCCGACCGGGTTCTCTGCATCGGCTCGGCACACGCCTTCGGTGGCACCGAGGCCGCCCTCGACGCCCTCGGCGCAGTGGTCCGGCCCGGTGGGCGGCTGCTGTTCGGTGACGCGTACTGGGAGCGATCCCCCAGCACGGAGATCGCCGAGGTCTTCGGCCCGGAGGTGCCGACCCTTGCCGGGCTGGTCGAGGCCGCCCGCGAGCGGGGCTGGCGGTTGCTGCACCTGAGCACCGCCGACCAGCGGGAATGGGACGACTTCGAGTCCACCTGGCTCGCCGGCCGGCAGGAGTGGCTGCTGGCGTACCCGGAGGATCCCCGTGCGCCGGAGGTCCGCGCGGAACTCGACGACCGGTTGCGCCAGTACGTCGGCGGTTACCGGGGTGTCCTCGGCCTCGGTTACCTCGTCCTCGGCCGCTGACCGTCCGCAGTTGACGCCGCTGACCGTCCGCAGTTGACGCCGCTGGCTACGCTGCGCGTGGTGAGCGCCGGATCTCGTCTCGCCCTGCCCTGGCGGATCCTCGTCGTGGCCACCGCCGCCGTGCTGGTGTGGTTGTTCCTGGGCGTCCTGCTCGATCGTGACTACGACCGGCCCACCCATGCGATCGGGGCTGTCCTCACCACAGTTGTCGTCGTACCCCTGGTGGTCGTCGCCCGTCGCGTCCTGGACCGGCGGCCGTGGGCCGGCCTCGGGATGCCGTCGCTGCGCGCCGGCTGGCGGCGTCTGCTGTTCGGCATGGCCTGCTGGCTCGTGCCCGCCGCGGTGGGGTTCGCGCTCTGCCTCGGTCTCGGCTGGGTTGAGATCAGTGTCCGGACGTCCGTCGGGGACGTGCTGCGGGTGGCGGCGCTGCTGGTCGTGCTGGTCTTCCTGAAGGAGGCGCTGCCAGAGGAGCTGATCTTCCGCGGGTACCTGCAACACAACCTCGCCACCCGGCTGCCCGCCTGGCAGGCCGCCGTCGGGCAGGCGCTGCTGTTCACAGTGTTCGGGTTCCTCGTCGGGGCGGCGAGATCCGTCGACCGACTGGCGCTCTTCTTCGTCTTCGCGCTGCTGCTGGGCGCCTTCCGCGCCGCCACCGGCGACATCTGGGCCGGCATCGGCCTGCACGTCGCGTTCCAAACTGTCGCTCAGCTGTTCGGCGACGTCGGGGCGGTCTTCGACGTGGTCGGCGCGGACGTCCTGGGCGTGGTGGCCATGGGGGCCATCCCGTTCTCAGTCAGCTGGTTGGTCCTGCGACACCACTACCGGGACCGCCTGAACTGGCGCGCCCTGCACCCGAGCCGGTGCGTTGAAGGGCTGAAGCCTGGGCGTTTGGCCCACCGCCCCGACCGGCGTGGGGAAGAGTGGCGGGCGAGAGCTGTCGTCGACCAGCGAGCGACGGCACGGCGTCGTGCGGAGGTTCTTCGGATGAGCGACACGTCTTCGGCCACGCCCGCCCGCAACGTGGTCCTGGTCCACGGCGCGTACGCCGACGGCTCGTCCTGGTCCGACGTCATCCCGCTGCTACAGCGGGCCGGGCTGACGGTCACCGCGGTGCAGAACCCGCTGACCTCCCTGGCCGACGACGTCGCGGCCACCAACCGCGCCCTCGACCGCCAGGACGGCCCGACGGTGCTGGTGGGCCATTCCTGGGCCGGCACGATCATCAGCGAGGCCGGCAACCACCCGAGGGTCACCGCCCTGGTGTACGTGGCGGCCCGCGCGCCGGACGCCGGCGAGGACTACAACGCGCTCGCGGCGAAATATCCCACGCCGCCGGCGAACGCCGGCCTCGTGCACCACGACGGGTACGCGCAGCTCAGCGAGAGCGCCTTCCTGGCCGACTTCGCCGGTGGAATCGAGGAGGCCCGCGCCCGCGCCCTGTACGCGGTGCAGGGCCCGATCGCCAAGGACCTCTTCCAGGGCCGCACGACCACGGCCGCCTGGCGGGATCGGCAGTGCTTTTACTCGATCTCCACTCAGGACCGCACTACAGCGCCGGAGCTGGAGCGGTTTCTGGCCGATCGGATGAACGCCACGACCATCGAGGTCGAATCATCGCATCTGGCCATGGTCACGCACCCGGAGACGATCGCCGACCTCATCCTGATGGCGACCCGCGGCACCCGCAGTCCCGCGTAGGGCCGCAGCGGTCGGACGCGCGACGGCCAGCCGGCAGCGCCACGAGGTGCCCGGCGAGCCGTTCTCGATCTTCGTCGGCGGCCATACACCGACCATACGTCATACGTCTCACCTCAGCAGTGCCGTCGGCCGTGCGCGGGCGCGCTCGGCCCGAAGCGCCTGGGCTTGACGGGGCGTAGACATCGGAGGTTTACTGCGTCAACGATGCCAGTCGATGAATTCTGATCGTCCAATGTGGGTGGTCTCCGTCATCGGCTGGTTTCAGCAAGCCCACCCCCGCACCCCCACCATCCCGCACCACCTCAGCCGAGCATCGGCGGCCCGGCTTCCGCACCACCGCCATCGCGGCCCCGGCCTGCCCGTGTGCACAGCCTGAGGTCGACGCTCAGCAGAGGAGCAAGACCATGCGTTCCCGTCCCCGCCTGTTGGCACTCGTCACCGGCCTGGCCGTCATGCTGGCCAGCCTGGTCGCACTGCCGACCCCCGCCTCGGCGGCACCCCTGACCAAGGTCCTGGTGTTCAGCAAGACCGCCGGCTTCCGGCACTCGTCCATCCCCAACGGCATCGCCGCGATCCAGCAGCTCGGCTCGGCCAACGGCTTCACAGTGACCTCGACCGAGGACGCCGCCCAGTTCACCACCTCCAACCTGGCCCAGTACCAGGCGGTGGTCTTCATGTCGACCACCGGCGACGTCCTCAACGCCAGCCAGCAGAGCGCGTTCGAGTCGTACATCGCCGCCGGTGGTGGCTACGTCGGCGTGCACGCCGCAGCCGACACCGAGTACAGCTGGCCGTGGTACGGCTCGCTGGTCGGAGCATGGTTCGACTCGCACCCGGCGATCCAGAACGCCACGGTGAAGATCGAGGACCAGACCAACCCCTCGACCGCCCACCTCGGCACGACCTGGGTCCGCTCCGACGAGTGGTACAACTACCGCACCAACCCCCGGTCCAGCGCCCGGGTGCTGGCCAGCCTCGACGAGTCGTCCTACAGCGGCGGCAACATGAGCGGCGACCACCCGATCACCTGGTGCAAGGCGTACGGCGGCGGGCGTGCCTGGTACACGGGCCTCGGCCACACCGAGGCGTCGTACACCGACCCGAACTTCACCCGGATGCTGCTCGGCGGCCTCCAGGTCGCCGCGGGCTCCGTGACTGCCGACTGCTCGCCGCGCACCACGACCCCGCCTCCCACCGCCAGCGGCTCCACCCTGCGGGCCCGCGCCAACAACCAGTACGTCAGCTCCCCCAACGCCACCACCGCGCTGATCGCCAACAAGACCTCGGTGGGCACCACCGAGCGGTTCGACCTGGTGAATCTCGCCAACGGCAACGTGGCGCTGCGCGCCAAGGGCAACGGGCAGTTCGTCGCCGCCGAGAACGCCGGTGCCGCCGCGCTGATCGCCAACCGGGCCACCGCCGGCTCCTGGGAGACCTTCCAGCTGGTCCGCAACTCCGACGGCACGGTGAGCCTGCGGGCCACCGTGAACAACCGTTACGTCGCCGCTGACAACGGTGGTGGGTCCCCGCTGATCGCCAACCGGACCTCCATCGGTCAGTGGGAGAAGTTCGACCTGGTCACCACCAACTGACCTGGTCCCCCCGCTCGTCTCCACCACCCCACCTGGTCGTGGTGCGCCCCCGCGCGCCCGTCCACCGGTCGTCGAGAAAGGACGATCATGCTCTCGTACCCCCGGCGCTGGCCCCGGGCGCTCTTCGCGGCGGTCCTCACCGTCGCGAGCGCGGCCCTCGCTGTGGCTGCACCGTCCACCGCCCAGGCGGCGGTGATCCCCGCCTCCGACTATCAGCAGGTCAAGCTCGCCACCGGCTCGGGCGAACTCGGTGAGGCCATGTCCCTGGCCGTCCTGCCGAACCGCTCGGTGCTGCACACCGCTCGCAACGGTGTCCTGCGGGTGACCGACGTGGCCGGCAACACCAAGGTCTCCGGCACCCTGTCGGTCTACACCCACGACGAGGAGGGGTTGCAGGGCGTCGCCGTCGACCCCAACTTCGCCAGCAACCGGTGGATCTACCTGTACTACTCCCCCACGCTGAGCACCCCGTCCGGAGACGCCCCGACCACCGGCTCACAGTCCGACTGGGACCGGTGGAAGGGGCATCTGCGGTTGTCGCGGTTCACTCTCAACAGCGACGACACGCTCAACCTGGGCACCGAGAAGATCGTGCTTCAGGTCGCCAACGACCGTGGGCAGTGCTGCCACGTCGGCGGTGACCTGGACTTCGACGCCGCCGGCAACCTGTACCTGACCACCGGCGACGACACCAACCCGTTCGAGTCGTCCGGCTACGCGCCACTTGACGAACGGACCAACCGCAACCCGCAGTTCGACGCCCAACGCTCGGCGGGCAACACCAACGACCTGCGGGGCAAGGTGCTGCGGATCAAACCGCAGGCGGACGGCACGTACACGATCCCGTCGGGCAACATGTTCGCGCCCGGCACCTCGGGCACCCGCCCGGAGATCTACGCGATGGGTCTGCGCAACCCGTTCCGGATGAGCGTCGACAAGGCGACCGGTGTCGTCTACCTCGGGGACTACGGCCCCGACGCCGGGTCCACGAACTCGAGCCGTGGCCCCTCCGGTCAGGTCGAGTTCAACCGCATCGCGGCGCCCGGCAACTACGGCTGGCCGTACTGCACCGGCAGCAACACCAGCACGGAAACATACAATGAATACACCTTCCCGTCCGGGCCGTCGCAGTCCAAGTACAACTGCTCGGGTGGGCCGACCAACAACTCGTTCCGCAACACCGGGCTCGGCACGCTGCCTGCGGCGAAGCCGGCCTGGATCAAGTACGCGGGCGACTCCGGTTCACCGTCGGAGTTCGGCAGCGGCTCGGAGTCGCCGATGGGTGGGCCGGTCTACCGGTACGATGCCTCGCTCAACTCCAGCATCAAGTTCCCGGCCTCGCTGAACGGTCAGTTCTTCGCCGGTGAGTACGGCCGCCGCTGGATCAAGGCCATCGCTGTCAACTCCGACGGCTCGCGCGGGGAGATCTCCAACTTCCCGTGGACCGGCACCCAGGTCATGGACATGACCTTCGGCCCGGACGGCGCCCTGTACGTGCTGGACTACGGCACCGGCTCGAACAACCAGGCGCTCTTCCGGATCGAGTACATCGGTGGTGGCAACCGCAGCCCGATCGCGGTCGCCTCGGCGAACCCCACGTCGGGGGCCAACCCGTTGACCGTCAACTTCTCGTCGGCCGGCAGCTCCGACCCCGAGGGTGGCGCGCTCAGCTACCTGTGGACCTTCGGCGACGGCACCACGTCGACGGCGGCCAACCCCACCAAGACGTACACCACGAACGGCTCGTACAGCCCCACCCTGAAGGTCACCGACCCGACCGGCCTGTCCGGCACGGCGAGCCTGATCGTCACAGTGGGCAACACCGCACCCACGGTGTCCCTCACCGCGCCCACCGACGGCCAGCTGTTCACCTTCGGTGACACCGTGCCGTACCAGATCTCGGTGAGCGACCCGCAGGACGGCACCATCGACTGCTCCAAGGTGAGCCTGACGTACGCGCTGGGCCACGACAGCCACGCCCACCAGATCACCTCGAAGACCGGGTGCAGCGGCACGATCACCGTCCCGACCGACGGTGAGCACGACTCGGCGGCCAACATCTACGGGGTCTTCGACGCCGCGTACACCGACAACGGTGGGCTCACCACGCACAGCATCAAGACGCTGCAACCGAAACACCGTCAGGGTGAGCACTTCAGCGCCCAGTCCGGTGTCCAGGCCACCGACCACACCAATGCCGAGGGTGGCCGCACGGCCGGGTTCATCGAGAACAACGACTGGATCTCCTACCAGCCGTACAACCTGTCCAACGCGAACCGGTTCACCGCGCGGGTCTCGTCGGCCGGCGCCGGCGGCACCATCGAGGTTCGCGCAGGGTCGGCCACCGGGTCCCTGCTGGGCACCGCCACGGTGCCGGTGACCGGTAGCTGGGAGACGTTCGTCGACGTCTCCACCGCCATCAGCAACCCGCCGAGCGCGTCGACCACTCTGTACCTGGTCTTCAAGGGTGGCTCGGGCAACCTGTTCGACGTCGACGCGTTCACCTTCACCACCGGTACCAGCACCCCCAGCGGAGGGATCACGCTGCGGGCGCAGGTCAACAACCAGTACGTGTCGGCCGTCGGCACCAACCCGCTGATCGCCAACAAGGCGAGCGTCTCGACGTCCGAGCAGTTCGATCGGGTGGACGCCGGCAACGGCAACATCGCCCTGCGGTCGCGCGCCAACGGGCTGTACGTCTGCGCCGACAACGCCGGCGCCAATCCGTTGATCGCAAACCGCACGACGATCGGACCATGGGAGACGTTCCAGATCATCAACAACTCCGACGGGACTGTCGGTCTGCGGGCTCTGGCCAACAACCAGATCGTGGCCGCCGAGAACGCCGGGGCCGGATCACTGATCGCCAACCGGACGTCGGTCGGGTCCTGGGAGAGGTTCGTCCTGACCACCGGCTGACCAGCATGTGGTGGGCCCGGCCTGGGCGGTTACCAGGTCGGGCCCTACCGTGTGAAGTAGGCGGCGCTCTGCTGGTCCGCGGGGTAGTAGGACTCCACAGCGATCTCCTCGACGGTGATGTCCATCGGGGTGCCGAACGTGGTGATGGTCGAGAACAGCCGCAGCTCGCGTCCACCGATCCGCAGGATCATCGGGATCACCACGTCGGCGTCGACCCGTTCGTCCGGCGGCTCCTGGGGCAGCGGGCTCAGCAGTTCTTCGTAGAGCGCCGTGAGTTCCGGGTCGGGCGCGGCGGCGAGTTGGCGCGAGATCCGGCTGCGGAACACCGCCCGTACGTCGGCCAGGTTGACGACCAGAGGGGCGAGCCCGCGCGGGTGCAGGCCCAGCCGAACCAGGTTGACCGGTGGCCGCAACAGGTCGGGTGCCGCGTAGGCGAAGAACGGGTCGACCGCACGGTTGGTCAGCACGATGTTCCACCGGCGGTCGAAGACCAGCGCCGGATACGGCTCGTGCGCCCGGAGCACCCTGCGGACCGCGTCGAGGGCACCCGACAGGGCGGCGTCGTCGAGCGGGCGCTGCGCGTACCGGGGCGCGAATCCGGCGGCGAGCAACAGCTGGTTGCGATCACGCAGTGGCACGTGGAGCTGCTCGGCGAGCCGGAGGACCATGTCGGCGCTCGGCGTGGACTTGCCGGTCTCGACCAGGCTGACGTGCCGAGCCGAGACATCCGCGGCGATCGCCAGGTCGAGTTGGCTGAGCCCTCGACGCTTGCGCCACTGGCGCAGGAGTTCCCCGACCGCATACACGATCATGAGCCTACTCAACGTCGCCCGGGACGCCATGAAGTGCGATGTCATCGACAAGCGCACGAGGCCGGGGAAACACTTGCGGCCATGACCACCGAGAACAAGAGCATCGTCGGGCGTGCGTTGGCGGGGCTGGTCGACACCGGCGACGTCGACACGCTCGCGTCGTACCTGAGCGAGGACTTCACCCATCACCGGTCGGATTCGACGACCTCGACCAGGGCGCAGTGGCTCGCCGCGGTCCGCACCGCGCTGGGCCCGACCGCCGGCATGCGGGTCGACATCCTGCACCTACTGGCCGACGGTGACCACGTCGTGGTGCACTCGCGACGCCGACTCCCCGACGGCGGGCCGCAGATCGTGGTCGTCGACATCCTGCGGGTCGCCGACGGACTGATCGCGGAGGTGTGGGAAGTCATCGAACCGGCGGCCCACACCGCCGCCAACGGCGCCTGGTGGGACGCGGGTGCCTAGATCGGGAAGCGGCCGTGGCGCCAGTGCCAGTGGCCGCCGGCCCGGAGGTGGTCGGTGATCGCGCGTTGGAGCGCCGTGCGGCGCGGCAGCTCGTCGAGCGGCGTGGTCAGGGTCCGGAACCCGAACCGCAACACCTCGATGTCGGCGTCCGGCCCCGCCGACTCGTCGTAGGGCGCCAGCTCGAACCGGCGCTGGAACCGCACGATGTTGGAGTCCTCCGGAAGGTACTGCCGCAGTTGCGGGTCGAGCAGCCACGAGGCGCAGGAGAACGCGGTGTAGCGCTCGTCGGGGAAATGCCTGGGGAAGAACGCGCGGGCCTCGTCGAGGGACGCCTCGACCGCCTCCGGGGTCAACGGCCCCGAATCGGGGACGTGCAGGCCGATGGCGCCGTCGCCACGCTGGTGCTGTAGCCGGCCCAGCTCGTAGACGCTGCCGCGTGAGTGCAGCGTCAGCCAGCTCTGCATGATCGGCCAGCCCTCGCCGCGCATCCGCCGGTCGATGGCGAGGTTGCGGCCCAGGTCGGCCAGGGTCACCCAGGTCACGGCGTCGGGGATGCCGTGGGCGCTGTGGTACCCGCGCACCACGTCGACCAAAGCCAGGTACGCGTACACGTAGAGATGGCGCCAGGCAGGGCCTCGCTCTCGGGGCAGCTCCGGGCCGGGCGACAGCCAGTCGTGGCCCGCGAGGTCGGCGCGGACCAGGGCGGTCGAGCGGTCGAGCAGCCAGCGCAGCTCCGGAGTCCAGAGCGGGGAGTCGGGGTCGGGCCAGCCCGCCATGATCTCGGCGGCGTCGTCCGGCGGCACGGCGAGCTGGTCGAGGAGCGCGGGCGCGTCGGCCTTGGCTGGCAACGGAGCTGACGGCCCGTCACCGGCGAGCCGGTGCACGCGGTCGACCTCCTCGACGGGCACCCCGAGCCGGGCGGCGATGTCGTCCAGATCCACGCCGACGACCATACCGGCCGGCGGGCTTCTCAGGAGTCCGCCGGCACCCCGGCGTCGAGCTGCCCGATCATGGGCGCGAGGAGGTCGTTGAGCTCCCGGGCCACCACCGCCACGGCCCGGCGCGCTGCCGCGGCGACCTCGTCGTCCGGACCGTCGGGCGTTGGCGGCAGGTCGTCGAGCGGGACCGGCGCCTCCACCTGGAGCAACGCGCGCAGATGCGGGCGGCGCGTCTGGTCCTGCTCGGTGGGTGTGGTGAACTGGCCGAACATCTGGGGCCAGTTCTGCCAACCACGGTCGCGCTGCCACTGCTTGGTCCAGGTCAGCTCGGCCGGCCAGCGGGACGCCACTGTCACCTCGCAGACCAGGCTGCCGTCCCATGGGCTACGCGCGCAGGTCGCCGAGATGATCCGCCGGTGCCAGCGCACGAAGCCTGGCGACAGCTCGGTGGCCAGCCGCCAGGCGGTCACCGCGAACGCCACTGGCGCGAAGTCACCCCAGGTGTCGGCGAACTCGTCGATCCGACGAAACACCTCGGCCTCGTACCGGCCGCTCCCGTCGGTGCCGTGCTCACGGTCGAACTGCTCGTCCAGCCAGAAGGCGCGCGGTTCCGGCATCCTCATCCCCGTTTCACAGCGGCGGTGTTCCGTACCTCGAACCTAGGCCAACGTCGGGGTTGCCGACGCCATCCTCGCCCGTTGTCAACCTGCGCCGCGGCGAGGTAGCCGCAACCCGCTCAGCCGACGAAGACGCAGAAGGGGTGCCCGGCCAGGTCGGCGTACACGCGCAGAGGCTCGTCCGGGTCGTCGATGCGGTCGTACAGCAGCCGGCCGCCGAGGCGCAGCACGCGCTCATGCTGGACCAGCAACTCCTCGACGCCCTCGCCACAGCGGCAGCGGCTTGACAAAGGGCGGGTTCCAGAGTGGACGATGCACCGTGCGAATTCTTGTGGTGGGTGGCAGTGGCCTGATCGGCGCTCACGTCGCGGACGTGCTTCGGGAGCGTGGCCATGCCGCGACCACTGTGGCGCGAACCGCCCAGCCGGGCATCGACCATCTGCTCGATGTCGGGGCCGCCTCGATCGAGCAACTGCGGTCGTTGCTCGCCGGTCACGATGGCGTCGTGTACGCGACCCGCACCGAGGAGCAACGGCCGCTGCCCAAACCGATCTATCCCGAGTTCCGCCGCGACAACGTCGACCCGGTGGTACGCCTGTTCACCGCCGCCCGCCTCGAAGGTCTCACCCGGGGCGTCGTGATGGGCTCCTACTACACCTACTTCGACCGACTCCACCCGCAGTGGCGCCTCGCCGAACGGCACACGTACATCCGGTGCCGCCTGGAGCAGGCCCGGGAGGGGCGGGCGGCCGCTGGCGAGGGCCTGCCGGTCGCCGTACTCGAACTGCCCTTCGTCTTCGGTCGGGCCGGCGACCGACTGCCCAACTGGGCCGGTCCGCTGGACCGGTGGGCCCGCTCGCGTACCCCGCTGGTCGCCCCGACCGGCGGCAGCGCCGCGGCCTCCGCCCGCAGCGTGGCCGAGGTCGCGGTCGATGCCCTGGAGCAGGCCAGCGGCGCGGACATCCCGGTCGCCGACGAGAACCTCACCTGGCACGACATGATCGGGCGCATCGCCGACGCGGTGGGCCGACCCCGCCGGGTCGCGCGGATGCCGTCCGGCGCAGCGAAGGCCGCGCTGCGACTCGGCGGCTTGGCGCAGACCCTCGGCCGCAAGGAGTCGGGGGTGAACCCCAGCTACCTCGCCGACCTCCTGCTCGCCGACCTGTTCATCGAACCGACGAGCGGTCGACCGCTGGACCCGGCCCTACGCGAGACCTTCCCGCGCGACGCGGGGGCCTAGCGCGCCCCAAGATCCGCGCTACTTCAGGGATGTAGTGGCCTCCACCGCTCGCGAGGCCCCTACATCCCTGAAGTTGCGGGCGGGACGGGCCGGCGGCGGCCGTCAGCGGAGCTGTTCGGCCAGGCCGACGATGATTCCCTCGGGGCCGCGGACGTAGCAGAGCCGGTAGACGTCCTCATACCGCTCCAACTCCCCCACGAGTTCGGCGCCGTGGCCACGCAGCCGGGTGATCACGTCCTCGATGTCGTCGACGGCGAACATGATCCGCCGGATGCCCAGCGTGTTCGCCGGCGCGTTCTTCGGTTCCCCGCCGATCGCCGTCGGCCGGTGGAACATCGCCAACTCGACCTTGCCGTGGCCGTCCGGGGTCCGCAGCATCGCGACCTCCTGCCGGACGTCGTCGATCCCGATGACACGCTCCACCCACCGCCCCTCGACCGGTCCTCGCCCCTCCAACTCCATGCCGAGTTCGACGAAGAACGCGATGACCGCGTCGAGGTCCTCGACAACGATGAGGACGTTGTCCATCCGCTGGATCGCCATGCTGGATCTCCCTGCTCTGGTGCGGTCACGGTGACCGCATCCTCCCCGAGGACGGAGCCACCCGGCCGTTCTCGACATCCGGCGGACTGCCTTTTCGCGTGACGGGCCCGCTGCCATCCACCAGCGTCCGCACTTCGGCGGGCACGGTGACCGCGGCGCGGGCGTTGGTCGTCGCTGGTCGCCATTGGCTAGCCTCCGACGGCCCGGCGACGGGCCAGGGACGTGTAGGAGGCCGAATGTTCGAGGTGACGGGACCCGTCACGACTGATGCTGGCATGCAGGTGCTCTGGAACCCCGAGGGCTTCACCTCGATCGTCGACGACGACTCATGGGAACGCTCGTTGCTCAACGACGATGACATCCTCCAGCACGTCCTGGCCGGCGTGCTCGTGCCGATCAACCTGGGGGACTCGGCGTTCCAGTTCGTGGTCCGTGTCGGCGACTCCCAGCAGGCTGCGGACCTGACAGAGCGCGAGCAAGATCGTCTCGTCGTCGCATCGGAGCCGTACCTCATCACCTCAGCCGGGTCGCTCTACCTGAGCGGACTGGAAGGCGTCTCCGCAATCCCGGACGAAAAGGCCCTACACGTGGCCGCGCCCGCCGGCCGTTACGCGGTGACGGTCAACCTCATCGACTGGGAGAGCGAGCCGGAGTCGCGGGCACCGACTGGGGACCCCTCACCATGCGCGTTGCCGGATTTCGTCCTCCTGTTGACCGCGCCCACGTGGCCGGAGCCGGCCTTCCGTCAAAGCTTGCAGACGCTTCCTCCACCGCCCTAGCGTCGGCCGCACGGCGGCTGGAAGGTGGAGCAGGTGAGGCTGAAGAACGAGTCGGCGGCAGGGCTCGCCGAGGCGCGCCTGGCTGAGTGGCGACGCGTCAACTACGGCGACTGGCGCGCGATGCTCGATGACAAGGATGCACGCCACGCCACCGGCGATGACGGCAGGCGGTACCGCGTGGTTAGCTACGCCCTTGACGACGGCGATGGGCGCATCCGCATGTCAGTCGCCGTGGATGACGGGACCTGGTCGGCCTTCGTACCGCTGGTGCGAGACGAGATCATGAATCCGGACGGCACGTTCGTCGAGTGAGGGAGATCAGCTGTCTGGTGCCCCAAGCATCAGGGTGAGCCCTTCCTCAGCCGCCAGTACGGCACCGTCGAACTCCACCTGCGCGGCGGCCACCGCGCCTGCCCGGTCGTTACCTGGCCAGAAGTGGGTGAGCATCAGGCGGCGGGCACCCGCGCGGCGAGCCCACAGACCGGCTTCGGTGGAGGTCATGAGGTTACGGGTGGGACGGCTGGTCTCGCCGTCGTGGTCCGTCGCCTCGACGATGAACAGGTCGGCGCCACGGCCCAGTTCGGCCAACGCGGGAGTCGGCCCCGTGTCCCCGGAATAGGCCAGGGCAATCCCGTCGGCCTGGAGCCGGATGCCGGCGTTGGGCACGAAGTGCGGCAGGGACAGCCCGGTGAGGTCGAACGGCCCGACCCGGTAGCTGCCCGGTAGTGGGTGCAGGTCGAAGACCGCGTGCAGGTCGACATCGGGCTCCACGCCGCTGAGCCGGTCGAGCACGCCGGGCGGGCAGAACAACCGCAGCCGTGGTCCCCCAGACTGACCGTAGAACCGCATCCTGAACAGACCATGCAGGTCGACGCAGTGATCCGGGTGCTCGTGGGTGATGACGACAGCGTCCACCGCACCGTCGGGCCAGTGCCTGAGCAACCGCGGCAGTGTGGCGTAGCCCAGGTCAAGCACTACGCGGAAGCCATCCCAGTCCACCGCGAAGCCGCTACAGGCGCGACCTGGCCCGGGAAAGGCACCGGAACTGCCGAGCACTGTGACCTGTCGCATCCATCCAGCGTGTCATCTGTGAGCGTTGGCGTCGGCGCAGCAGCACGGCCGTCACCAGGTAGCCAACGCCAAGCAGCGCTGCCAGCACGGCAGAAGCCCCCCAGGATGAACCCCTGCTTGGGTGTCTTCGCTGTCGGCCACCACGGGCTACCGACCGGTCCCACGTACTCAATCCTGCCCCTGCCACGGAGGCCTGGCAACGGCATCGTCCTTGGCCCTTGTCGCCCCCTGCTGAATGGGCATGCATCGGGCACCCGATGGCTTCGGTGGCTGCTCGCGGCCTCGGGCTGCGCTCCACTCGTCCGCGTTGCGACGCGTTGACACGATGACGTCATGGTGCCAAGCCCAGACGCGAGGCCGGACGAGACTCAGATCTCCGAACAGGTGCTCACGGCAACCTATGCGGTCGTCGCAGCTCGCCGGACCGCTTTCGACACAATGACGTGGCAGGTACCCGCCCTGGCCACCGCGGCTCAGGCGTTCCTTCTGACGCTCGCGCTCGGTCCGGAGACGGCGCGTCCGGCCCAAGCGGTGGCGGCCACCCTGGCTGCCGCCTTGACCGGCCTGTCCGCCCAACTCATGATCAAGTACCGGCGCCTGGAGTTGTCCGACAGCCGGCTGTTGGAGCGGATCGAGCAACAGCTGGGCTTGGACCAGATGCTTGGGCTGCCACCGCACTCGGCTGTACGCGAGCGTCTCGGAGACAACCAACCCTGGTGGGTTCGGCTATCGTCGTTCCGGCTGTGGCTGCTTGGGGTTGCGGCGTTCAGCATGGCCGACGTGGTGATAGCGATCGACGCGCTGGCGGGGCTTGAGCTTTTCCGCTAAGTCCGCAGCCGTTGCTGGCAGTCGCGTCCTCCGTCGTCCGCTGGTTGAGCGGGCCGCGCTGTGCGAATGATCAGTCCCGGTCCCAGTCCGTCGAAGCGCTGAGCACGAGCGGGATGGTGTCGACCAACTCTTGCGGTCCTTCGATCTGCCACGCACGTACGCAGCAGCCGCAGCCCGTCTCCGCGATCGACGTCAACGACCCGCGATATCGCGCGATCCAACTCTCGGCGTCGGCCACCTCATGAGGGATGTCCACGCGAGCCATCATGCTGAATCGAGACATGACGAGACCGTAGCGGGAACGCACCCACTGCCCATCCGTCAGAGCACAGCGACCTGTCAGATGTTCATCGATGCGGCCAGCCCTGACAATCGACTTCAAGACAGGCCCTGAGTCCCGGCTCCCGCGGCTACCACTGCCGACGCCATTCGAGGGCACCCCGATACGCCACGGCCGGGACGTCTCCACGCTGGACGTACAGCACCTCATCCTCAATCCACCAGACGTCGCCGGCACGAAGGAAGACGGGAGATGCCAACGTCAGGGCAACGCGACAGCCGTCGGAACTCCCGGGCAAGCCCTCCAGGGCGTCCACCAACTCCGCCCTGCCTGCCTTGACGGCCTCGGTCTTCACACGACCATCTTGCCGGTGCCCGGGTAGCCCGACGACCCCTTGACCCCGGGCAACAACCACGACGCTTGACGCCCGGCGGCGTCATTCCTAGCTTTGTCGCTCATGAGCTGGACCACCGTCGGCGACGTGCTCCTGATCTCAGCCGAGGCGCTCGACGCGCGCATCGTCGGGACCACACCCCAGCACGTGCTCGTGGACTGGCCATGGTGGGAGCCCGACCTTGGCTCAACCCATGCGGACCAGGCCACCGGGCACAGCTCGGAGGCAGCTGACGGCCTGGTCCGGGCCGCCGACGGCCTGAGGTGCAGCTCGGGGGCCTGCCGCCGTTACTTGGCGTTGAAGTAGTTGGCCTCCGGGTGGTGGACCACTATCGCGTCGGTGGCCTGCTCCGGCATGAGCTGGAACTCCTCGGACAGCTCGACCCCAATCCGGTCCGCGCCGAGCAGATCCATGATCTTCGCCCGGTCTTCCAGGTCGGGGCAGGCCGGGTAGCCGAACGCGTACCGGCAACCCCGGTAGTCGTTGTGCAGGATGCCGGCCAGGTCCGCCGGGTCGTCGTGCCCCAGCGGACGACCGTCGGGCAGGGTCATCTCGGCGCGGATGCGCTGGTGCCAGTATTCGGCCAGGGCCTCGGTGAGCTGCACGGAGAGACCGTGCACCTCCAGGTAGTCGCGGTATTCGTTGCGGGCGAACAGCTTCGCCGCGTACTCGCTGACCGGTTGGCCGACGGTGACCAGTTGCAACGCGACGACATCGAGCTGGTCGCCCTGGGGCCTGAAGAAGTCCGCCAGGCAGAGCCGCCGCTCCTGCCGTTGCCGGGGGAAGGAGAACCGGGCGCGCTCGGCGTGCCCGTTCTCGTCGAGCACCACCAGGTCGTTGCCTTCGGAGTACGCGGGGAAGTAGCCGTACACCACGGCTGCCTCAAGGACCTGGTCGGCGATCAGCCGGTCCAGCCAGTACCGCAGCCGCGGTCGGCCCTCGGTTTCGACCAGCTCCTCGTAGGAGGGTCCGCTGCCGCCCCGGACGCCGCGCAGCCCCCACTGCCCGGAGAAGGTGGCCCGCTCGTCGAGCAGCGCCGCGTAGTCGGCCATCGGCACGCCCTTGACGACCCGGGTGCCGAAGAACGGCGGGGTGGGCACCGACACGTCGGCGGCCACGTCGGAGCGGACCGACGAGTCGTGCAGCTCCGGCAGCGACGTGGAGACCATCGAGCGCTGCCGTTCCCGGCGCGCCCGCCGGGCCGCGAGAGCCGCCTCCCGCTCCGGGTCGATCACCGGGGCGCCACCGCGCTTGGCGGTCATCACCTTGTCCATCAGGGACAGACCCTCGAACGCGTCCCGCGCGTAGTGCACCTGCCCGGGGAACGTCGACCGCAGGTCGTCCTCGACGTACGCGCGGGTCAGCGCCGCCCCACCCAGCAGGACCGGCCAGCGCTCGGCGACCCCGCGCGTGGCCATCTCGGCCAGGTTCTCCTTCATGATGACAGTGCTCTTGACCAGCAGCCCGGACATGCCGATCGCGTCGGCGCGGTGCTGCTCGGCGGCGTCCAGGATGGCGCTGATCGGCTGCTTGATGCCGATGTTCACCACCTCGTAGCCGTTGTTGGACAGAATGATGTCGACAAGGTTCTTGCCGATGTCGTGTACGTCGCCGCGCACTGTGGCGAGCACGATGCGGCCCTTGCCGCCGTCCTCGATGGTCTCCATGTGCGGCTCGAGGTAGGCCACCGCGGTCTTCATCACCTCGGCGGACTGGAGCACGAACGGCAGCTGCATCTGGCCGGAGCCGAACAGCTCGCCGACCACCTTCATACCGTCCAGCAGGATGTCGTTGATGATCGACAGTGGGGACCGGCCGCCGGCCATCGCCTCGTCGAGGTCGGCCTCCAGGCCGTTGCGCTCACCGTCGATGATCCGCCGCTTGAGCCGCTCGTCCAACGGCAGCGCGGCCAACTCCTGTGCCCGGCTGGCTCGGGCGCTGGTCACGTCGACGCCCTCGAAGAGCTCCAGGAAGCGCTGCAACGGGTCATAGCCCTCGCGGCGCCGGTCGTAGACCATGTCCAGGGCGACCTCGCGCTGCTCGTCGGGAATCTTCGCCATCGGCAGGATCTTGCTGGCGTGCACGATCGCGGAGGTCAGGCCGGCCTGCACGCACTCGTGCAGGAACACCGAGTTGAGCACCTGCCGGGCCGCCGGGTTGAGCCCGAAGGAGATGTTCGAGATGCCGAGGGTGAAGTTGATCCCTGGGTAACGCCGGGCGATTTCCCGGATCGCCTCGATGGTCTCCAGGCCGTCGCGGCGGGTCTCCTCCTGCCCGGTGGCGATCGGGAAGGTCAGCGTGTCGATCAGGATGTCGGACAGGTCCATCCCCCACCGGCCGGTCAGGTCGTCGATGGTGCGCGAGGCGATGCGGACCTTGTCCGCCGCGGTGCGCGCCTGCCCTTCCTCGTCGATGCACATCACGACTACTGCGGCACCGTGCTCCCGGATCACCGGCATCACCCGCCCGTACCGGGACTCGGGGCCGTCGCCATCCTCGAAGTTCACCGAGTTGACCACGCACCGGCCACCGAGCATCTCCAGCCCGGCCTCGATCACCGCCGGCTCGGTGGAGTCCAACATGATCGGCAGGGTCGACGCGGTGGCGAACCGGCCGGCCAACTCGCGCATGTCCTGCGTGCCGTCGCGGCCGACGTAGTCCACACACAGGTCGAGCAGGTGCGAGCCGTCGCGCGCCTGACTGCGGGCGATCTCCACACAGGCCCGCCAGTCGCCGGCGAGCATCGCCTCCCGGAACGCCTTCGAGCCGTTGGCGTTGGTCCGCTCCCCCACCATCAGCACCGACGCGTCCTGGGCGAACGGCACCGGGTGGTAGACCGAGGAGACGCCCGCCTCGTGCCGGGGTTCGCGGGCCGGGGCGGTGACGCCGTGCAGCCGCTCGGACAGCACCCGGATGTGTTCCGGGGTGGTGCCGCAGCAGCCGCCGACCAGCCCCACGCCGTACTCGGTGATGAACCGCTCCAGGGCCTCGGCCAGCTCCACGGGAGTCAGCGGGAAGTACGCCCCGTCGGCGGTCAGCACCGGCAGGCCGGCGTTCGGCATCACCGACAGCGGGATGCGGGAGTGCTGCGACAGGTAGCGCAGGTGCTCGCTCATCTCGGCCGGGCCGGTCGAGCAGTTGAGCCCGATCAGGTCCACGCCGAGCGGCTCGATCGCGGCGAGGGCCGCCCCGATCTCGCTGCCGACCAGCATGGTGCCGGTGGTCTCCACCGCCACGTGACAGATGATCGGCACCGACTGGCCCAGCTCGGCCATGGCCCGCTTCGACCCGACTACTGCCGCCTTGACCTGGAGCAGGTCCTGGCAGGTCTCGATGATCAGCGCGTCCGCGCCGCCGACGATCAGACCCGCGGCGTTCTCCTGGTAGGCGTCGCGCAGGGTCGAGTAGGCGGCGTGCCCGAGGGTGGGCAGCTTCGTGCCCGGCCCGATCGAGCCGAGCACGAACCGGGGCCGCTCCGGGGTGCTGGCCGCGTCGGCGGCCTCCCGGGCGATCCGGGCGCCCGCCTCGGACAACTCGCGGATGCGGTGCGGGATGTCGTACTCGGCGAGGTTGGCGAGGTTGGCCCCGAAGGTGTTGGTCTCGACGCAGTCGGCACCGACGGCCAGGTAGGCGTCGTGCACCCCGCGCACCACGTCCGGGCGGGTGACGTTGAGGATCTCGTTGCACCCCTCCAGCCCGTCGAAGTCGTCGAGCGTGAGGTCCGCGGCCTGAAGCATCGTGCCCATCGCCCCGTCGGCGATGAGAATGCGATCAGCCAGCACATCCATCAATGAAGTCCGCACCCGTTCAGGTTAGTGCGATTCGGCCGGACTCCACGACTCTCCTCGAGCGATCCCCTATTGTGTCACGGGGATCACCCTGTCTGGTTCGTTCGGGTATGACCTGCTGCCGGAGCGGCCGACCGGCGCGGCCGACGGGCCGCACCCTCGCCCTGCACGTAGGCTGACGGACGTGAAGGACAACAGGGACGCCGCCGTGCCACACGGTATGACGACCGGGCGCGGTCCCGGCGCCAGCCGCGACGAGCAGGGTGAGGTGACGGCGTGACCGAGTTCGACGGACTGCCGGTGCTGCGGTCCCCGGTGGCGATCGCCGCGTTCGAGGGCTGGAATGACGCCGCCGACGCGTCCACCGCCGCGGTCGAGCACCTCGAGCAGGTCTGGAACGCCCGGCAGATCGCCGAGCTGGATCCGGAGGACTTCTACGACTTCCAGGTCAGCCGACCCACCATCACCATGGCCGACGGCGAGACCCGGCGGGTGGAGTGGCCGACGACCCGGTTCATGGTGGCCAGCCCGGAGGGCACCGACCGTGACGTGGTGCTGATCCGCGGGATCGAGCCGAGCATGCGCTGGCGGACGTTCTGCGAGCAGGTGCTGGAGATCTGCCACAGCCTGGAGGTGGAACGGGTGGTGCTGCTCGGCGCGTTGCTGGCCGACGTTCCGTACACCCGGCCGCTGCCGATCAGCGGCAGCGCCTCCGACGCGCAGGCCGCGGAGCGCTACCAGCTCACCCCCACCCGCTACGACGGGCCGACCGGCATCGTCGGCGTGCTGCACGACGCCTGCACCCGCGCCGAGGTGGACGCCGTCTCGTTCTGGGTGCACGTGCCGCACTACGCCAACAACCCGCCCTGCCCGAAGGCCACCCTCGCCCTGCTGCACCGGGTCGAGGAGGTCGTCGACCTGCCGGTGCCGATGGCCGACCTGGCCGAGGAGTCCGCCGAGTGGGAGCAGCGGGTCCGCAGCGCCGCCGAGCAGGACGCCGAGCTGGGCGAGTACGTCCGCGAGCTGGAGGAACGGGTCGGCGACGAGGGGATCACCCCGTTGACCGGTGACGAGATCGCCCAGGAGTTCGAGAAGTACCTGCGCCGCCGAGGCGGTTCGGCCGGTCCCACCGCCGGTTCCTGGTAGCACTGTTTCGCTGCGGGCCTTCGGACCTTTTCTGGTCCGGGGGCCCGTTTTCGCGTGTCCGGGGTGGCGCCGTCACACTCGCTGGGGCATCCTAGGAACCTAGATGTGATCAAGGAGGCGGGTGTGCAGATCAATCCCGGGGCCGCCGAGTTCCCGCACCGACAGATCGCCGCGCAGCTCAAGGCCCAGGTTCGCCGTGGGGACTGGGGGCCGGGCGAGCGGCTGCCGTCCATCCCGGCCATCGCCGAGATGTTCGGCGTCGCCAAGCAGACAGTGCAACGCGCCGTCGACCAGCTGCGGGTCGAGGGCATCCTGATCACCAAGCCCGGCTCCGGTACGTACGTCCGCGGCACCCGCCGCCGCCTCAACCGCCTCTCCCGAGGCCGGTACGGCGGCTTCCGCGGCTACCACACCGACCTGGCCGCCCGATACCGTCAACAGCTCGTCTCCGTGGGGCACGCCCCCGCCCCCGCCGAGGTGGCCGACGCCTTCGGCGTGTCCGACGGCACCAACCTGCTCTGCCGGCGGCACCTCGTCCGCACCGACGACTCCCCCGTCGAGGTGGGCGCCTCCTGGTTCCTGCCCCGCGACGCCGCCGGCACCTCGCTGGAGCGCACCGAGGCGTTCGGCCGGCCGCTCTACCAGGAGGCCGAGGAAGCGACCGGACGACGGTACGTCTCGGCCACCGACACGATCAGCGCCCGCCAACCGAGCCGGGAGGAGGCCGAAACCCTCCAGATCCGGCCGGACACACCGGTGCTGCACCTGCTGCACGTCGCGTACGACGCGCACCGCAAGCCGATCGAGGTGTCCCAGGCGACCTGGCCCGGCCCCATGACCACCCTCACCGAGGAGTACAAGATCCCCGGCCCGACCCCCGACCCGGAACCCGACCCCGGCCTGGTCCTGGGCTAGCCCCCGCCCCGGCCCGGCCCGGCCCGGCCCTGCCCTGCCCTGCCAGGCCCCGCCCCGCCCCGCCCCGCCCGGCGATCTTGCGCTTTCGGTCGTACTTATCTCCGTTTTTGCGCCTTTCGCTGGGACAGAAACTGCAAGATCGCTGGGCGACGGGCGGGCCAGGGCGACCCCTGCGAATTCTCCGATGTCGAAGCGCGCCACCACCGTTGCATCTATACACTCGATATATATACTGCGGGTATATCGATGGTCGGGCGGCCCGGTTCCGGCGTCGAGCAACCCACTGGAGGATCAATGCCAACCGTGAGACCTGTTGGCGCACGGGGGATCACGCGCCGTGGCCTTGTCGGAGCCGCGTTGGCGGTCGGGGCCGGTGTACCGATGGGCATCGCCGGCCGCGCCCGGGCGGCAGCGGCCCGTTCAGGCCCGGTCCGGCTCACTCTCCCCCGGCCGACCGGGCCGTACCGCGTGGGTGTGGTGCCGCTGCATCTGGTCGACCGGTCGAGGCCGGAACCGCTGGCCGGGCCGGGGCGGTATCGGGAACTGATGGTCAGCGTCTGGTATCCCGCCCGGAACGAGCGGCGCTACCCGCGCTCCGAGTGGATGACCGCCGCCTCGATGCGCATGCTGCTGGAATCCGCCGGCTTCGACCCCCACGCCGCGCTGGCGCCGTTGACGGCCGGGCACGAGGGCGCCCCGGTGCGGCATCCGGGCCGGCGGTTGCCGGTGGTGCTGTACTCGCACGGCGCGGGCAGCCACCGTTCGGACACCACCATCGTGGTGCAGGAACTCGCCAGCCACGGGTACGCGGTGGTCACCGTGGACCACACGTACGACGGGTTCGGCGAATTCCCCGACGGCCGAGTCACCATCCAGGAGGAAGACGTCGATTCGACCCCGTGGACCTACACCCGGGACGTCCGATTCGTCCTCGATCAGATCTCCGACCTCGCCGCCGGGGGCAACCCCGACGTCGACCAAGCGCTGCTGCCGACCGGGCTGGGCGCCGCCCTCGACCTGAGCCGGATCGGCATGTTCGGCTGGTCGAAGGGCGGCACCGCGACGGCCCTGACAATGGGCACCGACCGACGGGTCCGGGCGGGGCTGAGCCTGGACGCCCCGATGCTGTCGCAGCCGATGCCCTCCGCCGACCTGTACCGGCCGTTCATGCTGATGACGGCGGAGTTCACCCGGGCAGCGGAGCCGGCCGTCGCCGAGTTCTTCACGCACCTACGCGGATGGCGACTCAACATCCAGGCCGCCGAAGCGGTCCACTCGTCCTACGGCGACAACCAGTGGCTCGTGCCGCAACTGGCAAAGCTCATCGGCATGAGCGACGAGGATCTCGTCGGTTGGGTCGGCACGCTCGACCCCGCCCGCGCGGTCCGCATCGGGCAGGCGTACCCGCTGGCGTTCTTCGACCTGCACCTGAGGCACCGGGGCGGCCACCTACTGAACGGCCCGAGCAGGTCCTTTCCCGAGGTGGCGTTCATTCCCTGACCCGATCGAGGGCGCGCCCGGGCCGAGCCTTTTGATCGACTCGGCTTCCTGGAAGTCGGGGTATCGCAGGGCTCCGGACACCGCGACTTCCTGGAAACCGAGTCGGTCAACGGCGCACGGCACGCCGCCCGTGGGCTGTCAGAGGCGGATGCCCAGGAGGGCGTCGACAGTGTTCGCGAAGAGGGCGGGCGCTTCGGGGTCGTCGGTGGCACCCGCGAGGGTCGCCTCGGCCCAGCGGTCGGCTACGGCCAGGGCTCCGGGGGTGTCCAGGTCGTCGGCCAGGCGTGCGCGTACCTCGGCCAGCAGCTCAGCCCCGGACGGCCCGGCGGGCGCGGCGGCGGCCCGCCGCCAACGGTCCAGGCGCTCGTGTGCGGCGGTGAGCAGGTCGTCGGTCCAGGTGCGGTCGCTGCGGTAGTGCCCGGAGATCAGCGCCAGCCGGACCGCCATCGGGTCGACCTTGTCGGCGCGCAGCCGGGACACGAAGACCAGGTTGCCGCGGGACTTGGACATCTTCTCGCCGTCCAGACCGATCATGCCGGCGTGGACGTAGTGCTCGGCGAACGGCGCCTGGCCGGTGAGCCGCTCGGCGTGCGCGGCGGAGGCCTCGTGGTGCGGGAACAGCAGGTCGTTACCGCCGCCCTGGACGTCGATCCGGTCGCCGAGCAGGTTGAGCGCGATCACCGCGCACTCGATGTGCCAGCCGGGTCGGCCCGGGCCCAGCTCGCCGCCCGGCCAGGACGGCTCGCCCTCGCGGGCGCCGCGCCACAGCAGCGGGTCCAGTGGGTCGCGCTTGCCGGCCCGGTCGGGGTCACCGCCGCGCTCGGGGAAGATCTCCAGCATCTGCTCGCGGGTCAGGTTCGACTCGTAGCCGAAGCGGGGCGTGGCGGAGATGTCGAAGTAGACGTCGCCGGTGCCGTCGTCGAGCCGGTACGCGGCGCCGTCCTTGAGGAGCACCTCGACCTTGTCGGCGATGTCCGGGATCGACTCGACAGCGCCCACGTAGTGCGCCGGCGGGATGATCCGCAGCGCCTCCATGTCCTCCCGGAACAGCGCCGTCTCGCGCATCGCCAGGACCACCCAGTCCTCGCCGTCGCGGGCGGCCCGCTCCAGCAGCGGGTCGTCGATGTCGGTGACGTTCTGCACGTAGCGCACCGGGCGGCCGGCGTCGCGCCACATCCGCTGCACCAGGTCGAACGTGATCATGGTGGCGGCGTGGCCGAGGTGGGTCGCGTCGTACGGGGTGATGCCGCAGACGTACATGCTGCCCGCGTCGGCCGGCTCACTCGGGTGGACGCCCTGCCGCGCCGAGTCGTACAACGCCAGTGGCTCGCCCCTGCCCGGCAGCCGTGGCACCTCGTGTCCCGCCCAAGACTCCATGGGATCAGCCTAGCCAGCCCGGCGACAACGCCGGAGCACCCCACGGGTGATCAAGATGACAGCGGGTCACATGGGCGGCCAGGGCATCGCCGGCCAGTCCTCCGGAGGCTGAGGGAAGCAGCCGGTCTCGCGCAGCCGGCCGACCCGGGCGGCCACCTCGGCCACCTCGCTGATCGTCAGATGGTCGGCCAACTCGGCACCGAGCGCACCGGCGACCTGCCCGGCCAGCGCGTCGAGCATCTCCACGGCGTCCGCGGGTAGCCGCTTACCGGCCCAACCCCAGAGCACAGTGCGCAGCTTGTCCTCCACGTGGAAGCTCACCCCGTGGTCCACGCCATAGATCCGGTCGTCGGCACCGACGAGCACGTGACCGCCCTTACGGTCGGCGTTGTTGAGCACCGCGTCGAGCACCGCGAGCCGGGCCAGCCGCGGGTCGTCGGCGTGGGCGAGGGCGTACGCCGCGCCGTCGTCGTCCCGGGCCGCGGCGATCGGGATCCAGCGCGGCGGCAACTCCCCGGCGGGCAGGAAACCGACAAGCGGTTCGGCGTCCTCCGGCTCGTCGATCCACAGCTGGCAGGAACCGGGGCCGAACGGGCCGTCCCGCAGCACTGTGGGCGGCACCAGGTCCCAGCCGGTGGCCCGGGAGACCAGGTACGCCGAGACCTCCCGACCGGCCAGGGTGCCGTCGGGGAAGTCCCAAAGGGGGCGCTCGCCACGGACCGGCTTGTAGACGCACCGGGCGGTCAACCCGTCCAGGGTCAGGATGCCGCGCAGCGTCGTGTTCGACGCGTCGACCAGCCGACCCTCCAGGTCGAGGACGCCGTCACGCAGCAGCCGCAGCGCGGCGTCGCCGTCCTGGCGAGGCTGGAGGCCGGACGAGGTCACCGGTGATAACCGTTGTGCCGCGGGCAGAGGTGCCCGGCGGGGTCCAACGGTTGGCCGCAGAGCGGGCACGGTGGCCGGCCCGCGTTGACCACTCGCCGGGCCCGCTCGATGAACTGGCGGGTCGCCTGCGGGGTGAGCCGGACCCGGAGCCGATCCAGGTCCTCGTCCGGCTCGTCGTCCTCGTCGTCGTCTTCGTCGTCGTCCTCGTCGCCGAGCTCGACCTCGGGCTCCACCTCGCCCGCCGCGATCGCCTCGATCACCACTGTCGCGGTGTCCACGTCGAAGGCCAGCCCGAGAGTCCCGACCCGGAACTCCTCGTCGACGGGAGTGTCCAACGGCTCGTTGTCGCCGATCACCGGCGCCAGCTCGGGCAGGTCCACCCCGAAGCGACGCTGCGCCTCGGTGAGCAACTCCTCGAGCTTCTCGGCGAGTAGGGACACCTGGACCTTCTCCAGCGCGACGCTGACCAGCCTGCCGCCGCCGCGGGCCTGCAGGAAGAACGTGCGCTCCCCCGGCGGCCCGACAGTCCCGGCGACGAACCGCTCCGGCGGTTCGAAGGCGTGCACCTGGTGGGTCATACCCACGACCCTATCCGGCCCGCCTCGGCGTCGCGCACCCCACCGACGCGAATCGCCGCAGCGGCGGCGCGCCCGGCGTACCAGGGGCTATACCCGGGCGTGGCGGCCTTTCCGGCGTGCGCTGACGCGCCGAGCGCAGGAGGTGTCGTGACGCGCCTCACCGCGACGCACCCGCCCCACCACCGACTGCCGCGTCCGAGTCGGCCACGCGGTTCGCGCGCCGACGCCGCTTGGCCGGCGGCGGCACCAGCGCCGCCAGGTCACCACCGGTGTCGTTGAGTCGCACCAGAAAAGGACGCAGCGGCGTGAACCGGATCGCCGTCACCGACGCCGGGTCGGCCACGATCCGCTGAAAGGCATCCAGGTGTACGCCGAGCGCGTCCGCCACGATGGCCTTGATCACATCGCCGTGGCTGCACGCCAACCAGACCGCCTCGGGCCCGTGCTCGGCGTTCACCCGGGCGTCCCAGGAACGCACCGCCGCCACGGCACGCGCCGCCATCGCCGCCATCGCCTCCCCACCAGGGAAGACCGCCGCGCTGGGGTGCTGCTGGACGACCGGCCAGAGCGGCTCCTTGGCGAGCTTCTTCAGCGGCTGCCCCTCCCAGCTGCCGTAGTCGCACTCGATCAACCCGTCCTCGACGACCGGGGCGGCCTGCGGGAGCGCCAGCTCCAGCGTCTGCCGGCAGCGGATGAGCGGGCTGGTCACCACGGCGGCCAGCGGTACCACCCGCAACCGCTCGCCGACCGCTGTGGCCTGGGCGCGCCCGGTGTCGTCCAACTCGACCGGTTGCCGACCGGCCAGGCCGCCATCGGCGTTCGCCGTGGTTCGGCCGTGTCGCAGAAGAAGAAGGGTCGCCACGGGACCACCCTATGACCTGGGCACCGCGCCGGGCCGTCGTGGGCGGCGACCTGACGACTGCGGCCCCCGGCTCCGCCCGTGGGCGGAGCCGGGGGCCGGCGGCAGAGCGGTCAGGTGGCGTCGATGGTGCCGGTCAGCAGCAGCGCCAGGACCAGGGTGCCCAGCGCGACCCGGTACAGCACGAAGACGTACAGGGTGTGGTGGGCCACGTAGCGCAGCAGCCAGGCGATGGCCGCGTAGCCGATGCCGAAGGCGATGAGGGTGGCCACGATCGTCTGGGCCACGGTGGGCACCGACGTGCCCGGGGCGGACGGTTCGAAGACGTCCCCGAGGCTGAACACACCGGACATCACCACCGCCGGGATGGCCAGCAGGAACGAGTACCGTGCCGCCGCCTCGCGGGTCAGGTTGAGCAGCAGGCCGGCGGTGAGCGTGCCGCCGGAGCGGGACACCCCGGGGACCAGCGCCATCGCCTGGGCGAAGCCCATCACGATGCCGTCCTTCATCCGGAAGTTCTCCAGGGTGCGGGTCTGCCGCCCCCAGTACTCGGCGAACGCCAACACGAAGGCGAACACGATCAGCGTGGTCGCCACCACCCACAGGTTGCGCCCGGCGGTCTTGATCTGGTCCTTGAACACGAAACCGAACAGCCCGATCGGGATCGAGCCGACGATCACGTACCAGCCCATCCGGTAGTCGAGGCTGGAGCGGACCGACGTGTCCCGGATGCCCACGAGCCAGGTCCGGGTGATCCGCCAGATGTCCTTGGCGAAGTAGATCAGCACTGCCGCTTCGGTGCCGAGCTGGGTGACCGCGGTGAACGACGCGCCGGCGTCCCGGTCGAAGAAGATCGCCGAGGTGATCCGCAGATGCCCCGACGAGCTGACCGGAAGGAACTCGGTCAGTCCCTGGACGATGCCCAGGACGATGGCCTCGACCCAGGTCACTCGCCGACTCCCGAGAGGTCGAGAGCCTCGGCGACGGTACGCAGGGTCTGCACACCGCTGTCCCGGTCGGCCACGAAGAGGGTCACCGACAGCGTGGTGACGCCGGCCGCGGCGTACTCCCGCATCCGCTCGGCGATGCGCTCCTTCGGGCCGAGCAGCGAGGTGCGGTCGATGAACTCCATGGGTACGGCGGCTGCGGCGTCGCGCTGCCGCTTGGCCAGGTACAGGTCCTGCACCTCGCGGGCGGCGTCGCCGTAGCCCATCCGGGTGGCGAGCTGGTTGTAGAAGTTCTGCTGCCGGCTGCCCATGCCACCGACGTAGAGCGCGGCGTACCAGCGGACGAGTTCGGCGCAGGAGGCCACGTCGTCGCCGATCACCACGGGCACCGACGGCACCACGTCGAACCCGGCCAGCTCCTTGCCGACCTTGGCCCGCCCGGCTTGCACCGAGGCGAGTTGCTCCTCGGCGAACTCCGGGGCGTAGAACACGGCCAGCCAGCCGTCGGCGATCTCGCCGGCCAGCTCCAGGTTCTTCGGGCCGACAGCGGCCAGGTAGATCGGTATGTGCTCGCGGGGTGGGTGGAAGCCCAGCCGCAGGGCCTTGCCCGGGCCGTCCGGCAGCGGCAGCGTGTAGTGCTCGCCGTCGTACGCCACCTCCTTGCGGGCGATGGCCAGCTTGACGATGTCGACGAACTCGCGGGTCCGGGCGAGCGGCTTGGCGAAGCGCACGCCGTGCCAGCCCTCGGACACCTGCGGGCCGGAGACACCAAGGCCGAGCCGGAACCGGCCGCCGGAGAGCGCGTCGATCGTGGCGGCGGTCATGGCGGTGGCCGCCGGCGTACGGGCGGGGATCTGCATCACCGCGGCGCCGACGTCGATCCGTTCGGTCTGGCCGGCCATCCAGGCGAGCATGCTGGGCGAGTCGGAGCCGTATGCCTCCGCCGCCCACACCACCGAATAGCCCAGCCGGTCCGCCTCCTGGGCCAGCGCCAGGTGGTCGGCCGGTGTGCTCCACGCCGTCTGGTATCCGAGACTGAGCCCGAGTCGCACTGGTCCTCCCCCATCCGTGGCACAGGTCGCCCCAGGTTACGCAATGCCGATAACGGACTCGATCACCGGCTCGACCCCTTTGATCCCCCCTCCATCGGGGCAGCCCGGGGCGGCGGAACCGGCAGAACCGGCAGAGATACGGGAGCGAGGATATCCGTGGCGGCAGGTTCGAAATAAGGTTCACCCATGCAACAGCGACCGCTCGGCCGAAGCGGGCTGGCGGTTTCCCGGCTCGCGCTCGGCACCATGACCTGGGGCCGGGACACCGACGCCGACGATGCGGCCGCTCAGCTGAAGAGTTACCTCGACGCGGGCGGCAACCTGATCGACACCGCCGACGTGTACGGCGACGGCGACGCCGAGTCGGTGATCGGCTCGCTGCTGGGCTCCCTCGTCCCCCGTGAGGAGCTGCTGATCGCCACCAAGGCCGGGTTGCGCCCGGGCAGTGGCCGACGTCGGGACGGCTCCCGGGGGCACCTGCTGCGCACGTTGGACGCGTCGCTGCGCCGGCTCGGCACCGACCACGTCGACCTGTTCCAGGTGCACGGGTACGACCCGGACACCCCCCTGGAGGAGACCCTGGCCGCCCTGGATCACGCGGTGGCCAGCGGCAAGGTCCGCTACGTCGGGGTGTCGAACTTCTCCGGTTGGCAGACCGCGCGGGCCGCCGCCTGGCAGACCGCCTGGCCGGGGCGGGCGCCGGTGGTCGCGTCCCAGGTGGAGTATTCGCTGCTGGAGCGGGGCGTGGAGCGGGAGGTGCTGCCCGCGTGCGACGCGCTCGGCCTCGGCGTGCTGCCCTGGTCGCCGCTGGGCCGGGGCGTGCTCACCGGCAAGTACCGGCACGGCCGTCCGGCCGATTCCCGGGCCGCGTCGCCGCACTTCGAACGGTTCGTCTCGACCTACCTGGAGCCGCGCTGCTCCAGCATCGTGGAGGCGGTGGCGACCGCGGCCGGTGGGCTGGGGGTGTCGCCGCTGGAGGTGGCGTTGGCCTGGATCCGGGACCGGCCCGGGGTGACCGCGCCGATCCTCGGCGCGCGGACGGTCGGGCAGTTGCTCGGCGCTCTCACAGTGGAGCGGATAACCCTGCCCGAGGAGATCACCACCGCGCTGGACGATGTCTCCGCGGTGCCGGTCGGCTACCCCGAACGCGACGGCTGACCAGCCGGCCGGGTCGCGGGTGGCCCCGCATGCTCGGTCACGGCTGGCCCGGCGCGCCCGGTCACGGCTGGCCCGGCGCGCCCGGTCATGGTTGCGGGCGCTGCCCGGGGAGGTCGTGGATCGCGGTCAGGAAGCGCGACTGGTCGTCGCGGAGCGCCGGCTGGGTGAGCCGGATCCACGAGCCGTCGTCGAAGACGATCGTGGACGTCAGCTGCACGAGCCCGGTCGCGCCGCGCTCCGAATCGACCCGGGCCACCCGGTCGCGTCGCACACTCCACAGCACCCGCGGCTGCCGTCGGTCGGGCCGGTCGGCGTCCGGACGAGGGCCCATCCGCAGCAGGTGCAGGTGGGTGTCGGTCACCGCCAGCGGGGTGCCGTTGTACCGCTCCAGAAAGAGCAGCAGGCTGCCGGCGAGGGTGGCGAGGTCGCCGCTGAAGACGAACCGGCGACGGTAGGCGATCTCGGCGAGTTGCTCGGCCAGCGGGCGGTACAGGCTGAGCCGGAACAGGGCGCGGAACGCCTCCTGCTCCTCGGTGAGCGGGATGGGATCCCGCTGCACCCGCTGGTGTGGTGGGGCCTGCTCCGGTTCGGCCGCCTCCGGCACACCGGTGGCGATGGCACCGGCCTCGCCGGGCAGCAGCAGCACGCCAGCGGCCAGCCGGACCGGCGTCAGCACCGCGTCCACCCAGACCACCGGGTTGACGATGTTGAGGAGCCCGAACAGCACCTTCGGGTCGAGGGAGTCGACGAACTCGTCGGCCATCACATCGGCGAGCTGCCGACCTGCCTTGTGGGTCTGCGGGACGCGGACCGGGCCGAGCCCCACATAGCGCAGCTCCTGCCCGGGCAGGAGCGGTGCGACGAGAGCGCGTTCGGGTTCGTCGCTGGTGCGGAACTCGTCGCGCAGCTCACGGGCCTTGTCCCGGGCGGCCCGCGCGCCGCCGAGCATCGCGTCGGTGAACCGACCGAGCCGGCCTCGCTCCCCTGACATCACGGGTTCCTCTCTACCGGCCCGCCGGCTGACCCGCCGGCGGCTGCCCGAAGACATTCTGGTCGATCCAGTCTGCCCCGCCCTGCACCGCCTGGTCGATCTGGTCGCCGACCTGTTCGCTACCGGGAACGGAAAGCCCACTGGTCAACGCGACAGTCCCCCAGGTGACACCGTGCACGACGGAGTTCGGCACGTTCCACGGCAGGTTCGTCGCCCAGTCCCGGGCGATCACCCGGGCCCCGTCGGCGACCCCGTGCGCCCGCAGCGCGGCGGCCCGTTCGAGGGCGCCCATGTCGAACGGGGCACCGGACTTGCCCAGCTTGTAGGTGCCCTTCGTGGGGTCGAAAATCTTGTGGAACCACTTGTCGGCCTTGCCGGCGGCGTGCCGCTTGTCGGCGTACTTCTTGCCGGTTCGCAGCTTGTCCTGCAACGTGACCAGCTTGTCGAGGTGTGCCTGCAGCTTGCGCAGGGCCAGCATGACCCGCTGGAGCAGGCGGATGACCTTCTGCAGGTGCGCCGCCAGTGGCCGGATGACCTTCAGCATCCGGGTGACGACGACCAGGGCCCTGGCCACTGTCACGCCCACGCCGACCGCCCAGGACGCCCCCATGGTCACCGGAGCCATCAGCAACGCCGTCACCAGCGTCACCAGGAGGAAGTTCACGAACTCCACGCAGAGGTCCACGAGCACGTCGTGCACGGTCAGCAGGCCGTCGGCGACACTGCGCAGGTATTCCGCGGTCGCGGCGAACTGCTCGGCGACGTCGAGGAGTTGTTGCTCCACCTCGGCCAACCGCTGGCCGTACGCCACACCGGACGGTGAGCGCCAGCCGGCCTGCGCGGACTCCCTGGCGCCGCGGTGCCCCTGGGCCAGGTCGCGCACCTGCGCGGCCAACGCGTCCCACTCGGCGGCCTTCGCGCGCAGCACGGCGGGCTCACCGTCGACCATGTCGACGAGCTGGATCAGTGGCCAGGCAAGGGTCCGGCAGACACTGTCGACGGCGTCCTGCACCCCGGAGAGCGCGCTGTCCAGGCCGTTCCACAGTTGGACGGCGCTGCCGGCCGGACCGCTCATCCGGGCAGGCCCGACTGGATGGCCTTGAACCCGGCGTCGAGATCCCGTTCGTTGTGCTCGTACGCCTCGACAGTGTCGGCCAGCGCCGTGGCGACCCGGCCGAACGCGGCGTTCGCGGTGGCGAACAACTCCTTGCCGCCGGTGACCTGCTCGGCGTACTTGTCGCGGAGCATGTCGCTGGCGAACGGCAGGTGACCGAAGGCGTCCGACGGCACGTCGCCGGCCGAGACGATCTGCCGCTCCAGCGCGGCCAGCGAGCTGGCGACCTGCTTGGCGGCTGTCTCCAGTCGACGGACCGCCTGCACGTCGACATCGATATCCGGTGGCATGCCGTTCCTCCCCCATGAGTCGAGCGCACCGACGATACGATCTCCCGGCCGCCGGGCACCACCCGGTCGCACCATCCACGGGGAGGGATCTCATGACGGACCCGACGTCCGCGTTCGACGCGCTCGCCGGGCGGATCGCCGACATCGAGCGCCGGTTCGCGGGCCTCCGCGACGACCTGGCCGAGCTGTCCGGCACCGCCGTCGACGAGAGCGGGCTGGTCTCGGCGACCGTCGACGCCACCGGCGCGCTGACCGGCCTCACCCTCGCGCCCGCCGCCCTGCGCGTCGGCACGGAGGGGGTGGCCGAGCTGGTGCTCGACGCGTACCGGCGGGCTCGGGAGGTCGCCTCCGGGCACGTCGACGAGCACACCGAGGGGTTGGACGTCGCGCTCGGCGCGGGGCTCGGCGACCTGTTCGGGACGCCGGGGGACTTCTCGGCGCTGGGCCGGCTGGAGGAGACCGTGGCCCGGCTCGGGCGGCTGGACGACCGCCTGCCGGGCGCACCGACGTGACGTCGCCGTCGCCGACCTGGCCGGAGATCGCCGCTCGACTGCGGGACACCGTCGCCCGCTGCGACCGGGACACCGACCTAGAGCTCTCCACCGGCCCACGCGGGATCCGGCTGCTGGTGCGCCGCCGGGTGGTGCGGGTGATCTGCCCCGGCCACGACGAGGCACGCCTGGCCGCGCTCGGCTGGCACCGCCCGACCGGTGACGAGGGCTGGTGGTACGAGGCGGAGCGCACTCCGGAGCAGGTGCAGCGGCTCAGTGTGTTCGTGACCCGTACCGCCGCCGAGGTCTTGACCAACGAGCCGGGAACGCTCTCCTGCCGGGCGCTGCCGCCAGCCGCGCGGCCCAGAACGACCGCGCCGGCCACTCAGTCTGGACCAGCGGTGCCGGCTACTCAGCCTGGACCAGCGGTGCCGGCTACGCGACCTGGATCGGCGTCCGCCGTCGACGCGGAGCCGGCGGTGGTGGCGGTGCTCGCGGCGGCCGTCGGCCGGCGCGACCTGCCCGGCTACCTCGGAGCGCTGGCCGGCACCACGGTGTGCGTCCCCCTGGCCGGGGAGCCGACGCCGGACGCCGACTTCCCGTGGACGGTGGTCGGCGACGCGACCGGTGCGCCGCTGCTGCCGGTCTTCACCTCGCCGGGGGCGCTCGCCGCGTTCAGCGGGGACGGGGTGCCGTTCGTCGCGCTGCCCTGCGCGGAGCTGTTCGAGGACTGGCCGGACCCGTCCTGGGGGCTGGCGGTCGACCCGGGCAGCGCCCGAGCGGTCGCCCTGGCCGCCCCGGCCCTCGCCGCCCTGCTGATGGCCAACGCCCCCGCGGGCTGAGTTCGCGCCAAGGCGGGGCGGCGACGAAGCGCACGGCACCGCCTCGTCGATCACGAAGGTGTGGTGAGCGACAAGGTCGCCGCAACAGGGCCAAATCAGGCACCAAAACTCCATGATCGACCCGACTGGGCCGGCATCGTCAGGATCTGCCCTCCCACCCTGGGGCATCTCGGCGACCGAAACGTGAGATCGGCGCGACGGGGCACGGGGCGGCACGAACCGCCCGCGGTGGCGTCGTTGGTCACTCCGGAGGGGGTGGCGAACGGCCGCTGGGCTGGGCAGCATGGAGGCATGGACTACGAGTACGCGCCACTGCGGCTGCCGCCGAACGTCGACCGGTTGACCGCCACGGCGCAGTTGGCGATCCAGGCGGAGTTCTCCGGATGGGAGTTGGCCCGGGTGCGGCTGTACCGGGACGGCACGCGGCAGGTGGTGCTGCGTCGTCGGCGGGTCAACCAGCCGCAGCCGGGTCTGTCGTACTGACGACCGGGCGGTGCCGCCCAGGGCCGGAGTCGGCCTCGGGCGGCACCCGGCCTAGTGCTGGTGCCCGGCGTGGTCGTGGTCGTCGTCGAGCTCCAGGAACGGGTGCTCGTCGAGCCGACCGACCAGCCGGTCGTCGGCAGCCGGCTGGAACGGGCCGACCGCGTCGTCGTCGTCGAACGACTCAAGGTCGACCGGGGTGCCCACCTCGCTGACCATGACCACCCCGTCGAGCGGCTCCAACTCGGGGACGTCCAACGCGCCGAGCGAGCCGTCACCGCTCTGCAGCAGCTCCAGCACCGCCTCGCCCACGCCCTCCACCGGCGCCGGCTCGTCGTCCTCCGGGGTGCCCTCGCGGCGGGCAGCCTCGGCCACCCGCAGCAGCGCGGCGACGCTCGGCACCCGGTAGTCACGACGCTGACGCACCGAGATCACCCTGGGGTGCGGGTCGCTGGCCTCGGCGCCCTCGCCGCCGCCGAAACGCTCGTCGGCCTCGTCCGGGTCGATCGAGTCGACATCCCACGGCGTCACCTCGCCGAAGGCGTCGAGCAGCCGCTCGTCGTACGCGAAGGAGGCGTTGTTCAACGCCACGTACGCCTGCCAGACGTCGTCGTCGTCGACGCGGCCCTGCGCGGCGCGTACGGCGGCCAGGTGGTGGCGGGCCGCTTCGATCACCCGCTCGAGAGCGGCGTCCAGCTCACCATGCTGGTCGGTCATGTGGGGCAGTCCCTTCACGTTGGGAGGTTGCGCGCCGGCGGCCACCGCCGGACACGACTAGCAGGTGCGGAGGAACCGGTCGAGAACCCGCACGCCGAACTGTAGTCCGTCCACCGGAACGCGCTCGTCGATGCCGTGGAACAACGCCGAGAAGTTCAGGTCGGCGGGCAGCCGCAGCGGGGCGAACCCGAAACAGCGGATGCCGAGCTGCGAGAACGCCTTGGCGTCGGTGCCCCCGGAGAGCATGTAGGGGACGGGTCGCGCCCCCGGGTCCTCCGCGCGCAGGGCCGCCGACATGGCCTCGACCAGGTCACCGTCGAAGGTGGTCTCCAGCGCCGGCTGCCGCTGGACGTACTCGATCGCGATGTCCGGGCCGACCAGCTCGCGCAGCTGCCGCTCCAGCAGTTCGGACTGGCCAGGCAGGCTGCGGCAGTCGATGGTGGCGGTGGCCCGGCCGGGGATGACGTTGTCCTTGTAGCCGGCGCTCAACCGGGTCGGGTTGGCGGTGTTACGGATGGTCGCGCCGATGATGTTGGCGATGGGGCCGAGCTTCGCGATGGCCGTCTCCGGGTCGTCCGGGTCCAACTCGATGCCGAGCAGGTCGGAGACCTCGGTCAGGAAGGCCCGCACGGTGTCGGTGACCACCACCGGGAAGCGGTGCCGACCGATCCGGGCGACCGCCTCGGCGAGCGCGGTGACGGCGTTGTCGTCGTGCATCATCGAGCCGTGGCCGGGGCGGCCCTTGGCGTGCAGCCGCAGCCAGTCGATGCCCTTCTCGGCGGTCTCGATGAGGTAGAGCCGCTGGCTGTCGTTGACCGAGTAGGAGAAGCCGCCGACCTCACCGATCGCCTCGGTGCAGCCGTCGAAGAGGCCCCGGTGGTTGTCCACCAGGAAGCGCGCGCCGTAGTCGCTGCCCGCCTCCTCATCGGCGGTGTACGCGAGCACGATGTCGCGCGGGGGCCGTACACCGGTGCGCTGCCAGTGCCGCACCACGGCGAGCACCATCGCGTCGAAGTCCTTCATGTCGATGGCGCCCCGGCCCCAGAGGTAGCCGTCGCGCAGCTCGCCGGAGAACGGGCCGACCGACCACTCGTCGGCGTCGGCGGGCACCACGTCCAGGTGGCCGTGCACCAGCAGCGCGCCCCGGCTCGGGTCGGTGCCCGGGATGCGGGCCACCACGTTCGCCCGGCCCGGCGCGGACTCGTGCAGGACGGACTCCACGCCCACCTCGGCGAGCTTCTCCGCCACGTACTCGGCCGCGCGGCGCTCGCCGACGCTGGTGTCGTTGTCACCGGTGTTGGTGGTGTCGATGCGCAGCAGGTCGCGGCAGAGGTCCACGACCTCTGCGGTGGGGTCGGGAAGGGCGGAGGCGGCATCGCTCGTCATCGCCTCTTCATACCAGCCCGAGGTGGTCGACGGGCCGGCGCACCGACGCGGACGGTCTGGCGCGGGTGTGCGGCCGGACCGGCGCGCCCGCGCCCCTCGGCTGACGCATCGACAGGTGTTCCCGGCCCCGCTCCGCGCGACCGCCTCGGACCTCAGTCGGAAACACGTCGCAAGAGCCGCCGTGTGGACCTCGGCTCAGCCACTGACGAACCGTACAGTCGAGGCTCTGGCGACGACTGGATGCGCCTGCCTCTCCGCCGCTCTACGCAGGGATGCGATGTGACAGAGTCCGCGCCGCGCCGCCCCCGAACCCACACCGTTCTCACCCGTGACCAGGCCCGGGCTGGCGTCCGAGGCCACCGCGTCGCGGTCACCGACGTCGGCGGCGCCACCCTCGTCGTCCGGTGCGACATCCCCCCGGGTGGCGCGTCCCGCCGGAGATCGCTCCGGCTGACCCGGGCGGCTCTCGAGAAGAAGCATCCGGGCCGCGACTGGCCGGACGAGCAACTGGTCCGGATCACAGTGCCCGACTGGCGGTGGCGCTACGCCCTGGCCGCGCTCTGCGTGCTGGCCGGCCTGATCGCGGAGGCGTGGCTGTACGCGTTCGCGTTGGCACTGATCTGCGCGGCGCTGGCGGTCAGCGGCGCGCACGCCCGGTTGCACGACGTCGACCGGTTCGATCCGGCGGTGCGGCGCGGCTTCGCGGCCGCGCTGCGCGACAACCTGGCCGGCACTGCCCGACTGTACCTGTTGCCGCTGGGCGCGGTGCTCGCGTTGTACCTCGTGGCCGCGGCGGTGCTCGGATCGCTCATCGTTCCGACCGCGACGCAGGACACGATCCTGGCCACGCAGAACGTCCTGGACGACGCCGCCGACATGGTCGGCAAGCTGAAACTGCCCGAGTGGGGCCTGGCCCTCGTGCTGCTCGGGGCGTGGCTGCTGACCTCCCTGCTGACGGCGGCCGGCACTCCCGGTGCAGCGGGGGCTTGGCTCAACGGGATCGTCCGCGGCTACGGACGCTACAGCGGGCCGGCGGTTGCCACGGTTACCGCGCTGTCAGTGTTCACCCTGCTCACCGGCACCGTGGCCACCCTCCGTGGACGGGTACAACTGGCCGCCGAGTGGACGACGGACGACTACCGGCACGCCGCCGCGGCGGTCGAGGAGCGGCTGGCCGGCCAGGTCCTCGACCAGGTGGTCCGCGCGCTGCGCGAGCAGCTGCCGACGGACTACCAGCAGGTGCTCGCCGGCACCGTCTCAGCCCAGGTGATCAGCGAGCTGGAGCGGATCCGGGCGGCCGACGGCGACCGGTCCCGCGACGACCCGGTCGTCGCCACCGAGGAGGATCGTGTCGCCCGCCGGGGCGGCCTGTCGGACCAGTCGGTCATCACCGTCTCCGGTGACGCCCCGGCGCTGCCGACTCCCGGCGATCTGACCGGCGAGGACGCCGAGATGGCGCGACGCTGGGCGGATACGGCGACGCCGGTCGCGGCGACCAGCGTCGCCACTGCCGGGGGCAAGGAAGTCCTCGTACAGATGCCGAAGGTCGCGACCGAACTGGCAGCGTGGAAGCGACTGGGCGATTGGGCCCAGGACCACCACCCGGCGGCCAAGCCACTGATCGACGCCGTCGCCGAAGCGTTCGACACCCAGGTGCAGGACCGGCTGCGAGCCCAGGTGCCGCCGCTCGTCAGGAAGATCTCGGCCCGGTCGGGCGAGTTACAGGCGGCCATGAGCACGGCGGTCCGCGACCTCACGGCGACGATCGACATCCCCGCCATCGCCGGCCGGTACGCCGATCAGGCGCGGCAGGCCGTCACCGCCGCGCAGAACACCCTGTCGGCCCTCACGGCCAGGCGTCAGCAGTCGACGGCGCGGGCCGCTCTGCTCACCGAACTGCTCCAGGGGAACACCCACGAGAGGGCCCTCACGGACACCGCCAACGCGAGCGAGGCGGTGCGGCGCGCGGTCGTCGCGGATCTGCGTTCCACCATCGACACCACGACGGCGTCGCCCGATCTCCGTCGTGCGGCCGCCGTCACCCTGCACAACCTGTCGGGCCGCGGAGTCCGGGAGGTCACCGCCACCGACCTCGCCAAGGCGGTGCGGATCTGCGGCTGCGGCACCTGACCTTCCGTTGTTCCGAAAGGGAGTCTCGGCGCCCGACCGAGCCCGCCACTGCCGTTCGTCGAGACCGAACTGGCAGCCCCGGCGAGGGTCGGTTTCGCCGTTGCCGCGTTCGGGTACCGCCGCCCACGACCGTACGTCCCTGCCGGAGCTTCCGCCCGCCAGTCGAGGAGGGCACCATGTCCGCTGTTCCCCTGCCGCCGCTGCCGCCCGCGCCCGCACCCGAGGAGGGTTACCGACCCGCCGGTCGCAGCATCGCCGACATCGTCGACCGGGAGCACCGGCAACTGCTGGAGCTGCTGGACCAGTTCTCCGGCCCGGAGACCACGCCGCAGGAGGGGTTGGCGGTGCTCACCGCAGCGCTGTCGCGGCACCTGTCCGCCGAGGAGCAGTACCTGCTGCCGGCGGCCCGCGCGGCGCTGCCGGCGGCCACCGAGCGGGTGGATGCGGAGATCAACGCCGACGCGGCCCTGCTGAGCGCTCTGAAGGGGCTGACGGACGAGGCGCTGACCGATGTCGCCGAGCGGGTCCGGCGGCATGTCGAGGGGGTGGGCGCGCTGGTCACCGAGCTGCGCGCTGTCGCGACCGAGGAGGAGCTGATCCGGCTGGGCAACCGGTTGGAGATCGCCGAGGAGGCCGCGCCGACACGACCGCACCCGGGCACGCCGGCCACCCCTCCGTGGAACCGGATCGTGGAGCCGGCGGTCGGGGTGGTGGACAAGGTCCTCGACGCGGTGACCCGGCGGCCGACGTACCTGACGGACCTGCCGGAGCCCCCGCGCGACCGGTGACCGGCGACCGCCGGCAATGCATTCATTATCACCGATCCGCTTGGGCTATTCCGCCAGCAGACGCGTAGTCCTACCGTCACCCTATGAACCTGGAGCTGCGTCACCTGCGGGTGGTCTGCGCGATCGCGGAGACGGGAAGTGTGACGAAGGCGGCCTCGGCGCTCGGCCTGGCTCAGCCGGCGCTCACCGCCCAGCTCCAACGCATCGAACGGACGCTGGGCGGCCCGCTGTTCGACCGGGACCGGCGCGGGGCTCGACCTACCGCGCTCGGTGAGCTGGTGCTGGCCCGCGCCCGGGTGCTGCTGCCGGCGATGAAGGGGCTGCAGGACGAGGCCGCCCGGCTGGCCGGGGCGGGCGACACGCCGCCGTGTTACCGGTTCGGTGGGGTGAACAGCCCGATCCTGGGTCGGCTGGTGCACCGGTTGGCGGCCGAGCAGCCACCCGCCCAGATCACCACGTACGCGTCCTGGTCCGTGGACGAGTTGGCGCAGTTGGTGGCCGGCGGTCGGCTGGACTTCGCGCTGGCCGGGGTGTGCGGCGACGCCAGTCCGTCGGCCGGGTTCGGGTTGAGCTGGCAGGAGGTGGCCGTCGACCCGGTGCTGGTGCTGCTGCCGGAGACCCATCCCCTCGCGGCGCAGGACGAGGTCCGCCTGGCCGATCTGCGCCACGAGCAGTGGGTCGCCGCGCCGGGTGACGGCTGCTTCGCCGACTGCTTCGCCGCCGCGTGCGCCCGCGCCGGGTTCACCCCCCGCAAGGTGTACGAGACCGACATCCGCGGCTGCGTCGACCTGGTGGAAGCCGGCGTGGCGGTGGCCCTGTGCCAGGCGACGTTCCGCCCGGTGAGCGGTCTGGTCACCCGTCAGCTCGCCGGGACGCCGCTGCGCTGGCGGCTGCTGCTCGGCTGGCATCCGGACTCCCCCGCCGCCCAGGGCGCGGAGCTGGTGCTGGGAACGGCCAAGGCGGCGTACGTCGACTCATTGGTGCCGCACCCGGCGTACCTGGCCTGGCTGCCCCGCAACCCGGGATTCGGCGTCCGGCACCCCACCGGGGTCCGGCCGGGCTGAGCGGCCGGTATTCCCGGCCGTTGGCGGTGCGAACCGCCGTGGGCCGGGTATCTGGCGGACATGACCGACCTCTACCCGCCCGCCGACGACCGCGAACTGCTGCGCCAGGCGGCCGCCGCGCACACCGCCGCCACCCGAGAGGTGGAGGCGTTCCTGCGCCGGCTGCCGACGGTGCCCGACCCGGCCGACGTGACCGAGTACGCGAACCTGCTCACCCGGGAGGACCAGACCCGCGGCGACCGGGACGCCGCCGCCGACGCGGCGGGTCTGACCATCGCGAGCCTGGAATCCGACAAGGGCCAGTAGCGGGACGCCGAACGGTGCCGTCCCTGCCCGGGACGGCACCGTCGTGCGGTCGCTCAGCGTTCGACGAGCGGGTCGTGACCCAGGTCCAGCAGGGAGTGCCGCCAGCTGTCGTCGGCGTTGCCGCGCGACGGCTTGGCGTCCATCAGCTCGCGGATCCGCTCGACCGCCTCCCGCATCACCTCGATGTCCTCCGGGGTGAGGTCCACCTTGCGCTTGTTGAGCACCTTGAGGATCTCCCGGCCGGGCTGGGGCAGGTCGAGGTTCGGGTTCGGGCTGAACGACTCCTCCCCCGAACCTCTGGTCAGCAGCCACGTCCGCAACTGCTCCGACGGAACGTTGACCTCGGCGTGGAAGTCCTCCCAGAGCACTTCCACCTCGGGGTCGAGCCGCGCTTCGCGTACCATCAGGTCTCCTCTCCGGGCGGCGGCCCGGACGTCTCCGGGTCGTCCTGGTCGGTCTTCGGATGCAGGCCCTCCGCGGGGACCCGCGTGCGGCGGGGGTTCGCGGTGGGCGGCGCCAGGATCGGGTCGGGATGGTCGTCCTCGTCCCGGGGTTTCGCGGACTCCGCGTGCTGGTGCGGGTCCTCGTGTTCGTCCCTTCGCGCCGGCCCGCTCATCGCGGGTGTGTGGTCGTGGCGGCGGTGTACCCCCGCTCGCCCGCTGTCACGTCGAAGGTGAGCGCGCCGTCGCGGACGTCCACAGTGACCTTCTGCCCCGGCGAGATCGCCGACTCCAGCAGCATCCGGGACAGGTGGTTGTCCACCTCCCGCTGGATCACCCGGCGCAGCGGACGGGCACCGAACTCCGGCTGGTAGCCGTGCTCGGCGAGCCAGTCGATGCCGGCGGTGGTGAACTCGACCTGGAGGTCCTGGGCGTGCATCCGGCGGCGGGTCTCCTCCAGCAGCAGCGCGGTGATGTCGCGCAGCTGCTCGGCCTCCAGCCGGCGGAAGATGATGACCTCGTCGATGCGGTTGAGGAACTCCGGGCGGAAGTTCTCCTGCAGGCGACGCATGAGCCGCTCCCGCAGCTCGTTGCTCTCCTGTTCGCTGCCCACGTCCCCGGTGCCGAAGCCGACCGAGCGCTGGGCGCCGGTGATCAGCTCGGAACCGAGGTTGCTCGTCATGATCAGGACGGTGTTCTTGAAGTTCACAGTGCGGCCCTGGCTGTCGGTCAGCCGGCCGTCGTCGAGCACCTGGAGCAGGATGTTGAACACGTCCGGGTGGGCCTTCTCGATCTCGTCGAGCAGCACCACCGCGTACGGGCGGCGACGCACCGCCTCGGTGAGCTGACCGGCTTCCTCGTAGCCGACGTATCCGGGCGGCGCGCCGACCAGCCGGCTGACGGTGTGCCGCTCCTGGAACTCGCTCATGTCCACCCGGACCATCCGGTCCGCCTCGCCGAACAACGCCTCGGCGAGGGCCCGCGCCAACTCGGTCTTGCCGACACCGGTCGGGCCGAGGAACAGGAAGCTGCCCATCGGCCGCTCCGGGTCGGCCAACCCGGCCCGGGAACGGCGCACGGCCTCGGCGACGGCGGTGACCGCGTCGTCCTGGCCGACCACCTTCTGGTGCAGGTGACCCTCCAGACGCAGCAGCCGGTCGCGTTCCTCCTCGGTGAGCTGGCTGACCGGGATGCCGGTGGCCCGGGAGACCACCTCGGCGATCTCCTTGGGGCCCACCTCGGGCACCTGGGATCCGGAAGAGCCGTCGTCGCCGTTCGCGCGTCGGATGTCCTCCTCCAGCTCGGAGATCCGGTCGCGCAGCGCGGAGGCCCGCTCGTACTGCTCGTCGGTGACGGCCTGTTCCTTGTCCCGGCGTACCTCGTCGAGTTCCTGCTCCAGCTCGCGCACGTCGGACGCGGGGGTGCGGGTCCGTAGCCGCACCCGGGCGCCGGCCTGGTCGATGAGGTCGATGGCCTTGTCCGGGAGGAAGCGGTCGGTGACGTACCGGTCGGACAGCTCGGCGGCCGAGACCAGCGCCTCGTCGGTGAAGCGCACCTGGTGGTGGGCCTCGTACCGGTCGCGCAGCCCGCGCAGGATGGCGATGGTGTCGTCGACGCTGGGCTCGGGCACCAGCACCGGCTGGAAGCGCCGGGCCAGGGCTGCGTCCTTCTCGATGCTCTTGCGGTACTCGTCCAGCGTCGTCGCGCCGATCACCCGCAGCTCGCCGCGAGCGAGAGCGGGCTTGAGCATGTTGGACGCGTCCATCCCGCCCTCGCTGCCGGCGCCGCCGGCACCGACCAGGGTGTGGATCTCGTCCATGAAGATGATCAGCTCGTCCCGGTGCGCCCGGATCTCGTCGATCACCTTCTTCAGCCGTTCCTCGAAGTCGCCCCGGTAGCGGGTGCCGGCGACCAGACCGGCCAGGTCGAGCTGGACGACCCGCTTGCCGAGCAGGGTCTGCGGTACATCGCCGTCGCAGATCCGTTCGGCCAGCCCCTCGACGATGGCGGTCTTGCCGACGCCGGCCTCGCCGATCAGCACCGGGTTGTTCTTGGTCCGCCGGGACAGAATCTCCACTGCCTGCTCGATCTCGTCGGCCCGCCCGATCACCGGGTCGATCTGGTCGTTGCGGGCCAGGTCGGTGAGGTCCTGCCCGTACTGGTCCAGGGTGGGGGTGCCCCGGTCCGGCTTCGGCCCGGTCATCGGCCCGCGCTCGGCGTTGGCGGCCTGCAACGACTCGGGTTGGATCCGGCCGGCGGCCAGCATCCGCCCGGCCGGCGACTCCGGGTTGAGCGGCAGCGCCATCAGGATGTGCTCGGGGCCGATGTAGTTCGCGCCCATCGCCCGGGACAGCTGATGGGCGTCGAGCAGCGCCCGCTTGGCGGCGGGGGTCAACGACAGGTTCGGCGGCACCTCCCCGCGCGGCGCGCCGTCGCCCTTTCCGCCCAGGGCGTTGAGCAGGGTGTCCGGGTCGGCACCGGCCCGGCGTACCAAATCACGCAGCGGCTCGCGTTGCAGCGCCGCCCAGAGCAAATGGTCGGTGTCCAGGTCGCTGCTCTGCCGTTGCGCGGCGCGCCGGGCCGCGTCGGCGAGCATCTCCCGGGCGTCGGCCGTCATCAGTCGGGTGATGTCGACCCGGTGCGGCGGTCGGCGCCCTCCCTCGCCCCGGCCGAAGTACCTGGCCAGGAATTCGTCCCACGGGTCGGAGCCGATGTCACCGGGTCCCATCATGTCTGTCCTCCGCAGTAGGGCTCGGCACGGTCGGCAGGGGCTACCCGGCGCGCGCCCCGACAAACGCCGCAGGTGGCGGAGGACCGGCATTCCGGGAGTGGCGTCGGGTCAGGGCCGGGCGATGGTGGCAGGCTGACGGGATGGATGAGACCCCGCTGCTGATCGTGGATGGCGCCAACGTGGTGGGCTCGCGCCCGAACGGGTGGTGGCGTGACCGTGCCGGCGCCGCGGCCCGGTTGCGCGACTCGCTCGCCCCGGTGGCGACCATCGGGTTGCCGGCCCGGCTGACCGCCCCGGTGGAGGTGGTCCTGGTGGTCGAGGGGGCCGCGCGGGACGTGCCGGGCACCGACGGGGTCCGGGTGGTCTCCGCCGCCGGCTCCGGCGACGACACGGTGGTCGAGCTGGTGGAGGGCGCGCCGCGGCGTCGGCGGCTGGTGGTCACCGCCGACCGGGAGTTGCGCGGGCGGGTGACGGCGCTGGGCGCCGAGGTGTACGGCCCGCGCTGGCTCCGCGAGAATCCGACCAGCAACTGAGAAATTCTCGCACTGGGACTCCCACAGATCGGACTCCCGGCACTTCCGAGGGCCTTCCGGACAGGCGGGCAGGAACACCGACAGGGCGGATGTTCTTTCGGAACCGCCGATAGGCTCTAATGGAGATCTCCCCGCCCCCAGGAGGTTCCGCCGTGGCGAGCGTCGCCGAGTTGAAGGCTGCCATCGATGTCGCCCTCCAACAGATCGGAGACGGGCAGACAGCCGTGCAGGCGGCCGGCGAGAAGCTCTCCGAGGCACAGCAGACCCTGGCCGGGGCGCTGGAGGGCAGCGGGCACGAGACGGTGGAGGCGGCCCAGGCGTCGCTGACCCAGGCCAGCCAGGAGCTGGAGGAGTGTCTCGCCGCGACACTTGTCGCGGTGGAGCAGGCGCAGCTCTACGTCTCCACCCTGTAGGCCGCCATGTCCATCATCGAGGATGTCGGCGGGCAGGTCCGTGCCGCCACCGAGGAGTTCCCGGTGGCGCTGCTCGGGCAGGCGCTGGAGAAGTTCGGCCTGGCCGCGGAGCGGCTGCGCTGGGTACGACAGGAGTCGGCCAACCCCATGGGGGTGCCCGAGCTGTCCGCCGCCACCGAGCACGCCGAGAGCGCCGGCTACGCGCTGCGGGTGGCACAGGAGCAGTTGTCGGCCTACCTGACGGCGATCGGCCTCGGCGCGGACGGCGGCCCGGCGCCCCGCCCTGAGCAACGCGCACCCCGACACGACACGCCACCGGCATCCGGGCCCGCCGAGGTCGCGCCGGAGCCGGCCGAGCAGGTGCGAATGCGCCGCTGGTGGTCGGTGCGGGTGGCCGAGCTGACCGGCGGGCGCGAGGGTGCCGACGACGAACCCGACGAGCGGGTGGACGACTCCCAGGAACTGCTGCGCCGAGTGGTGGGTGGTGTCCGCTCCGGCGACCGGGACCGGCTCCGCAAGGAGCTGCGCCGGGCCCCGGCCGACGTCGGGCTGGGCATGGCGGCGCTGGCGCCGCCGCTGCTGCGCGAACTGGCCGGCGAGCTGCTCGGGCACCCGCCGCGCGCCACCGACCTCGGGCGGCTGCGCGGCGAGTTGGACGGACGCGTCCGCGACCTGCTGCCCGGGTTGCCGCCGCCGGTACTGGAGACGCTGCTGACCCGGGTGTGCCGGATGCCGCCGCCACGCGCCTCCGGGGAACCACCGCACGCCGCCGACTCCGCGGTGACCGCCGGGGTGGCGACCGGGCTGCTGCTCGCCCGCCTCGGCCGGGACCTGCCGGCCGGCGGCGCGGGAGAACCAGCGGGAGCGAGAGAACCGGCGGGCTCGGGGCAGCGTGGCGACGCGGGAAAGCCAGCGCGGGCCGGGCAACCGGCGGGCGCTCAGCAACCGGGCGGGGCCGGGCGGCCGAGCACGGCTCCCCGCGCAGGCGGTGTGGCACAGCGGCCGGGCACCGCCACCACGCAGCGCTCCGGTGGCCTGCCGCCGCCGCGCTCGGATGGGCTGCCGCCGCGCCCCGGTGGGCTGCCACCGCGCTCGGGCAGCCCCTGGCGGGACGCGCCGACGCGTCGGGGCTCCGATGGCTGACCGGCGCGGTCAACTGGCCAGCCGTGTCCGGGACACCCTCGCCGAGGCGTTGGGCGCCACCCGTACCCGGCTGTCCGCCGCCCAGGCCGACCTGACCGCCGGGCGGGAAAGACTGGCCCGGGTCCAGCGGGCCGCGGCCGCCGTGCCGGAGCGGGTGGGCGCCCAACGGGACCGCCGCATCGCCGAGATCGACGCCCGCTACTCCACCCGGATCGCCGAGCTGGCCCGGAGGGCCGCCGACGCGGCCCGGCAGGAGGCGCCCGGCTGCGCGGGGGCCGACTGGGCCGGGTGGGCGCCGACGCCCGCCCGCCGGGCCGAGCCGCCCGGCGCGCTGCGGGTCGGCACGGTCGGGATCGACGGCGTGGACCCGGTGCCCGCGCTGGTGCCGCTGCTCGACGCCGGGCACGTCCACCTCTCCGGGGACGACCGCGCCGGCTGCGACGCGGTGGTCTCCGCGTTGCTGCTGCGGGCCGTCGGCCGCGCCAACCCCGGGGCGGTACGACTCATCGGGTACGACCCGGACCAACTCGGCGGCGGACTGGCCGGGTTCGCCCCGTTGGGCACTGCCGGGCTGCTCACCTTCGTCGGCCCGGGCGGACTGGGCCCACTGCTGGACGACCTGGTGGAGCAGATCCGCCGTATCAACGAGACGGTCCTCGCCGGCGAGTACGCGTCACTGCGCGAACTGGCGGCGGCGACCGGCCGACGACCCGAGCCGTGGCGGGTGGCGGTGCTGCTCGGCGGGGAGGAGCTGAACCGGCACGAGCGCGGGCAACTGGACCGGGTGGTGCGGGCCGGCGCCGCCTGCGGCGTACACCTTGTGGTGCACGGTGTGCCGTTGCCGGAGGATCCGACGGTGACCCGGGTGGTGGCCGGGGTGTCCGGCGCGCGGATCGGCGGTTCGGCCGGGCTGCCGGTCCGACTGGACCCACAGCCACCGGCGGCGCTGGTCACCGAAACCTGCCGGGACGTCGCCGCCCGGGTGAACGCGGGCCCGCCGCCGACCCCCTTCACCGACCTGCTGCCCCCGCCCGAGTTGATGTGGCGGGAGGACTCCGCCGACGGGCTGACCGCGCCGATCGGCGAGGGCCCACAGGGCCGGCCGGTGCGGTTGACGCTCGGCGACTACCCACCGCACGCGCTGATCGGCGGGCCGTCCGGCACCGGCAAGACCAATCTGATCTTCGCGTGGATCGGCGCCCTCGCCGCCCGCTACTCCCCCGCCGAGCTGGAGTTCTACCTGCTGGACTTCAAGGAGGGGGTCTCCTTCGCGCGGTTCGCGCAGGGCCGGCGTGACCCGAGTTGGCTGCCGCACATGCGGCTGGTCGGCATCAACGTCAACACCGACCGGGAGTTCGGGCTGGCGCTGCTGCGCTTCCTCACCGACGAGTTGCGCCGACGCGCCGACGCGGCCAAGAAACACGAGGTGACCAAGCTGGCCGAGCTGCGGGCGGTCGACCCGACCGGGCACTGGCCACGCATCGTCGCCGTGGTGGACGAGTTCCAGATGTTGCTGGCCGGCCGGGACGTGGTAGCCCGCGAGGCGGCCGACCTGCTGGAGGACCTGGCCCGCCGCGGCCGGTCCCAGGGCATCCACCTGGTCCTGGCCTCGCAGGACGTGCGGGGCATCGAGGCGCTGTGGGGCCGCCCCGCGCTCGTCGCCCAGTTCACCCTCCGCATCGCGTTGCCCAAGGCGCTGCGCATCCTCGCCGAGCGCAACGACGCGGCGCAGTCGCTGCCGCGCTGGCACGCGGTGGTCAACGCCGAGTCGGGAATGGTCGAGGGCAACGAGGTGGCCCGCATCCCGTCGGCCAGCGACTGGGAGACCTGGAGCGGGTTGCAGCACCGGCTGTGGCGGATGCGAGCCCCCGACGCGGCACCGGCCCGGCTCTTCGACGGTGACGCGATCCCCCGACTGGCGGACGCCCCGGACTACCGGGCGCTCGCCGTACCGCCGGACGGGACCGTGCCGCGCAACCCGGTGGCCCTGCTCGGCGAGATCATCGACGTGCAGTCCCGCTCGGCGTCACTGCGGCTGCCGCGCGCACCGGGCCGCAACCTCGCTGTGCTCGGCACCCGGGTCGACGAGGCGTGCGCGGTGCTCGACGCGGCGGCCCGGTCGCTGGCCCGTCAGCACCCGCCGGGCACCGCCCGGTTCTCCATCGCCTGCCTCGACCCGGACGCCGACCCGATCGCCCGCGCCCTCTACGACGACCTGGCCGACGACGCCGCCTGGTACGACGAGGAAACGGTCGGCGAGCTGATGGCCGAGACGGCCGACGGGCTCGGCGGCCCGGGAAGCCCGCACTACCTGCTGCTGTTCGCTGTCGACGCGGCAGCGGGTGCGCTGGCCGCCCGCGCGGGTCGGCGTACCGGGCTGGAGCAGCTGCGCCGGATCATGCACGACGGGCCGGAACGACGCACGCACGTGCTGGCCTGGTGGCGGGGTGTGGCCCGGATGCGCGCCGATCTCGGTGGGCCGGCCGCCCGTACCGACCAGATCGGCGCCTGGGTGGCCCTGGACGCGCACGGCGGCGAGCTGGGCTCGTCGCTCTACCCGGGCACCGGCGGCCCGGACTGGTATCCCCGCCCCTGGCGGGGGCTCTTCTTCGACCGGGCGGTGCACCGCACCGGACAGGTGATCATCCCTTATGGACCGACGCGATGAACGAACCGGTGGCCAGTGAGACGTACGCGGCGCAGTTGCGGCGACTGGCCGAGCTGACGGCGCGGGTGGGTGAGCAGCGGGCCGAGGCGCACACCTGGCACGAGCGGCAGTGCGCCGCCGCCGAGCGGGCCGTCGCCGACGCGGTCGAGCAGCTCCAGAGCGCCGAGGAGGAGCTCGTCGCCGCCCGGGAGCAGCAGGAACGGGTCGACGCCGAGGTGGCGCACCTGTGGCAGCAGGTCCGCTCGCGCCTCGGTGCCCGCCGCCTCGGCGGCCCGCCCGCACCGGCGAACGGGGTGGGCGCCACCGACGCTGTGCCGCTGCTCGCCAAGGCCCGTGACCTGCTCGACCGGGCCGGGCAACCGGGCGAGCTGCCGGGCTCGGTAAATCCCCTGCTGGCGCTCTGCGGTGTGGGCGGCGCGGTGCTCGCGTACGCGCTGGGGGTCGGGGCGCGGGCGTTGGGCGTCGGGTATGGCGGCGACCTGGCGGTCGGACTGCCGGTGCTGGCGCTGGTGGTGACCCTGTTCGGGCCGTTGGTCGGGCTGGCGCCGGCGCGGGTGCTGGCCGACCGCCGGCACGCGGTGCTCGGCCCCCGACCGATCACCGTGGTGCTCGGGGCGGGCCTGCTGACCACCGCGTTGCTGCTGGCAATCGGCCGCTGAGCCGGTCGGAGCGTCCACAGAGGGTTGTCGAGAAGCCGACCGTCGGCGCGGCGAAAATCAGGGCGCGATCTTCGATACGGTACGTCAAATGGTCAGCTTCTTCATGAGTTACCGCTCCGACGACGATCACCCCGTCGCGCGCCTGCTCGATGACGTGCTGACCACTCGATTCGGCAGCGACAGTGTCGTTCGCGACGATCCCCGCGTGATCCTGCCCTTCGCCGAGCTTGGGCGCCGCCTGTCTGCCTCGGCGGCGCTCATCGTCGTGATCGAAACTCCCTCGCGCGGCGAGTCGGCAGGCCGCGTGGACCGCCTACCGGGCTTCAGCCGCCGGACGATCGCCGCCGCCTTCAGACAGCAGGTTCCGGTCATTCCGGTGCTTGTGGACGACGCCGAACTGCCATCCGCGGGGCCCCTGCCCGAAGCGCGCAGACCGCTCGGCCAGCAGCACTACCGGCGGATCCATACGAGCAGCGTCCAAGCGGACATCGACCACCTGGTCGACGACCTCGCGACGGCCTTCGGTCGGGAGGCCGCACCGGCCGGGCCCGCGATCCCGCTGATCCTCAGCGTAGAGCCGGTGCGAGGGCTCATGCCGCCCCCCAGCCACGGGCCCTCGGCGGCGATCGTCTACTCGACCCGCACGGGTGATCTGGAGGCCGCCGACAGTGACCGGCTGAGGTGGTGGCACCCCGGGTTCGTGGCCCACTACTCGACGCGCTACGAGGTGGACACCAGTGACCACTCCATCGTCGTCAACCTCCGGCTCCCGGCCGGGACCGCCGCGTACCACTTCGAGGCGTCGATCACCGTCGGCCTCCGGGTGACCGACCCGGCGCTGATCGTCCGACACGCGATCACGGACGCCGGGGTCCTGGTCCGCGAGTTCCTGCTGGACACCTGCCGGCCGATCAGTGCGCAGTACGCCATCGACGAGATTTTCGCGGCCCAGACCGCCCTGGACCGACGGCTCACCGACGACGCCTCGGCGCTCGGCGGCATCACCCTCCACCTGAGCAGCACCCGGCTGTCCCTCGACGATCGCACCAGTCGCTATGTGCGCGAGCGCACGTCGAAGCGGCAAACAGACGCCATGCGCGAACGCGCCGAGCACCCCTTGGAGCGATGGGAGGCGCGGAGGCTGAGCCTCTGGGCGAATGTCCAGGCGGACCGTGCGGTGAACGTCGAAATCGGGGCGACACCGACGTTCACCGGACCACCGACCTTGCCCCACACGGCGGGCAGCGGCGCGCCCTGGCAGAGCGTGGGATCGGAGCCAGGGGCGAGACCTCCCTCCTCGGAGACCATTCCGAAAGCAGAGCGGCTGTTGGTGGCACGCGCACCCACGCAGGTCCCGGCGGGGCAGGATCTGAGCGTCGAGGTCCGGCTCGTCACCGAGGGACGATCGGTTCCCGCAGACGCCGTGGCGGCACGGATGCGGAGTTTCCTCGTCGCAGAGGCCGGCACACCGGTGACCGTGACCGTCCACGCGCCCGCCGGCCTGCACGCCGAGGGCCCACTCCAGCAGACCGTGCTGGTCACGCCGGACGACGATCCGGACCCGATCCGGTTCGGTTTCGGGGCGCGTACCCCAGGGTTGCATCGCGTCGACGTGACCGCCTGGGCCGGCGGCACGTTCCTCACCGAGGTTTCGGTCGAGGTCTCGGTCGCCGACGGTGGGCCGTTCCGCGACGGACAACCGAAGGTCGCGCCGCTGGGTGCCCCGCGGGCACGGCCGGGCGAGGTCACCATGGAGGTCCGGTTCGACGGCAGCCGGTACACGTTCCAGTTGCGGTCCGACGCGGCGCTGTTCGCCCCGGTCGTCGAGTCGGTCACGAACACGCCCAACGCCGCGGTGGAGAACGCCATCCGAGAGATGCAGCAGTTGGCCGGCGGTGGTTCCCGCTACACCGCGGCGATGACCCGCGAGGTCATCCGGTCGGCGGGGATCCAGCTGTGGTCGGAGTTGGTGCCGGCCGACGTGCAGGACCAGTTCTGGCAGGTCGGCGGCGACATGAGCGCCTTCACGATCGCCACCGACCACGACGTGGTCCCGTGGGAACTGCTCTATCCGCTCAGCGCCCAACGCGATGCCGGTTTCCTGGTCGAGCAGGTCCCCGTGGTCCGTCGCACCTACGGTCAACACCGGAACGCGAAGGTCGGCCTGCGCAACCCGCGTTTCGTCGTGCCGGCGAAGGCCCCCACCGGCGCGCACGAGGAGATCACCGCCATCCGCGCGATCCTCGGCGCGGCCCACAGCGAGCCCATCACCAGGGCCGACGAACTCCTCACCCTGATCAATTCGGGGGCGCTGGGAGCGACCCACTTCGCCTGCCACAACACCTTCTCGGCGGACGGCTCATACATCGACATGGACGGCGGCCGGTTCAAGCCGACCCTGCTCGCCGAGGCCAGCATTCGCAAACTGCTGGCGGAGACCGGTCCCCTCGTGTTCATCAACGCGTGCCGGAGCGCGGGCGTGGCCCCGACGTACACCAAGATGCTCGGCTGGGCGCAGCAGTTCATGTCGTCCGGAGCGGGCGCTTTCGTCGGCACGCTCTGGGCGGTGCGCTCGGACAGCTCGGCGCGCTTCGCGACAGCGTTCTACCGCTCCCTCGCCGACGGCGCCACGCTCGGGGCGGCCGCCCTCGCCGCACGGATCGAGCAGCAGGACGACCCGCTCGACCCGACCTGGCTGGCCTACACCGTGTACGGCGACCCGTTTGCCACCGCCGCCGTCTGAGCGGCCGGCAAGTCAACTCGTGCAGAAGGGTGTTGCGGCATGGACGTGACCGACTACAGCGTGCCCGTCGCGGAACTGGTGTCGGCGGTGAAGTACGCGGTGGAGCAAGCCGGCATCTCCACGACCGACGAGGGCCGGGATCTTCGGGTCGCCTCCGTTCAGCTGATCCTGAGCGCGGTCGTCACCACGAAGGCCGGCGGTGGCGTGGACTTCCGGGTCCCGGTGATCGGCTGGAAGGTGAAGGTGGGTGGCAGCCGCTCCCACCAGAAGACCCACACGATCGACATCACGCTCGTCGCGGAGGATCTCCAGGATCGGCACGAGCTGCGGCACAGCGCGGTCGCGGCGACCCTGGTGGACGCGATCACCACGATCCGCGCGGTGGTCGCCGCCGGCAGCGGCGGTGACGACCCGCTGGTGCTGAAGGCCGGCGCTGTGGAACTCGTCTTCGGGGTCACCGAGCAGGGCACGATCTCGGTCGGCGCCGAGGGCGAGCTGACCGACGAGATCACGAACACGCTCAGGATCGAGCTGGTCGCGGCCACCGCCGGGTAGCTCAGGCCGGAACCAGGACAGCCTCGCGGAGCAGTCGGCGGGCCAGGGTGACCCGGTCGGCGTCGTCGGGCAGGCCGGGCAGGTCACCGACCCGGGTGACAGTGCCGGTGAGCACTGCGCGGGCGGCCGGCTCGCAGGTCGCCGGAAGGGTGATGGTGCGGTCGAAGAGCCGCAGCGCCACCGTGTCCGAGTCGTGCGGCACCAACTGCCAGCGCAGGCCGGGACGCAGGGCGACCCGGGTGTCGGCGTCCAGGGTGGCCAGCGCGTCGGCCTGGGCGAGCGGTCGGATCGGCGCCGGGCGGGCGGCCGGCCAGGCCCGTTGCCGCAGTCGCGCGGCGACGGCGGCCGGGTCGGCGCGCAGCAGCCAGTCCCGCAACGCCTCCACGGTCTCGGTCAGCTCCGGCTCGATGGCGTCCGGGTCGGCGACGTCGGTGCCGAACGGCAGGCTGGCCCGCAGCCGCTGGTCCTCGGCGGCCAGCGTCAACAACTCCTCGACCAGGGCGTAACGGGTGAGCGCGCGGATGCCCACTGTCAGGTGCAACGAGCTGGCGTCCTGCGCCTGCGCGCTGTGCAGCCACCCCCGGGGCAGGTAGAGGGCGTCACCGGGGGCGAGCACCACGTCCAGCGCGGCCGGGCCCTGCGCGGTGGCACCGACCTCGTCGGCGCGCCCACCCCACTGCTGCTTCTCCAGCGGGTCGGGCAGCACCGGCTGGTGGATCCGCCAGTGCTTGCGGCCGTCGACCTGGAGCACGAACACGTCGTGGGTGTCGTAGTGGGTGGCGAAGCCCTGGCTGCCGGCCGGGGTCAGGTAGGCGTTGATCTGTAACGGCTGGTTGAGCGCGAGGCCCAGGTCGCGGGCGAAGTCGACGAGCGGCGGCCAGATCCGGTGCAGCCCCTGCAACACCAGGGTCGCCCCGGACGCGTACTGCTCCAGGACCCGCTCGTCGAGCACCTGGTCGCCGATCTCGGCTCCCGCGCCGCCGCCGCCGGTCCAGCGCGACGCCGCGACCAACTGGCCGTCCTTGGCGACGCGCAGGAACGGGGTACGCAGGCCGCGCCGGCTCAGCAACTCGTCGGCGTCGGCGGGGCTGAGCAGGTCGGTGAAGCCGGCCGGGTCGGGTAGTTCGGCGGCTCGGGACAGCAGCGGGGTGTGCCCCCAGTGCGCGGCGGCGAACTTGGCCGGTTCGACCGAGACGCAGCGGGCCAGCGCCGCGGTGGCCTCGGGGGACGGAACCGCCGGGCGGCCGTGGTGGCCGCCCGGCGGGTCGAGGTAGGTCATGGCGAGCCGCTACCGGGCGCTGCCGTCAGCGCCGCCGTCCTGCTGGCCCGGGGTGGCACCACCGTCGGCGGGACCCTCCGCGCCACCATCGGCGCCACCGTCGTGCTGACCGGGGGTGGCACCGCCGTCGGCGGGACCCTCCGCGCTGCCGTCGGCGCCACCATCGTGCTGGCCCGGGGTGGCACCACCGTCGGCGGGACCCTCCGCGCCACCATCGGCGCCACCGTCGTGCTGACCGGGCGTCGCGCCGCCGTCGGCCGGGCCCTCCGCGCCGCCGCCGCCGGTGGTCTGCATGTCGTCATCGTTGAGTGCCATCGGTACTCCCTCGGGTGTGCCGCCCCGCCGTACGCCGGGGTCCGTCGTGCTGCGGGTGGTACCCCACGCGCGATCTTCTCTAACCCTCACCGTAGACGCCGAACCGGGGCGACACGGGCAGTTCGCGGGCGGCGGCGGAGAGTGCCAGGATGGGGTGGTGATCCTGGTGGGCACGTCCGGCTGGCAGTACCGGGACTGGCGCGGCCGCTTCTACCCGCAGGGGCTGCCGCAGCGGCTCTGGCTGGAGCACTTCGCGGCCGGGTTCGCCACTGTCGAGGTCAACAACGCCTTCTACCGGCTGCCCGAGCGGGACACCTTCGCCGCCTGGCGGGCACGCACCCCGGCGGATTTCTGCGTGGCGGTGAAGATGAGCCGCTACCTCACCCACATCAAGCGACTGCGTGACCCGGCGGAGCCGGTGGCCCGGTTCCTCGGCCGCGCCACCGCGCTCGGTGACCGGCTCGGCCCGGTGCTGCTGCAACTGCCACCGAACCTGCGGGCGGACGTCGAGGCGCTGGACGCGACGCTGCGACTGTTCCCGGCGCAGGTGCGGGTAGCGGTCGAGCCCCGGCATCCCTCCTGGTGGACCGACGCCACCCGGGCGGTGCTGGAGCGGCGTCGGGCCGCGCTGGTCTGGGCGGACCGGCTGGGCCGCCCGATCGCCCCGCGATGGCGCACCACCGACTTCGGCTACCTGCGGCTGCACGAGGGGCGGGCACGGCCGTGGCCGCGTTACGGTCGGGCCGCGCTGCGGTCGTGGGTCGGTCGGCTGACCGACGCCTTTGGCGCGGACGAGCCGACGTACGTCTATTTCAACAACGATCCGGGCGGCGCCGCGATCGTGGACGCCGTGGCGTTCGCCGCGCTGGCCCGGCAGGCCGGGCACCCGGTGTCGCGGGTGCCCACGACCGTCGCCGATGACGACTGAGCCCGCCCGACGTCGGTCGGGCGGGCTCGCGGTGTCGGGCTGTCACGGCATCATCGTGGCGAGGTCCTTGGGCATGGTGTCCTTCACGTCCTGCCACTCACCCTGGGTGACGTGGCGGCGCAGCGTGTCCAGCACCACCTGCGTCACCCGCTCCGGGCCACCCTCCGCGTCGTACGGGAAGCCCTGCCGCACCTCGTAGAGGAAGTCGTCGCGGTTGAGCTTGATCGGCACGTCCGACGGCACCCAGCCGTCGAAGTAGATGCCCCGCACCAGCACCGGCAACTGCTGGGCGAACTCCACGCTCTCGTCCACCGGCAGCCGGTCGCGCAGCAGGTGCAGCACCGTGCGCAGCGCCGCGTACGACTGGTTGCGCCGTTCCTTCGGCCAGCCGTAGGCGTTCTCGATGTCCTTGAGAATGAGGTTCGTCTTGTCCAGCGAGGACTCGAACGCCGAGATCATCGCGTCAGCCATCGGTCGACCCCCGTTCCGTGGTGTCCCACCGTCGGTCGTCGGCGCGGCGGGGCGGCCCCACCGGCCCACGGCGGGCCCGCACCGGGCTGCCCTGCGGGGCGCGCCGGGCGTTGTCGGCCGTGCCGACCACGTGCAGGACGGCACCACGCCGTCGATCCGTCACCACTCGAGCCGTCATCCCCGTCACCTCCGTGTCGTCTCCGGCGTCGGCCGTCGACGGACGGCCGTACCCACCGCGTCCACCATGCCCGCGCAGCGGGTGAGGCGGCCCCACCCGGATCGGGTGAGGTCAGCCGGCGTCGAGGAGACCTGCGAGGGTTTTTGCGTTGGTCTGCGCATAGTCGCGGTAGCAATTGTTCATGAGCACGTGGGTCTGCCCGGCCTCGTCAGCCAGCTCGCGCAGCTTCGGCGCCCAGTCGGCCAACTCCCGCTTGGAGTAGTGGTAGCCGAACTTCTCGTGGATGTCCTTGCTGGTCCACTTGTCGCTGTGCCCGTGGAAGCGCATGACGGCGAGGTCCGCGGTGGCGGCCAGCACCGGAGGCAGCGACGAGCGGTGGCCCTGCGGCATGTCCACGCAGACGTACGGCAGTTTGTGCTCGCGCAGGAAGGCCAGGGTCTCGTCGGCGTTGTCGCCGTCGAACCAGGAGGCGTGCCGGAACTCGTACACCGGGCGCAGCGGCGCGCAGCGCTTCGCCACCTCCAGCAGGTACTGCTTGTTGGCCCGCTTGATGGTGAACCAGGGTGGGAACTGGAACAGCAGCGCGCCCAGCTTGCCGGCCTCGACCAGCGGGTCCAGCGCCGACAGGAAGCGCGTCCACACCTCCTCGTACGACTGCGCGGGCAGGTCGTCGGGGTAGACGTTCTTCTTGTCGGTCTCCGGGCGCAGGTCCTTGTAGAGCGCGCTGACCCGGGTGGGATGCCCGGTCAGCAGGCTGAACGCCTTGATGTTGAAGGTGAAGCCGGCCGGGGTGCGCTCGGCCCACAGCCGCGCGGTCGCCTCGGCGGGCGGCGAGTAGTAGGTGGCGTCCACTTCGACCAGCGGGAACTGCTTGGCGTAGTAGGCCAGCCGCTTCTCCGGGGTGTCGGCGGTCTGCGGATACCACCCCGAGTCCAGCAGTGTGCGGTCGGTCCAGGACGCGGTGCCCACGAGGATGTCACCCATCGTGGAAGTCCATCGCGTCGCGGACCGACCGGCAACCGCTGGGGTGGCTCAGGCCGCCCGCCGCTCGCGAGTCTGCTTGCACGTCACACAGGTGGTGGCGGACGGGAAGATCTCCAGCCGCTCCACCGGGATCGCCGCCGAGCAGCCCTCGCACCAGCCGTAGGTGCCCTCCTCGAGCCGGCCGAGGGCGTGCTCGTACTGGGCGCGGCGGTCGAGGATGGTCCGTAGCAGGGACTGGGCGGTGTCCCGCTCGGCGGTCTTGGTGCCGCTGTCGGCCTGGTCGTCGCCGGCGGTGTCGCCGACCTCCACCAGCCGCAGCACCTGGCTCTGGAGCACCGCCTGGTCGTACTCCGCGGTCAGCTCGTCGTAGCGCGCCTGGAGCGACTGTCGGATCTGATCGATCTCCGTCTGGGACCGGGTCGTACCGACCGTGTCGTGGACGAGCATCGCTGCCTGCCTTTCCTGGGCCTGTGGCTCAAGGTGAACCGGGTGCCGGCGGCGCGGGGCCCCGGTCACTGTCGCGTTCGGCGCGCGGGCGGTCACCCGTGCTCTGTGAGCCGGGCGAGTACCCGCCGAATCAGCAGTGCAAACCGACAAATTCTCGGTTGTTGTCAGTCGTTCCCGCCGGGCTCCACGAGCGCCGGTCGGCGGGGGTCGTCGGCGCGTACCACGACGTCGGCGAAGCTCGCCGGGACGACCTCCTCGGCGTACCTGTCGAAGGCCGGCAGCGCCCACTGCTGGGCCGGCTCGGTGCGCCGGCGCAGCGCCGCCGGGGACACCTCCAGGTGGACGGTCACGTCGAAGGGCAGGCCACCGCCGAGCAGCAGCGAGCCGCTGACCAGGACGACACCGCCGGGGGCCAGGTCGACGTAGCGGGCGCGGCTGGCCCGGTCGGCGTCGGCGTCCCAGAGCGACGGAAGCAGCCGGCCGCTGCCGCCCGGACCGGCCGGGTCGAGCACCTCCCGGCGCAGCCCGGCCTCGTCGACCCAGGCCTCGTAGAAGGAGTCCGGGTTGGTGCGCCCCAACTCGAAGCGCAGCGACGCGGGGCGCAGGAAGTCGGTGGCGCGGACGTGCAGCACCGGGTGACCCTGGGCGCGCAGCGGGTCGACCAGCGCCGCGGCCAGGTCGTCGACGCCGGCGGCGGGGGCGCCGTCCACTGCCACCCGCAGCCGCGCGGGACCGGCGGCGGCGCGGGTCGCCGCGTCGGCCAGCCGGCCGGTCAGCTCGGTGACGAGCAGGTCGGGCGAGATGGGGCGGATGCGCACCGGACCATCCTGCCCCGCGCCGGGTACGGCGGTGCCGCCGGTCAGCCGCTGCGGTCGATGGTGACCCGCGCGTCGTCGGCCAGCCGGTAGCCCACGCCGTAGACGGTGGTGACCAGCGGGACGTCCACGCCGACCTTGCCGCGAAGCCGACGCACGTGCACGTCGACGGTACGCACGCCGGCGTGCTCGTAGCCCCAGACGGCGTTGAGCAGTTGCAGCCGGGTGAACACCCGGCGCGGGTGGGCGACCAGATGCAGCAGCAGGTCGAACTCCAGCCGGGTCAGCGGCAGCGGCTCCTCGTCACGCAGCACCGAGCGCGACGAGGCGAGGATGTGCAGGGCGGGAATGGTCGGGCTGATCGGGCGGGACGGCGACCGGTTGGCGGGCGCCTGGTCGGGGCGGCGTTCGGCCGGGACCGAGCCGATGATCACGCCTTCGCCGCGCTCGAGCATCTCGCGAGCGGCCTCCAACAGCCGGCGCGCCGCCGGGGTCAGCGACTCCTCACAGGCCAGTGGGATGGACAGCGTCACGGTGAGCACGGGCGCTGCGGTGTTCGCCGGGCGACGCTGGCCGCCGGGAGGTCGACCGGGCACCGCGGGTTGGGACGTATGCCATCCGGCGCGCGACGAGGCGGGGCTGACCGACATGGTCCTCCTTGGGCTGGTCCGGGTATCTCCCCACGGCCCGGGACGCCGCTTCATCGATGCTTCCCGGCGCCTGGGCGAGGGTCAAGAGGCGGCTACGTTGCATGAATGTGACAATTGACGAACACATCGGAGCCAAATGCTCGCTCTGCGTACGAGGCCTGATGATTACAGCAGAGTCGTCGAGATGCCCCGTTACGGGGGTCCCCGACCGGTTCACCAGGCGGTCACATCGCCGCCGGACCAGGGCTCAGCTGCTGTGATCCACGCTGATCGGCGCCTCGTCGGCCAGCCGGTAGCCGACGCCGTAGACGGTGGTGACCACCTCCGAGCCGGCCAGCTTGGCCCGCAGCCGGCGGACGTGCACGTCCACCGTCCGGGCCACCGCGTGCTCGTAGCCCCAGACGCTGGAGAGCAGTTGCAGGCGGGTGAAGACCCGGCGGGGCCGCTCGGCCAGGAACAGCAGCAGCTCGTACTCGATGCGGGTCAGCGCGATGACCTGGTCGCCTTGGCGGACCATCCGCGAGCCGGCCAGGATGCGGACGTGGTCCGGTGCGGCGGGCGGCGCGGCGGGGCGCGGGGCCGGTCGCGGCCCCGACGCGGGGTCCTCGACGGCACGCAGTTGGCCCTCCCCCGACTCGGCCAGCTCGCCGAGCAGCTGCACCAGCCGGGCCAGCCGAGGGCTCAGCGGCCCGGGGACGAGGTCGAGGGTGATGGTCAGGGTCGGGCTGGTGCGCGGACGGGCCGGCGGGCGCACGCCGGGGTGGCGGCGCGTGGGGATGGCGACGACGGACATGGTGCCTCCTGAGTGGCGGTACGCGCGCCACGCCGGGTGTGGCGTGACGGTCAGCGGCGCGCCCAGCCGGCGTTGACCGGGGACGCGAGGGGAGAGGGGTGGTGCAGTGGGGTCGGGCCGAGGGCCGGCAGGCCCGCGATCCGCCAGGCCGCGAACCCACCGACCACATCGGTGGCCCGGTGCAGGCCGACGTCCTGCAACGCGGCGGCTGCCAACGACGAGGTGTAGCCCTCCTGGCAGAGGATCACCACCGGCAGTTCGTAGTCGACTGCCTGCGGCAGCCGGGCCGCGCAGCGTGGGTCGAAGCGCCACTCCAACACGTTGCGTTCGACGATGAGCGAGCCCGGCACCACGCCGTGCGCGGCCCGTTGCGCGGCGGGGCGGATGTCGACCAGCAGCGCTCCGGCCCGGTACGCCAGGTGCGCCCGCTCGGGGTCCAGCCGGCGCAGCCGGGCCCGCGCGGCGGCCAGGATCTCGTCGATGCCCCGGGAGCCCGGTGGCGGCACTGGGGCGGGACAGTGCTCGGCGGTTGTCTGCATTATCGGTTCCTTCCGGTGACAGGGGTTCTCGGTGTGCGCGGGCTACCAGGACCGGCCGGCCTCGGCGACCTCGGCGACCCGCAGCCGCCCGTCGAGGAGGTGATAGCGGGTCATCCGCAGCAGCGCCGGCCGGTAGACGTGCACGCTGACCGCTGGATCGACGCCTCGGTTGGTCACCCGGTGCACGTGCCGGGGGCCGAAGCGGCGGCCCGCGCCGGCCGGCAGCAGTCGGGGGCGTAGTCGACCGGCGCTGACCGTCTCCTCGGTGAGCGCGCCGTTGACCACTCGGAACGCCCCGGAGGAGCCGCCGTGGTCGTGCAGGTCGGTGCCCTGCCCGGGCAGCCAGCTCAGCGCCCACACCTCGTGCTCGTCGGTGACGGCGAGGCGGGCGTACCAACGCTCGGCGGGGTCGAAACGCAGCGCGACTGGCCAGCAAGCCGGTTCGGCCCATCCGGCGGCAACGGTGAGCAGGTCGGGCTCCGGACGGTGGTGCGTCATGGCGGTTCCTCGCGGGTCGTTCGGCGGGGTGCCCTCGTACTCTAGACGGCAAAGCCTATAGGTTTAGTAGGTAATTCCGTCTGATGGGACGCAGGGTCAGCCGCTCGGGTGAATCAGCGCAGCACCGGTGGGTCCGCGCGGTAACCCGGCAACGAGGGCCAACGCACCGTCAACACCACCGACGCCCGCTCGGCGAACCAGGAATGGTCCACCCCACGGGCCCACACCACGTAGTCGCCCGGCGCGGCCAGCCGCACCGTCCGGTCCGGCAACTCCACCCGGAAACACCCCTCGACGAGTACGAGCAGAGTGGTGCGCACCTCACCGGTCGCCCACCGCGACCGGGCCTGCCCGGGCGGATGCACGCCCCACTTCACCTCGACGTCGGTGCTGTGCCGGATCTCCCCCGGCGGCGCGAAGTGCCCGAGCAACCAACCAGCGTTGGTGGCGCCGTCGACGCCCGCGTTGCCCACGTACACCGTCTCACCCATCGGACCCTCCCCCAGCGCACCGGCCGAGCAACCTATCAGGACCGGTGTGGCTGGGGCGTGTCTCCCGGATCTCGTCGCGCCGAGACGAGGCCCCGACGGCGATCCGGCAAGGCGGCTGGACGGCGTCGTCCGGGCCCGTCGTAGGCCGGCGAAGATCCGAAAGACACGTCCTATCCTGGACCGGTGACCGAGAACCTCGACGCCGAGACGCTGGCGTTCGCGCACCGGATGTTCGACCTGGCCCGAGCCGGCGCCACCGACGAACTGGCGGCGCAGATCGACGCCGGCCTGCCGGTAAACCTCACCAACGACAAGGGCGACACACTGCTCATCCTGGCCTCGTACCACTCCCAGCCAGACACGGTGGCCGCCCTGCTCAGCCGCGGCGCCGACCACACCCGCGCCAACGACCGAGGTCAGACAGCGTTGGCGGCGGCAGTCTTCCGCAGCAGCACCGAAGCGGTCCGCGCGCTCCTCGCCGCCGGCGCGGATCCGGCACACGGCAACCCGTCGGCCGTCGAGACCGCGCGCTTCTTCGACCTGCCGGAGATGACAGAGCTGCTGCGCGTCGGCTGACACCGGCACGGCCGGCCGGTATACAGGGTCGGTGGAAGATCCTCTGCCGGAGCAGATGCGGGCCGCCGCGACCGCGCTGCTGACCGCCCTCGACCCCGCCGCCCGCGAGAGCGCCGTGCACGCGTTCGACGACGAGGCGGCCCGACGCTGGCTGGAATACCGGCCCCGACCCCGACCGGGCGTCTGCCTCGCCGAGCTCGACGTCACCGCCCGCAAGGCCGCCCACCGGCTGCTGGCCACCGCACTCAGCTCCTCGGCGTACGCACAGGCGATGGCGATCATCTCGCTGGAGGAGGTGCTGGACCGGGCCGAGGGCTGGCAGCGCGGGCGGCACAGTGCCGACTACTGGGTGGCCGTGTTCGGTGACCCGGCGCGCGACGACTGTTGGGCGTGGCGACTCGAAGGGCACCACCTGTCGGTGAACATGACAGTGGTGGACGGCCAGGTCTCCCCCGCGCCGATCTTCTTCGGCGCCAACCCGGCCGCGGTCCGCTACGCCGGCCGGCCGGTTTCCCGCCCACTCGGTGTGGAGGAGGACCTGGCCCGCGCCCTGCTCGACGCGCTGGGCCCCGCCGAGCGGGCCGCCGCGATCATCGCCGACGAGGCGCCGGCGGACATCATCAGCGCCACCCGTGGGCGGGTCGACGCGCCGTTGGAGCCCCTCGGCGTACCGGCGGAGCGGCTGGGACCGACCGGCCGCGCGCTACTCGACCAGGTGGTTGCCCTCTACCTCGACCGGCTGCCGCCCGAGCTGGCCATCCGGGAGGCGACCCGACTGGACGCCGGCCCGCTGCACTTCGCCTGGGCCGGCCCGACCCACCCCGGGCGGCGGCACTACTACCGGGTGCAGGGCGACGACCTGCTGATCGAGTACGACAACACCACCGCGGACGGCAACCACGCACACACCGTGCTGCGCCGCCCCGCCAGCGACTTCGGCGCCGACGTCCTAGCAACCCACCACCAAACCCACCACCACTAACCCCGCCCTCACCCTCACCCTCACTCCCGCCCTCACCCCCGCCCCGCCCCACCCACGCCCTCGCCCTTTCTCCGCCGATCTTGCAGTTTCGGTTGTCGAATTGCCCAGTTCAGCGGCATTTGCGAGTGCCGAAAGTGCAAGATCGACGGGTGGGGGTGGGCCGTCAGGGGCGGGTGGCCTCGATGAGGAAGCGGTGGGCGTGGGCGACGAAAGGTCCCTCTCTGGCGATGCGGTGGTGGAGGTCGCGCAGTGGTGCGCGGTAGCGGTCGACAGTGAACCCGGGCACCGTCCAGATCACCTTGCGCAGGAACCAGACCACCGCGCCGATGTCGGCGAAGGTCGCCCGCAGCGTGGCCCGACGCAGGTCGACCACCCGCAGGCCAGCGGCCTCGGCGGCGGCGACCGCGTGCTCGGGGTGCCGCTGGGTCGGAGGCGGCAGCGGCCCGAGGATCGCCTCACTCAGCTCCCGCATGGTGCCGGCCCCGATCTGCTGCGACAGGAACGTCCCGCCCGGCCGCAGCACCCGCGCCGTCTGAACCCAGTCGGTACGCACCGGATGCCGACTGACCACCAGGTCGAATGAGGCGTCACGAAACGGCAGCGGCCCGTCCGGCGCGACCGCGACCACCGACGCGCCAACCCGGCGCAGGGTTCGTCGGGCAACCTCCACGTTCGGCGGCCACGCCTCGGTCGCCGTCAGCAGCTTCGGTGGACGAGGCACCTCGGCGAGCACCTCCCCGCCGCCGGTGTCGACGTCCAGCGCCGCGTCGGCCCGCGCCATCCGGGCGGCGACCAGCCGGGCGTACCCCCACTGTGGACGCTCCTCGGTGGCCCGGCCGGCCAGCCAGCCGAAGCCCCAACCATCGACGGGCGCGGCGGCGGCCTCCGCGATCACGTCCTCTGCGTCACGCTCAGCGGTCATGGCGCTCAGCCTTGCGGCCGCTCACCCGGCCGGCAACCCATTTGCCTGCGTCCGGCCGGGGCGTCCGCGGTGGATCTCAGCCGAGGCCGAGCCCGTGCTCCTCGAGGGCCGCCTGGAGGATCCCGAGCGCCTTCGGGCCCATGCCGTGCAGCGCGGCCAGGTCCGTCCGAGGAACGCCCGCGAGCTGGCGCAGCGCGGTGTAGCCGGCGCCGTGCAGGGCCCGGGTGGCGGGCGCGCCGATCTTCGGAAGCGTGTCCAGAGAGGAGGTCATCCGGGGATGGTAAACCGACCAGTCGCACGGTTACCGGCCCCGCGCACCAGGCCCGCCGACCGGCCGACCGCCCGGCTCACGGGTCGAGCAGGCCCTACGGGCGCGTCGGGCCAGGGCAGCAGGTCGCGCAGCAGGTCGAGCAGGCCCTACAGGCGGGTCGGGCCAGGGCGGCAGGGCGGGCAGCAGGTCGAGCAGGCCCGACGGGTGGGTCGGGCCAGGGCGGCAGGTCGGGCGGCAGGTCGGTCAGGGGCGGGCGATCTCGCCGGTGGAGCCGGCCAGCGCCTCCAGGCCGCCGGTCTCGGCGCGGCTGCTGTCGAACTGACGCATCAGGCGGGCACCCAGGTGCACGCCGACCCCGCCGACGGCCAGCGCGACCAGCTCGGTGACCAGGATCGCGACCGACGCGCCGCGCTGCGGGGAGTGCGACCGGACCAGGCAGGTGAGCAGGAACATCGCGGCCATCACCGCGTTCACCAGGTTGAAGGCGACAGCGGTGCGGCGGGTACGGTCGCCCGGCACGTCCCACAGGTCGACCATGCCGGCCACGGCGGTCAGCGCGGCGGCGACGAGGGCGGCGACGCCGGTCCAGTAGCCGACCTCCCCGAGGAACGCGGGCCCCCCGATCACGTCGGTGAGGTCGAAGACGGTGGCGCTGACGAAGAGCCCGAGCGGGAACGTCACCAGCATCGGTTGGATCGGTTGCCCCTGCACCCGCAGCCGGCTCTGCATCGGTCCTCCCCCGGGTCGGCGCAGCTCACCTGACCAGAGTGCTACCCGGGGCCGGTTGAGGCGAAACGATGCCGCCCGACTCGCCGCCGGCAGGGAGAACGGGCACCACGGCCGCCTGCCAAGGCCGGACGGCCAGACCGACAACTGTAAACGTCTCCGGAAAGGTCACCCCCCGCCCCCACCCCGTTGATCATGAAGTTATTGCCGCGACTCGCCGCAGCGGAGGGCAATAACTTCATGATCAACCGTTCAGGGTGGGGGCCAGCGGGAGGGGCAGTCGATTCGGGTTTCAGGACGTCGGGGCGTCCGTCGGCCCGTGACACCCCGACTTGCTGAAAACCGAGTCGGTCACCCCGTCGACGCGACTCAACGGCCCACGGGGCCGACCCAGCCGACGGGGCCCACGCGGCCGGCGGGCCGACGGGCCGACCGGCCGACGGGGGCCACGGGAAGGACGCCGCCGGGGTCAGTTGTCGCGTTGGCGGGAGACCGTCCGGACCAGGCGCTCGGCTACCTCGCGCAGCGGGATGTCCAGCGACGAGGCGGCGGTACGCAGCACGTCGAGGGCCTCGGCTGGTGGGCATCCGCGCTGCGTCATGATCACGCCGACGGCCTGGCCCACCACCCCGTCGTGCAGGAGTGAGGCGTCCCGTTCACCGGCGAGGGTGAGCTGTCGGTTGCGGTCGCGGACGGCGGCGAGCAGCAGGCCGGCGTGTTCGGCGAGCAGCATGGCGGTCAACTGGTGTTGCGGGGTCAACAGGTCCGGCGCGGCGGCGTACAGGTTGATCGCCCCGATGACCTGGTCGTCGATGTCGACGGGTGCGGAGATCACCCCGCGTACGCCGAGGTCGCGGGCGTGCGCCGTCCAGGCCGGCCAGCGGGGCTCACCGGTCAGGTCGGCGGCGAGGATCATCTCGCGGCGGTGGATCGCGCTCAGCGCGGGCGTGTCCGGCCCGTGTCGAAGGTCGTCCAGGCCGGCCAGCCCCTCGTCGGAGGCGGCCACCCCGGCCGGCTCGCCGGCCCGCAGGGCGGTGAACCCGCACCAGCGCACCCCGGCGACGGCGTCCCGGGTGACCCGGACCAGGGCCAGCAGCGCCTCATCAAAGTCGGTCAGGGCGATCAGCCCGGCGGTCAGCTCCCGTAACAGCGCGGCTGCTTCCAGGACGCCGAGGGTGTGCACCACCGGTTCGCGCGTGTCGAGATTCACCGGTTCGCAGCCTCCGTGCCGTCTCGCGCCTGCCCGGCACGCATCGTCACCTGTGTCATCGTCTGCTCTCTCCCGACTCGACCGACCAGCCCTACTACCCTGGGAAACCTGGGTCGAAACGGCGTAAATCGGGGCCCCGGTCGCCCGCGGAGGCGCGGTCGGGGCCCCGATGGTCGATACGTCAGCGCGAGGCGCCGCTGAGCCGCCGCCCGATCGACGCGATCAGACGGTCGAGCTCGGACCCGAACGGGTTGTCGTGCACCAGGTACGTCCAGGTGGCGGTGGGCCGGACCAGGGTGCCGTCGTCGGGCTGCCAGTCCTCATCGAATTCGGTCTCGGTGAAGGTGGCGATGGTGCGGGCCTCGATCTCCGGGATCAGGTCGTTGAACGCCGGCACCGCGGCCCGGTGGAACTCGTCCAGCGGGTCGAGCCGGCCCAGCGCGCGCAGGTGCACGCCCTCGCGGACCTCCGACAGCTCGGCCAGGTGCTCGGCCCAGAGCCGGTCCAGGTGGTAGAGCGCGATCGACCGGGCGGCACGGGCGAGCAGGTCCTCGTCCATCTCGCCGGCCTTCTCGGGCTCCTTCTCCAGCAGCATCACCGCGGCCACGTCACTGGTCAGCAACCGCTCGCGGCGCGCGGCGAGCGCCTTACGCTGCTGCTCGATCACCACGCTGTAGCGCCAGGTGTTGCGGTGGATCTCGTGGTTGACGCCCTCGGCGACACGCTGGGCGTGCTCCACGGCGTAGTCGACCTGCTCGTCGGTCACCAGACCGTCGGCGTTCATCCGCGGCGAGGCCGGCACCGAGTCGGCGGCGTGCCGGACGACGAGGTCGTCCTCCAGGCTGACGAAGAAGACCGAGCCGCCCGGGTCGCCCTGCCGGCCGGCCCGACCGCGCAGCTGGTCGTCCACCCGGCGGCTGTCGTGCCGGCCGCTGCCGATCACGTAGAGCCCGCCCAGCTCGGCGACCCGCTCCTGGTCGGTCTGGTCGCTGCCGCCTAGGCGGATGTCGACGCCCCGGCCGGCCATCTGGGTGGAGACGGTCACGGCGCCGTACGCGCCGGCCTCGGCGATGATCGCGGCCTCTTCGTCGTCGTTCTTGGCGTTCAGCACGACGCAGGGCACCCCGGCGGCGTTCAGCCCGGCGGCCAACCCCTCGGACTCCTTGACGTCCAGGGTGCCGACCAGCACCGGCCGCCCCTTGGCGTGCCAACGCTGGATCTCGTCGATCAGCGCCTCGTCCTTCTCCGCCCGGGTGGCGTAGATGCGGTCCGGCTCGTCCTCGCGGATGCACGGGGTGTTCGGCGGGATCACCGCGACCTCGAGGTCGAAGAACTCCCGCAACTGGTCGCCGACCAGCACCGCGGTGGCGGTCATCCCGCAGACCTTCGGGTAGAGCGCGATGTACGCCTGCATGGCGATGGTGCCGAGCACCTCGCCCTCGGCGGTGGCGTCCAGCCCCTCCTTGGCCTCGACGGCGGCTTGGAGACCGTCCGGCCAACGGCGGCGCTGGGCCACCCGGCCGCGCATCTCGTCGACCAGCTCGACGGAGCCGTCCCGGACGATGTAATCCACGTCACGGTGCAGCAGGGCGTGCGCGTGCAGCGCCACGTTGACCGCGGAGAGCTGCGCGACGTGCTCCTCGTCGTACAGGTCGATGCCGAGCTTGGCCTCCATGGCGGCCAGGCCGGCGGAGGTGAACGCCACGCTGCGCCCGTCCTCGGCGACCGTGTAGTGCTTGTCCTTGCGCAGGCCGCGCACGAGCGCGGCGGCGGCGTGCACCGGGTCCTGCTCGCCCGGCACGGCGCCGGCCAGGACCATCGGCACCCGGGCCTCGTCGATCATGATCGAGTCGGCCTCGTCGACGATGGCGGTGGTCAGCGCGGGCTGCACCCGGTCTTCCACGTCGGTGACCAGCTGGTCGCGCAGGTAGTCGAAGCCCGCCTCGCTGACCGAGACGTAGGTGACGTCGCAGGCGTACGCGTCGCGCCGCTCCTGCGGGGTGGAGGCCTCGTTGACCCAGCCGACGGTGAGACCGAGCAGGGTGTAGACCGGCTCCATCCACTGGGCGTCGCGGCGGGCGAGGTAGTCGTTGATGGTGAGCACGTGCACCGGGCCGTTGCCGAGCCGGACGTGCCCGTACGCGGCGACAGTGGCGGTCAGTGTCTTGCCCTCACCGGTGGCCATCTCGGCGACCTTGCCGGAGAGCAGCGACATCGCGCCGAGCAGCTGCACGTCGTACGGCCGCTGGTCGAGGCCACGGCGGGCGGCCTCACGGCCGACGGCGCAGATCTCCTCGTAACCGACGGCGGCACCCGCGGCCGAGGTCAGCTCGGCGTCGTCGAGCGCGGTGAGCTCAGCCTCGCGCGCCTCGATCGCCGGGAGCAGTTTCTCCAGTGGAGCAAGATCCACGGTCGAGCCGGGGCGCTGGAGGAACCGCCGGAACTTGCTCTTGAACCGTTGCGACACACCCATGAGCGGCAACGGTACGCGATTCCGGGCGGCGCGCGCGGCCCGGCCGCCCGGCAAGTCGGCCTTCCTGGGGCGCGGTCAGCCGACCAGCAGCTGGTGGCTGGCGAGTTCCCGGTACAGCGGGTCGGTGGCGGTCAGTTCGGCGTGGGTGCCCACGGCCACCACCCGGCCGCCGTCGAGGACGACGATCTGGTCGGCGTCGACCACCGTGGCGAGCCGGTGCGCCACGATCAACAGGGTCCGGCGAACGGCCACGGCGTCGATGGCGCGGCGCAGCGCGACCTCGTTGCGGGAGTCGAGGTTGCTGGTCGGCTCGTCGAGCAGCAGCACCGGCGGGCCGGCGAGCAGCGCGCGGGCGATGGCCAGGCGCTGCCGTTCACCTCCGGAGAGCAGCACGCCGCCCTCACCCACCTGCACGTCCAGGCCCAGCGCGGTGCGCTGCGCCAGGTGGCCCAGGTTGACCTCGTCGAGGACGTCGCGCAACCGGTCGTCGGTGGCGTCCGGGGTGGTGATCAGCAGGTTCTCCCGCAGCGTGCCGGCCAGCACGGGAGCCTCCTGCTCGACGTAGCCGAGGCGGGCCCGCAGCGCGTCGCGGGGCAGGTCCCGTACGTCGGTGCCGTCGAGTCGGACCGCGCCGGCGCTCACCTCGTAGAAGCGTTCGACCAGGGCCAGCAGTGTGGATTTGCCGGCGCCGGAGGGACCGACGAGGGCGGTCCGGGTGCCGGCGGGGACCGCGAAGCTGACCTCGTGCAGCACCGGCTCACCGCCCGGGTAGCCGAAGCCGACCCGGTCGAACTCGATCATCGGGGTCGGACGGCGCGGGGTCGCCGTCGCGGCGGCGGACGCCGGGCGGTCGTCAGCGCCCTCCGCGGGCACGTCGAGGATCTCCTCGATCCGCTGGAGGGCGCCCAGGCCGGACTGCAACTGGGTGTACGCCCGCAGCACCTGACCCAACGGCAGCGCCAGCAGGAACAGGTACATGACGAACGCGACCAGGTCCCCGACGGAGATCGCCCCGGCGGCGACCCGCGCCCCACCGATGCCGAGCACCAGCAGGAACGCGCCCTGCACGGTTACCGAGCCGATCGGGCCGACCAGCGCCTGCACCCGGGCCACCCGCAGCCCCGCCGCGTAGGCCTCCCGCGCGCTGCCGGTGACGGTCTCCGTCTCCCGGCTCTCGGCGCGGCTGGCGCGGATGGTCCGGGCCGCCGAGATGGCCCGCTCCACCGCCGAGGTCATCTCGCCGATCCGCTCCTGGGCGACCCGGGCCAGCGCCCGGACCCGGCGGGCGAAGGTGGCGGCGAAGACCAACCCCAGCGCCACCCCGAGCAGGGTGACGCCGAACAGCAGCGGGTCGAGCAGCACCATGGCCGTGCCGGCGCCGACCACCGTCACCGCCCCGGTGACCGTCTCGAACAGCCCGGAGGTGACGACGGCGCGCAGCAGCGTGGTGTCCGAGCCGACCCGGGAGAGCAGGTCGCCGGTACGTCGGCGGTCGTACTCGGCGATGGGCAGCCGCAGCAGGTGACCGGCGAGCCGACGCCGGGTGCCCAGCACCACTCCCTCGGCGGTGCGTTGCAGCAGGTAGTCGCGCAGCCCACCGATCGCCGCGCCGAGCACCACCAGGGCCACCAGCACCGCCACCAGCCGGGACACGCCCTGCTCGCCGCCGATCCGCTCGAGCACCGAGCGGGTGAGCAGCGGTTGCGCCAACGACGCCGCCGAGCCGATCAGCGACAGCGCGCCCACCACCACCAGGGTGCCGCGGTGCTCCCGCAGGTACGGCAGCAACGCGGCCAGGCCGACCGACCGGTCCGCGGGCTTGTCGCCGGCCGGTCGGTCGGTCGAGGTGTCGCCGGGAACCGGCCGGTCCTGCACGGTGCTCATGTCGCGAACGGTAGCCGCCCCCGGCACGCGGCGACGGCGGGTCAGACGGCGAGCACCACCTGAAGCTCCTGGCGACGACGGTCGGCCAGGCCGGTCAGGAGGGCAGGCGCCTCGTCGAACGGCACCACCGCCGAGACGAGGTGCTTGCGGATCCCGTCGCCGTACGTCCTGAGCAGGTCGACGGTCTCGGCGGAGAGCCGTTCGCGGTCCCAGGTGGGTGCGAGCCCGCGCGGAACCCGGCCGATCTGGGCACAGCGCAGCGACAGCCCGTTGTGGTGGAACTCCTCACCGAGGCGGACCGCGTCCGCGCCGCCCTGGTAGAAGGCGAGGTCGATGACGGTGCCCTGGGGCCGCAGCAGCCGCAGGGCGAGGTGCAGCGCCCACGCCTGCCCCCGGCACTGGAACACCACGTCGGCGCCCCGGTCGCCGGCGGTGTGCGCCCAACGGGTCTTGAGCACCACCGCCGGGTCGTCAGCGTCGGGGTCGAGGGTTTCCAGGCCGAGCGCCTCGGCGACCTGGCGGCGATGTGGGGTGGGGTCGAGCACCACCACCGACGCTGCGCCGTTACGCCGGGCGAACAACGCCGTCAGCAGCGCCACGACACCGGCGCCGACGACGGCGACCCGTCGGCCGCGTACCCCGTCGCCGAGCGTGCGGACGTCGGTGCCGTGCAGGTCGGCGGCGGCGTGCAGCAGACCGTTGGCGCAGATCGGCCCCATGTGCGCGACGTAGACGCCGAGCAGCGGGTCCAGGTCGTCGGGCAGCGCCACGAACCGTTCGGCGACCGGGTCGGCCAGCCAGCCGGTGCGGTGCCCGTACGTCATCGCGCCGACAGTTCCCACCGCGACGGCCGGGGTCTCGCTCTCCACCACCCGGCCGACCTGCATGTAGCCGAGTCGGGTGACCGGGTAGGGCGTGCTGGCCGCGCCCGGCTGGAACAGGCCCAGGTCGGCGTTCCAGGTGACGTTCAGGTAGGGGTTCGTGCCCTTGACGTAGCTCAGCTCGGTGCCGGCGGAGACACCACTGAACAGCGTCTCGACCCGGAACGTGCCGGGGCGCAGCGGGGCGGCGTCCTGCTCGACGAGGTCGACCCGGCCGGGGCCGGTGACCACCACGACCTTGTCACGCATCGACTGACACCCCCGTCGCGAGCGCCGCCGGCGCGGTCGCGGTGGCGAGCCGCACCGTGGTGCCGGTACGGGCCGAGTCGGACACCGCGAGGGCCAGGCGCTGGGTCGCGAGGGCCTCGGCGTACGGGACTCGCACGTCGTCGCCGATGCCGCGGACGGCGTCGACGAAGGCGCGGTCCACCGCCACCCGGGCGGCTTCGGGGTCGGCCGGGACGTGCCGTTCGCCGTCGGCGTCGCGGATCGACAGCCCGTCCTCGGTGATCGCGAGGGCCAGCCCGTCGGCGAGGATCTCCAGGCCGGCGCGGTGCTTCCAGCCCAGGACGCAGGCGGCGCTGAGCGTGCCGACCGCGCCGTCGGCGAAGCGCAGCGCGGCGGTGGTCACCGAGTCGATGTCGGCGCCGTCGACCGGCGGTGGGGTGCCGTTGCCGTACGCGGTGACCTCGGTGACCTCTCCGGCCAGCACGCGGATCAGGTCGAGCACGTGCGCGGCCTGCTCGACCACGGGCCCGCCGGAGCGGTCCCGCCGCGACCACCACGCCACCGGCGGCACCTTGTCCAGCCAGGCGCCGCTGACCATCCGTACCGGACGGTCGGCGAGCAGGTCGCGGGCCTGGTCGAGCACGCTCAGATAGCGCCAGTGGTGGCCGACGGCGGTGCGCAGCCCACGCCGCGCGACCAGGTCGGCGATCCGCTCGGCGGTGCTCAGGTCGACAGCGACGGGCTTCTCCACGAACATCGGCAGCCCGGCCTCGATCACCGCCTCCTCAGCCGGACCGTGCGCGAACGGTGGCACGCAGACGTACACGGCGTCCAGATCGACGGCCAGCAGCTCGGCGACGTCGGCGCAGGCCCGCCCACCGTGCTGTGCGGCCAGCGCGGACGCGGCCTCCGGCGCGACGTCGGTGACCCCGACCAGCTCGACGTCGTCGAACCCGGTCAGCACCCGCGCGTGACGCTGTGCCACGCCGCCGGCCCCGACCAGACCCACCCGGCATTTCCGCATCCCGACACCCCTTCGAAGACGTTTCATGTGCGATGGGAGCAGTCCCCTGGGCTGTGCGCAATCAAACGTTCATCCCCCGGGAACGAATTGTCGTCACCTCTGTGATCAAGCTGTTGCCGAGAATGCGGTTAGCGCGTGACGAGAAATGGGAACAACCAAATTCGGTTTTTCCACGCACGAACGGAGGGGTGCCCGTGCGGGATATGACATCGAGTGTGTCGCCGGTGGTGGAGGCGTGGGCCACGTACCGGACGACATCCGCGGCGGACTGGCCGACCCGTCGGCTGATGCGCGCCAAGGGTGAGACCCGGGTCAGCGTGGTGCTGCCGGCGCGCAACGAGGAGGCCACGGTCGGCGCGATCGTGTCGACCATCCGGGAGCACCTGATGGATCGGGTGGCCCTGGTCGACGAGCTGATCGTGGTGGATTCCCGCTCGACGGACCGGACCGCCCAGGTGGCCCGCGCCGCCGGCGCGGAGGTGGTCAGTCAGGACGCGATGACCCGGGGGTTGCCCCGGCTCACCGGCAAGGGCGACGCGCTCTGGGCCGGGCTGGCCGCCGCCGAGGGAGACGTGGTGGCGTTCATCGACGCCGACCTGCGGGAGTTCCGACCGCACTTCGTGAGCGGGCTGCTCGGCCCGCTGCTGACCGACCCGTCGGTCGATTTCGTGAAGGGCTTCTACCACCGGCCCCTGGTGGGCACCGCCAGCGTGGAGCAGGACGGCGGAGGCCGGGTGACCGAGTTGATGGCCCGGCCGCTGCTCAACCTCTTCTGGCCCGAGCTGGCCGGCTTCGTGCAGCCGCTCGCCGGTGAGTACGCGGCTCGCCGGGACGTGCTGGCCCAGGTGCCGTTCGTCTCCGGGTACGGGGTGGAGACGGCCATGATGATCGACCTGCTGGACCTGGTCGGTCTGGACGCGCTGGCGCAGGTCGACCTCGGTGAGCGCAAGCACCGCCACCAGGACACCGCCGCCCTGGGTCGGATGTCCGCGCAGATCATGTTGACCGCCTGGTCCCGGCTGCAGCGGCGCGGGTGGGCGACCCCCGGGTTCACGCCGGAGGCGTTGCTGACCCAGTTCCGTCGCGGTGGTTCGGACACCCTGCCCAACCTGGACCGCGAGATCGTGGTCAGCGACGTGTCGATCGAGGAGCGTCCGCCGTTGGCCGAACTGCGCCACCGGGTGCCCCGCCGCCGGGTGGCCGCCGCGTGAGCGCGACGAGCCTCACCGTGCTGATGAACGCCGGCCCGTGGCTGTCGGTGCCACCGCCCGGCTACGGGGGCATCGAGAACGTCATCGCCACGCTGGTGCCGGAGCTGCGGCGACTCGGCGTACGGGTGGTGCTCTCCTCGGTGGGCAGCAGCACCCTGCCGGTGGACGAGCAGCTCTCGGTGTTCGCCGACGGGCAGTTCGCCGCGTTGCAGCGGCCGTACAACCAGGTCTGCGGGATCGCCCAGGCGCACCTGGCCGGGGTGGTCCGGGAGCTGCACTCCCGCGACGACATCGACTTGGTGCACGATCACGTCGAGGCGGTCGGCCTGGCCACCCTCGCCGCGATGGGGCCGGCCGGACCGCCGACCCTGCACACCCTGCACTGGGACCTGGCCAAGCATCCGGCGCTCTACGGCAGCCTGGACGGCGGCGACCGGGTCCGGGTCAACGGCGTCTCCGCGTCGCAGCTGGCTCGCGCCCCACTGGCGCTGCGGGAGCACTCGGTGGGGCACGTGCACCTGTCCACGCCGCTCGCCGTCGACGCCGACCGGCGGCCCCGACCGGACAAGGGCGAGCACCTGCTCATCCTGGGCCGGATCAACCCGGGCAAGGGGCAGGACGTGGGCGCCCGGCTCGCGCACCGGGTCGGTATTCCGCTGGTGCTGGCCGGCCCCGTCGGGCCGTACCATCGGCCGGCCGACCTGGCCGCGGCCGGCGACGAGGCCCGGCAGAACCCGGACGTGCGGTTCTTCCTCGACGAGGTGGCACCGCACGTCGACGGTGACCTGGTCCGCTGGGTCGGCACCGTGGCCGGCCAGGAGCGCGACGACCTGCTCGCCAGCGCCCGCGCGTCGTTGTTCCCGCTGCGGTGGGAAGAGCCGGGCGGCACTGCGGTCGTCGAGTCGCTGGCCCTGGGTACGCCGGTGGTGGCCACCGCCCGGGGTTGCCTGCCGGAGCTGATCGAGCACGGCCGCACCGGGCTGCTCACCACCGACGAGGAGGAGTTGGGCGACCTCGTCCTCGCCGCCGAGTTGCTCGACCCCGACGAGTGCCGGCGGGTGGCCGCGCAGCGTTTCACGCCCGCGGTCATGGCGCAGCGTTACGTCGAGCTGTACGAGCGGGTCCGGCAGTCGGCGAGCGTGCCGAGGTTGCTGCCGGCCTGACCGACGGCGGAGCCGGCCGGTTTGCCGGTCGCGCCAGCGGGTAGCCGGCAGCGCTCATGCCCGCCGCGCGACGAGGAGCCGGGAATGGTCGGACCGATGGCGCACTCGCGGGCCCGACCGAACCCGGCCGACGGCAAACCGCCGGTCCGTCGCGCGGCGGCGACGGTGGGGGTGCTGTTCCTGCTGGTCGGCGTGCTCGGCTTCGTGCCGGGGATCACCACCGGCATGGACGCGCTGCGCTTCGCCGGCCACGACTCGGGCGCGTTCCTCTTCGGCGTCTTCCAAGTGTCGGTGCTGCACAACCTGGTGCACCTGGCGTACGGGGTGGTGGGTCTGCTGTTGGCCCGGACGGTCACCGGCGCTCGGGCGTTCCTGATCGGCGGCGGCGCGGTCTACCTGGTGCTGTGGCTCTACGGGCTGGCGGTGGATCACGACACCGGGGCGAACGTGCTTCCGGTCAACGACGCCGACGGCTGGCTGCACCTGGGGCTCGGCGTCGGGATGATCGCACTGGGCCTCCTGACCGGCCGACCCCGTCGCTGACCGCCGAGCCCCTGCCAGACCGGCCGATCGCGTCCGTGACCTGGGTGTTGCGCACCGTGACCTGCGTCGCCCAGCCGTCGGTCCCGGTTTCGTCGGGAGCGGCCTCGGGTAGTTGGCAGATCCCGACCCAGCAGCGAATTGAGGCGCCGATGTCGAGCGGGATCACCTGCGAGGTGCGTACCACGGCACCGGTGGCGGTCGTCCGGCTCACCGGCCCGCTGCACCTGGGCACGATGCGCTCGGTGCACCGGGCGCTCAGCGACGCGCTGGTCGACCAGCCGGAGGCGCTGGTCGTCGACATGGCCGGGGTGAGCGTGGAGGACCGGTTGGCGCTGTCCGTGTTCGCCGCGACCGCCCGCCGGGCCGAGGAGTGGCCGGCGGTGCCGGTGCTGCTCTGCTCCCCGTCGCCGGTCGCCGCACGATGGCTGGCCGAGTCGACCACGTGCCGGGTGCTTTCGGTCTCCGCGGATTGCGCGGAGGCGACCCGGTTGGCCGGCACGACGTCCACGTTGCGGATGCGGGCCCGGCTGGAGCCGGTAGCCGGGGCCTGCCGACGGGCCCGGGAGCTGGTCACCGAGGCGTGTGCTCGGTGGAACCTGCCGGACGCGTCCGGCCCGGCCGCGTTGGTGCTCAGTGAGCTGGTGGGCAACGTGGTGCGCCACGCCGGCACGCCGATGCACGTGACGGTGACCCTGCGCCGGCCGTATCTGCACCTGGCGGTGGTGGACGGCAGCAGCGCCCAGGCCCGTGCGGGCGGGACGGACCTGCACGCCGAGGGTGGGCGAGGGTTGATGCTGGTCCGGGAGCTGACCCAGCGGTGGGGCAGCGTGCCGGCCGGTCAGGGCAAGGCCGTCTGGGCGATGCTGCCGGCAACCTGAGCGTTCGAGGCGCTTGCGCCCGGTACCAGCGTTCTGACCGAATTTACCGCTCTGGCCTGGTTACATGGTGCGAGGGTCGGGTAGGCACGCCCGTCCTTTCTGCCGTCACGACGGGGTGAGCAGCCATGCCCAAGCGGGTAACCACGGAACCCGGTCGCGATCGGGGCCCGGCGATCCTGGCACCGGCACGTTTCGGGGGCTTCCCGGGAGCGGTACGGGCGCCGATCCCCGGCAACTCCCTGATCAAGTTCCTCGCCACCACCGACCACAAGCAGATCGGCCTGCTGTATCTGCTGACCTCCTTCGGGTTCTTCCTGCTGGCCGGTCTGGAGGCGATGCTGATCCGGGCCGAACTGGCCCGCCCGGGGATGCAGTTCCTCTCCTCCGAGCAGTACAACCAGCTCTTCACCTCGCACGGCGCGGTGATGCTGCTGCTGTTCGCCACGCCGGCGGCGTTCGGGTTCGCCAACTACATCGTGCCGATCCAGATCGGCGCGCCGGACGTGTCGTTCCCCCGCCTCAACGCGCTCGCCTACTGGCTGTACCTCTTCGGCGGCCTCATGGTGGTCGGCGGGTTCCTCGCCCCGGGCGGCTCGGCGGACTTCGGCTGGACCGCGTACGTCCCGCTGAGCAGCGTCGAGAACAGCCCCGGCGTGGGTGCGAACATGTGGGTGCTCGGCCTGGTCGTCTCCGGGCTCGGCACCATCCTCGGCGCGGTCAACCTGATCACCACGATCCTCACCCTGCGCGCGCCCGGCATGACCATGTTCCGGATGCCGATCTTCACCTGGAACATGCTGTTCACCAGCGTGCTGGTGATCCTCGTCTTCCCGCTGTTGGCCGCCGCGCTGCTGGCGCTCTCGGCAGACCGGTTGCTCAACGCGCACGTGTACGACGCGGCCACCGGCGGCCCGATGCTCTGGCAGCACCTGTTCTGGTTCTTCGGCCATCCCGAGGTCTACATCATCGCGTTGCCGTTCTTCGGCATCATCACCGAGATCATCCCGGTCTTCTCCCGCAAGCCGCTCTTCGGCTACACGGGGATCGTGCTGGCCACCATCGCGATCACCGTGCTGTCCATGACGGTCTGGGCGCACCACATGTTCGCCACCGGCCAGGTGCTGCTGCCGTTCTTCAGCATCCTGAGCTACCTGATCGCGGTGCCCACAGGCGTGAAGTTCTTCAACTGGATCGGCACCATGTGGAAGGGCCAGCTCACCTTCGAGACGCCGATGCTGTTCGCCATCGGCTTCCTGGTCACCTTCCTGCTCGGCGGCCTCACCGGCGTCCTGCTGGCCAGCCCGCCGGTCGACTGGCACACCCACGACAGCTACTTCGTGGTGGCGCACTTCCACTACGTGGTGTTCGGCACAGTGGTCTTCGCCCTGTTCGGCGGCTACTACTTCTGGTGGCCGAAGATGACCGGGCGCCTGCTCGACGAGCGGCTCGGCAAGGCGCACTTCTGGACCATGTTCATCGGCTTCCACGGCACCTTCCTGGTGCACCACTGGCTGGGCAGCGAGGGCATGCCGCGTCGGTACGCCGACTACCTGCCCACCGACGGTTTCACCACCCTGAACACGATCTCCAGCATCTTCGCGTTCATCCTCGGCCTGTCCACCCTCTTCTTCATCTACAACGCCTGGAAGTCCTGGCGGTACGGGGCGGTGGTGACGGTGGACGACCCGTGGGGCTTCGGCAACTCCCTCGAATGGGCCACCAGTTGCCCGCCGCCGCTGCGCAACTTCGACCGGATGCCCCGGATCCGCTCCGAGCGCCCCGCCTTCGACCTGAAGTACGGCCCGCTCGTCGCCGATCTGGGCCGCGACCTGCCGCAGCGCACCACCAAGCCGCCACAGCAGTTCGCCGAGGAGTTCCGGATGGAGCACCACGCCCCGGAGTCGCCGTCCGCCGAGGGCGCGCACGGCGCCCGCGACGCTGTCGACTACCAGCCGGCGCCGCGCTCCGGCGCCCGGCCGGTGGACGTGCCGGAGCCCGAGGGCGTTCGCCGGCCGAGCTTCGAGCAGAGCGACCCACCGCAGGACGCCGAGGACGCGCCGAAGCCGCACGAGCGCTGGCGCCACCCGCACAGTGACGGCAACCCCGAAGAGCACTGACCGGGGGTACGCGCGGAAGGGCCGACACCCCGCGGGGTGTCGGCCCTTCGCTTGTCCGTGTGCGTCAGTCCCGGGCCGGCGACAGGCCGGCGGCGGTGAGCGAGCGGCGTACCGCGGGCTGGACCCGGGTCAGCCGCAGCGGCACCCCGGTCCGCTCCGCCGCGTCCCGACCGGCCATCAGCGCGGCGATCCCACCGGCGTCGAAGCCACCCGCGCCGACCAGGTCGACGACCACTTCGCTGGGCTGGCCGGTGACCGCCTCCAGCATGGCCCGGCGCAGTTGGTCCGCGCCGTCGCGGTCGATCTCGCCGCCGACTTCGACCACCACGGAGTCGCCGTTCTGTTTGACCGAGATCCGGGTCTTGCCCGGGTCGGGTTCGGCGGCGCCGTTCTGCCAGGGCGGCGGCGCGTCGGCGAGCATCGCCTGGCGCAGCCAGGTGAGTGCCCGCGACAGCAGCCGGGACACGTGCATCTGCGAGATGCCGAACCGGGCGGCGATCTCCGCCTGGGTCTGGTTGCCGTAGAAGCGCATCGCGAGGATCCGGCGTTCACGCCAGGGCAGTCGGTGCAGCAGGCCGCTCACCGTCACCCGGTCGTCGACGGATTCGAGGGCGTTGTCGGACTCGCCGACCAGGTCCCCGAACTCGGCGGAGCTCTCCCCACCCACCGGCGCGTTCAGCGAGGCCGGGCTGTAGCCGGCCGCCGACTCCAGGGCGGCGAGGATCTCCTCCTGCGGAGTCTCCAGTCGGGCCGACAGCTCGGCCACCGACGGGGCCCGGGACAGCTCGCTGGTGAGGGCGGCGGTGGCCTGCCCCACCTCGAGGATCAGGTCCCGCAGTCGGCGGGGCACGTGCACACCCCAGGTGCGGTCCCGGAAGTGCCGTTTGATCTCGCCCACGATGGTGATCGCGGCGTACGCGGTGAACGAGCCCCGTTCCGGGTCATAGCGGTCGACGGCGTTGACGAGCCCCAGCCGGGCCACCTGCTCCAGGTCCTCCAGTGGCTCCCCGCGTCCCCGGTACCGGCGGGCCAGCCGGCCGGCGAACGGCAGCGCGAAGCGCACCAGGTCGTCCCGGGCCTCCCCCCGCCGCTCCGGCGGCAGCCCGGCGATCCGCGCCGCGTACGCCATCGCCGCCGCGTCGAGATCCTCCAGACCTCGATCGTTGGGTGGTGGTGGGGTCGTGGTCGTGGTCGTGCTCGTCTGTCCGAACATCCGCGCCTCCCTCAGGAAGGTCCCCCGCCCGGATCGGGAAACCGGTCGTGCGCGTGGTCGAGCCACGCACCGGGCCGGAAAGTGGGTCAGTGACTGGGATGCCAGCGGGCGACACCGCATGTGCGCAGCGCAATCAGGCCGTCGCAGCCAGCGATGTTCCCGCTCCGTAGGTACTCAATCACGGGACCCCGGGTTCGCGAGGATGTTTCGGCGTGCTCCGTCTCAGGAGACCAACAACCCCTGGTGGCCGCCGCTGTCGCGGAGCACGGCCAGTGCCTCGGCGACCCCCAGCGGGGGCGGCGCGGGCAGGTCGTACGGCTGGGCGCGCAGCACCTCGGTGGCCCGGCGGGTGGGCACCGAGGTGACCGGGTAACCCCGGGCGGTGGTGCGGTCCAGCGCCCGACGCCGCCGGCCGAACCCGGCCACGGCCAGCCACTGCGGCAGCCCGGCCAGCGCGGGTGAGCGCACCCCGGGCGGCTCGGGCAGCACGTCCACCGAGCTGAACGCCTCGCTGCCGGCGAGCCACCACTCGGCCTCGTCGACGTTGCGGCGGGTGGCGTTCTCACACCAGTACGGCACCAGCCCCGCCCGCACCACCTGCCACGGGTCGAGCAGTCGACCGCACTCCACCACCAACCGGTCACCGGTCTTGCCGGCGCGCCGCAGCCACCGCCGGTACAGGTCGGCCACGCCCGCGCTCAGCGCCGCCGGCCGGGGCACCAACACCCGGTGCAGCGGGTGCTGGTGCCGGGTGGACCAGTCCCGCGCGGCCAGTTCGAAGCCCGAGTCGACGCCGTGCTCGGCGTACGCGGAGGGCACTGTCACCTCCGGCGGCTCCCACCGGGTCGCGTCGCCGCCGGCGGAGCGCAGCACCTGCCGCAACGCGTGGCTGTCCGGGTGGAAGTCCACCGGGTCCAGCCCACTGCCCGGGCAGCCGACCTGGAAGCTGTGCCCCGGTCCACGCTCCAGCGCCGGCCAGGTGCGCGCGTCGCGGACCAGCAGCACGGGGGCACCCGGCAGCAGCAGGTCGGCCAGGAACCGCGCGTACGCGGCCGGTAGGGCCCTCCACGCGGCGGTCAGCGACACGGTCGCCCCGGTCAGCGCGCCCCGGCTGGCCGGGCAGTGCACCTGGCGCAGGTGCAGGTCGGCGTTGCCGGCGAGCAACCGGGTGGCGAGTGCCGCGCCATGCTCCGCGGCGTCCGCCGGGCGGTCCACCCCGCCGTCGGACCAGTGCGCCGTCATCTCGAAGCCCGCCGGCAGCCACGGCACGCCGAGGGCCACCGCGAGGTGCGCGGCCGCGCCGTGCGGAGAGCCGATCAGCACCCCGGGGTAGCGGCGACGGGGGTACTGGTCGACGAACCAGCGGGCCACCCTCGCGGCGTCCACCTCGTCGATCTGGGCCACTGTGAGCGCGACCCGGCCGGCGGCGCGGGTGACCGCGGCACGACGTACCGGCTCGGGGGCGCCGGGGAACCGCGACGTCGGCCCGGTGTGCCCGAGGTCGGCGCAGTCGACCCCGCGCAGCGCCCGGGCGGTGGCGGCGACCAGCACCCGGGCGGAGCTGCCCGCGGCCACGACCCGGTCGCCGGCGAGACCGGCGCCATCGGCCGTGAGCCCCTTGTGCACCTTGTGCACCGGCCCCACCTTGCCTCGTTCGCTCACCACGCGGCCCGGCTTCCCGTCCCGATGGGGTTCAAACGGGGCATCACCCACCCGGCGGCACATTCCGCTGGTCAGCGGGGTGCCCCGGTCATCACCGGCGTTCGGCGGCGCGGGTTTCGCCAGGGCCAGGACGGGCACTTCCGGGGCCATGCGCACCGACGACACCAGCGAGCCAGCCGCCGCCACGATCACCCCGTACGAGGACGGACCGCTGCTGGTCCGTGGCGACTTCGCGTTGGTCACCCCGGACGGGGAGCAGATCGATGCGCGGCGGGGCACTGTGGCGTTGTGCCGGTGCGGAAAGTCGGCGCTCAAGCCGTTCTGCGACGGCACCCACAAGGCGATCAACTTCCGCGCGGGCACCACCCGCGAGGGCTGACCCCACGTCGCCGCGGCAGCGTGCGGGAGGACGCGGAGGGGCCACACCAGAGGCACGTCCCCTTTGCTCTGCACCCGCCCATGCGCCAGTTACGGACCGTGCGTGGTGCGCGGGCGGGTGCAGAGCAAAGGACGGACCGGGCACGGCAGGCCCCACCCGACAGCCGGGCGTCTATGCCTGCCGACCCCATACGCCCGCGCGTGATCCGAACGGCTTCCCGGATGCGCCAAGCCCCTCGGCTCAGACGAGCGCGGGCGGGGCCACCTCGGGCGACGCGACAATCGAGACCGTGGGCGGCACGGCCGGCGTTGCGGGTGCGCGCAGCGAACTACGGCCGGCGGCCCAGCTGTTCAGCAGGTGCACGGCGAACAGCCGGTCCACGGCGAGCCCGGCCGCCGCGCCGAAGAGCACATCGGGGGCGAGGGCCGGCTCGACGCGGACCAGGCCACCGCACATGTCGTGCGCGGCGATCTGCTCGTGCACCGCGTCGGCCTCGACGTGCTCGTCGTAGAAGCGGGTGGCCACCTCGTCGAAGCCGAGCCGGCGCAACCCGTTGCCGTAGCGTCGGTTCGGCAGCGAGGAGGTCATCTCGAACGCGGCCAGGTGCCCGAGCAGCGCGCCACGCAACCGTCGGTGCAGCCCGAACAGCGACATCAGGTTGTTGGTCGCCAACGTCACCGCCGGCGCCACGTCGATGTGGGCGCCGTAGGCGGTGTCCAGGCCCAGCCGGTCGAGGGTGCCCCGGAACAGCTCGGCGTGCATCCGGTCCAGCCGCCCGTTGCCGTACTCGTCGGTCTGGATCTCCACGAGCGCGGCCTTGGCCGGACCGCCGAGGCGGGGCAGCGCCCAGCTGTGCGGGTCCGCCTCCCGCAGGTGGTAGACGGAGCGGTGGGTGACGAACTCGCGGAACTGGGTGAGGTCGGCGCGGCGTTGCAGCGTCGCGGCCAGCGACGGCCCGTCGTCGGCCGCGACCAGCTCGGCCAGGCCGGCCGCCACCCCGGCGGCGGGCACCGACGGCGCGCCGACCAGCCGACGCAGCGCCGCCTCGAAGACCCGTTCGCAGCGGGCCCGCAGCGCCAGCAGCGTCGGCTGCCACTCCCACGACTCGTCCACCCCGCGCCAGCCCCGGTAGTGCAGCTCGTAGCAGAGGAACAGCGTCAGCTGCAGGTCCTCGTCGGTGAACGGGTCCGACGGGTAGAGGTCAACGCCGAGATCGACCGGCAGGTCATGCGGCGGGTGCCGCAGAGCCGCCACGACCGCCGCGGAGAGCGGACCCCGGGCCGTCGGCAGGGTCGCGGGACCGTAGCGGCGGTCGGCGGGCTCGGACATAAGACCTCCAGCGTCGTCGGGCCGCTACTGATGCCCTGGTCCAGGGTGGTTAAACGAGGTCGTCGGCGTTCGCGGTGACCTCCACCTGCTCGCGGACCTTCCGGGCCGGAGCGCCCTCGGCGTACAGGCCCCGCAGGTCGGCGAAGGCGGGCTCCGGCGGCGCCAGCGACACCGCAGGGTCGACGACCGCCTCCAGTACGCAGGGACGGTCCGCGGCGAGGGCCTCGTCCCAGGCCGCGCCGACGAGCTCCGGACGGTCCACCCGCACCCCGTGCAGCCCCAGCAGCCGGGCCCACCCGGCGTACGGCACGTCGGGGCGGCGGTGGGTCGGGTCGGACGACGGTTGTCGCCCGCCGCCCATGCCGTTCTGGTCCCGGTTGTTGAGCACCAGCACCACCAGCCGTGGGTCGTGCCACCGCTGCCAGAGGTGCGAGACGGTGATCAGTTCGGCGAGGCCGTTGAGCTGCATCGCCCCGTCACCGACCAGCGCGACCACCGGCTGGTCGGGCGCGGCCAGTTTGGCCGCCACCGCGTACGGCAGCGCGCAGCCCATCGAGCCGAGGGTTCCGCACAGCTGCGCGTTGACCCCCGGCGGCAGGGTGAGGTGCCGGGCGTACCAGTAGAGGACCGAGCCGACGTCGACGGCGACCGCGCCGGTGCCCGGCATCCGGGCGGACAACTCCTGCAGGACGAGCTGCGGGTTGACCGGGTCCGCGGCGGCCGCGGCCCGCTCGGCGGCCACCTCCCGCCAGCGGTCCACCGAACTCTCCACAGTGGCGCGCCACTGCTGTTCGGGCCGCCCGCGCAGTCGGCTCAGCAGCGCCCGCAGCGTCTCGGCGGCATCACCGACCAGCGGCACGTCGGCCGGGTAGCGGGTGCCGATCCGGCGACCGTCGATGTCGATCTGCACCGTGCGCGCCTGCTCGGGCATCGGGAAGTAGTCGGTCCACGGGTCGTTGGTGCCGACCATCAGCAGTGTGTCGCAACCACCCATCAGCTCGGCCGCCGCCGGGGTGCCGACCTCGCCGAGCACCCCGGTGTGGAACGGCAACCGCTCGTCGAGCACCGGCTTGCCGAGCAGCGAGGTGGCCACCCCGGCGCCCAGCCGGTCGGCGATCTCGATGATCTCGGCGGCCGCGTCCCGACCACCCTGGCCCACCAGGATCGCCGTCCGCTGGCCGCCACCGAGCAGCTGCGCGGCGGCGTCCAGGTCCACCTCGTGCGGCAGGACCCGGGCCAGCGGTTCGCCCGGGGTCGCCGTGATCACCCCGGCACCGTACGACTGCAGGTCGGGCACCGGCGCCTCCTGCAACTGCCGGGGCAGCACCACGCACGTCGGGCTGCGGGTCGCCGCCGCCGTCCGGAACGCCTGGTCCAGCAGCGCCCCCACCTCATCGGGGCTGCGGCCGTACCGGACGAACTGGTTGCACACGTCCCCGAAGAGCCGGCTCAGCCCGATTTCCTGGTGCGCGCCGCCGAGCGGTCCGGAGATGTCCTCCCCGACGATGGCCACCACCGGCTTGCTGTCCAGCTTGGCGTCGTAGAGGCCGTTGAGCAGCTGGACGGCGCTGGGCCCCTGGGTGGCGAGGCAGACCCCGATGCCGCCGGTGAACTTGGCGTGCCCGGTGGCCATGAACGAGGCGGTCTCCTCGTGTCGGGCCGGGATGAACGCCGGCTCGCCGCCGGTGCGGTCCAGCGCGTCGACCAATGGAGCGATCGCCTCGCCCGGGTACCCGAAGGCGCGGGGCACCCGCCAGGCCAGCAACCGCTCCACCACGACATCCGCAACCGTTCGGTCAACCATTGCCCCGCCCCGGTGTGCTGGGGTCGACGTAGCGCAGTACCGCGCCGACGCCGTCGGTGAGGTCGGGCGCCTCGTCGGCGCCGAGCACTGTCAGTGCCGCGTCCGTGCCGACGAGCGCCCGGACGAGCGCCGCGTCGGCGCGTACCTTCTGCGGGTCGGCCACCGACATGGCGGCCAGCTGCCCCGGGTCGACGGCGATCTCGGTGGGTTGCGCGCCGATCCACAGCTCACCGTTGGCCGACGGGTCGTCCACGATGAGCATCATGTCGACCTGGTTGCGTTGCAGGGCCGAGACGACGGCGTCAAGCCCGCCGCCCACGTCCTCCTGCACGCCGAACTTGTCCAGCGCGTCGCTGATCCGCTGGTCGGCGATCTCCGCGATGGTCTGCACCGTGAGGTCGTCCAGCATCGTCTGGTCGGCGCCGCCGGCCCGTGACCCGGCATCGGTACGGACCACCAGGTCCTGCCAGCGCTCCGGCATCTGGGCGGCGATCATTCCGGTGGCCCGGACGTCACCGGCGACCACCACCACGTCCGCGCCAACCCGGTCGGCCAGCTGCACTGTCGCCGCGGTGACGTCGCCGGCGTTCTGGTGCCACGCCTCCATGGCCGCCCGCTGGTAGCGCGACTGGGACCAGCCGCCGGGCTTCGCCCGTCGCAGCGGGTACTCGTCCCGGCCGGCGACGTGCGCTCGTCGGGGCACCCCGCCGGCGCTGACCGCCATCGCGTCGGCGCCGAGCCGGTCGGCGACCACACGCACCCAGGCGACCTGCTCGCCGCGCTGGGCGAGCAGCGGCATCACGTGCGGCAACGGGCCGACGTGGGCCAGGTCCCGCAGTGGCGGCGCGGACAGGTACTCGGAGAGCACCACCTGTCCATGGCTTGCGAAGAGCGCCAGGCCGTAGTCCCCGACCATCGGATCATGACCTCGGACCACCCGGTCCAGCGCGGCGATGCTCGCCTCGTCCGCCCCCTGTTCGGCCAGGCTGCGTTCCAGGGCACGCCAGCGTAGATCCAACGCGGGATGGGCGTCCTCCGTGTCCGCGGAGGCGTCCAGATACACCGAGCACCACGGCCCGGGACGGTCGTAGAGCGGGCGCAGGAAGGACAGCTGCATGCTCGACCCCTTTCCAGCTCGGCCCCCCGCTTACCCGGGTCGCCGGGGATGTCACCTCGCGGCCGTGAGCCCGTGACCAGGTTTCATTCACGTCGTTCAACCGAGGACGTCGATACGATCTGTGAACGCAAGCGGACTCTCGGTGGTGGAGATGGACAGCGGACTTGATACCCGACGGATCGTGCACCCGACGGAACGAATCGTCACCGGGCGGCTGATCCGCCTGCTCGACGGCTACACCCGTGAGGTACGAATCGGTCAGCCGGTGCTGGTGGCGGTGCTCGCGGCGGCGGCCTTCGCCCGGCTACCCGCCCTGCTGCTGCGCTCGCTCTTCTCGTTCGGCGGCGGCGGCACCCGCCGTCGCTGGAAGGAGCTGAAGCAGGGTCCGGAGTATCTGGTCACCCCGGTGCGGCTCCGCAACACCGCCGGTCAGCTCTGCGAGGTGGAGCTGCACGGTCACCTGCCGCAGAGCGCCCTGCACCCGGCGGACCAGGTGCAGCTCACCCTGCGCGCGCAACGCGACCCGGAGCTACCGCCCCGGATCGAGCGGATCGTCAACCTCACCACCGGGCAGCTGCTGACGCCACGCACGGCGACGCTCTGGTCGCATCTCGGGCCGCCACTGCTGTTGCAGGCGTTCCTGGGCACGCTGCTGGTGGCCGGCATCGTGGCCTGCTCCGCGCTGACCTGATCGGCCCCGGCGGTTCAGCTCAACGGGGTGCGCCGACGGGTCGGCGAGTTCAGCCGACCGGGGCGGGCTCGCGGGCCGGCTGCCGGTCGACGCCGAGCATGCCCCGGCGGCGGGCCCAGCGCTCGAAGGCCAGTGTGGCGAACGGCGGCACCGCGCTGGCCAGGGCCACCGCGGTGGCCAGCAGGCTCCACCGGTGCAGCCGGGCCACGGCAAGCACCAGCAGGACGTACGCGACGAACAGGCCGCCGTGGATCGGCCCGAAGATCTTGACGCCCAGCTCGTTGTCCGGCGGGCCGTACTTGACCAGCATGCCGACCAGCAGGGCCAGCCAGGAGCAGGCCTCGGCGATCGCCGCCGCGACGAACAGCCGGGTCACCTTCTCGCGCATCCGCACGCCACCACCTCTCGGCCCGCAATGCTATCGGTCCGCTCTGGCTGGGCTAACGGGGCTGCCAGTTGGGTAGGAAAGGGTCCTCGGGTCTTCCCCCGCCCGCCGATCACGTGCGAGGTTAGGGGGACCAGCGGTGACGGGGTGGTGACCATGGGCGAGGACGTCGGCGTACGAACCTTCAGTCGAGAGGATCGAGCCCGCTACCGCGACAAGGTCCGCCGCTGCCTGGATGTCTTCGCCGAGATGCTGCGCGAGTCCCGTTTCGACCTCGACCGGCCGATGACCGGCGTGGAGATCGAGCTGAACCTGGTCGACGAGGCGTCGAATCCGGCGATGCGCAACGCCGACGTGCTGGCGGCCATCGCCGACCCGAGCTTCCAGACCGAGCTGGGCCAGTTCAACGTCGAGATCAACGTGCCGCCGCGCCGGCTGACCGGCACCGGCACCGCCGACTTCGAGGAGTACGTGCGCGCCAGCCTCAACGCCGCCGAGGTGAAGGCCCGTGCGATCGGCGCGCACATGGTCATGATCGGCATCCTGCCGACGTTGCGCCCCGAGCACCTGACCGCCGAGACGCTGTCGGCCAACCCCCGCTACAAGCTGCTCAACGAGCAGATCTTCGCGGCCCGCGGCGAGGACCTGCCGATCGCCATCAGCGGGGTGGAACGTCTGGCGGTCACCGCCGACACGATCACCCCGGAGGCGGCCTGCACCAGCACCCAGTTCCATCTCCAGGTCAGTCCGGCCCAGTTCGCCGACTACTGGAACGCCGCCCAGGCGGTGGCCGGCATCCAGGTCGCGGTCGGCGCGAACTCGCCGCTGTTCTTCGGGCGGGAGTTGTGGCGCGAGACCCGCATTCCGCTGTTCCAGCAGGCCACCGACACCCGGTCGGAGGAGATCAAAGCCCAGGGGGTACGCCCCCGGGTCTGGTTCGGCGAACGTTGGATCACCAGCGTGTTCGACCTGTTCGAGGAGAACGTGCGCTACTTCCCGGCGCTGCTGCCGGTCTGCGATCCGGAGGACCCGGCGCAGGCCCTGGCGGCCGGTGAGGTGCCCAATCTGGCCGAGTTGCGCCTGCACAACGGCACCGTCTACCGGTGGAACCGCCCGGTGTACGACGTGTCACGGGGCCGGCCGCACCTGCGGGTGGAGAATCGGGTGCTGCCCGCCGGCCCGACCGTGTTGGACACCATCGCCAACGGCGCCTTCTACTTCGGGTTGGTGCGTGCCCTCGCCGAGTCGGACCGGCCACTGTGGTCGCAGATGTCGTTCAGCGCCGCCGAGGAGAACTTCACCAGCTGCGCCCGGCACGGCATCGACGCGCAGGTCTTCTGGCCCGGTCTCGGCTACCTGCCCGTCACCGAGTTGGTGTTGCGCCGGTTGCTGCCGATGGCGCATCACGGCCTGGACCGGTGGGGGCTCGACCCGACCGAGCGTGACCGGTTACTCGGCATCATCGAGCAGCGCTGCCTGACTGGCCGCAACGGCGCGACCTGGCAGGTGGAGACGCTGCACCGGTTGGAGTCGGCCGACCACCTGGACCGGCCGGAGGCGCTGCGCGAGGTGGTCCGACACTACGTCGACCTGATGCACAGCAACCGGCCGGTGCACGAGTGGCCGATCCCCTGAGCACACCGGATGGTCGGCCCGGTCGGCGTGGGGCTCAGCCTCGCGGGGTGGGCACACCGAAGAGGTCGATGATGCCGCCGGGAAGCTGGGCGAGCAGGTCGTGTCGCTCGTCGTCGTTCAGCGCCTCGGCGACGGTACGCAACACCGCCTGGGCGTGTTGACGCACCTGGTCCGCGTTCGCGACCTGTTCGCGGTCCCCGACGTGCTTCAGGAACTCGCCGACGTCCCACCGGCGGCCCTGCGCGTTGCGGGTGACGGACCCGTTCAGGCGCTCCGGTAGCTGTGCCGCCAGGTGGTCCGCCTCCTGTCCGGCGAGCCGCTCACCGAGCACCGACAGGACGGCCTGTATGGACCGTACGGCCTCGTTCTCACCGAGGCCCGCGCGCTGTCGTACCGTGGCGATCATCTGCTCGTACTCCATGCCCCGCTCCTTCGGTCTCGTCGGCCAGCCGTCAGGCCTGCCTGCGGACGAACGGGGCGAGTTCCCAGGCTCCCTGGCGACAAACGGGGTCACGGGCGGATTCGGACTTTTCGCCATCGGTGGGCGGGGCCGCACAAACATGCCAGTCACGTCACTCGGGTCGCGAGCTGAGTCAGATCGGGCCAGGTCGGAAGCCCGGCCCGCTGCCGCAGGGGCACGCGTACTCGGTCGGCTGGCGGTGTCCCTTGTGGACCCCCATCGGGATCGGCGATCGTCGTAGGCTGTGGCAGCTCGCACGCATCGTCTGATCACGATGAGGGGACGCCGGTGGCCACTTCTGGAACAGACCCAGCCGCGATCGAGGGGCCCGCGCGGTTGCCCCTGTCCCGTCGACACATGCTGCGGATGGGAGCGGCGGCGGCCGGTGGCGCGGTGCTCGTCGGCTCGGCGGGGGCCACGTCCGCGCAGGCTGCGCCGGCTGGCGCGAAGCGCGTCCTGCGGGCACCGGCGCTGGCAGCCGGCGACCGGGTCCGGGTCGTCTCGCCCGGCAGTACGCCCGACCCCACGAACATGGCCCGCGGCATCGAGATCCTGCGCAGCTGGGGCCTGGAGGTCGAGCTGGGCAAGCACGTCTTCACCAAGTACGGCTATCTGGCCGGCACCGACGCGCAGCGGCTGGCCGACCTGAACGCCGCGCTCACCGACCCGGGCATCCGTGCCGTCTTCGCCGCCCGTGGCGGTTACGGCACCCAGCGGATCGTCGACCGGATCGACGTCTCCGTTCTGCGCCGGGACCCCAGGGTGGTCGTCGGCTTCAGCGACATCACCAGCATCCACGGCAAGCTCTGGCGCGACACCGGCCTGGTGACCTTCTATGGCCCCATGGTCAACTGGAGTGACGACCGCACCGGCCCGGAGTCGGCCGAGGCGCTTCGCAGGGCGGTGATGACCACCGCACCCGTCACGATCTCTCGGGACCCGGCCGAGACAGCCGCTTCCGTGGTGGTGCCGGGGCGGGCATCGGGGCCGCTGCTCGGCGGCTGCCTGACGCTGATCTCCACCTCGCTCGGCGCGGAGGACTCCCCGAAGTTCGACGGCGCGATCCTCTTCTTCGAGGACGTGGACGAGGCTCCGTACAGCATCGACAGCATGCTGACCGAGCTGCGCCGGGTGGGCGTGCTGCACAGGGTCGCCGGTGTGGTCATCGGCCAGATCACCAACAGTGTCGGTGAACCGGGCGAGTGGGACGCGGCTGCGGTGCTCAAGGACCGCCTGTACGACCTTGGCGTGCCGGTCCTGGGCGGGCTACGGCTGGGGCACGGCAACGGGCAGCTCACCGTTCCGCTGGGCTCGCGCGCCACTATCGACGCCACGGCAGGCACCCTGACGGTGGAGCCGGGGGTCCGCCCGCGCTAGGCCTCAGACCAGCGGCGTGGGGTCCCCGGGGGGCGGGTCGTCGCGCAACCGGCTGTGCGGGTAGCCGTCGCGCCGGGTCGGGCTCGGCAACCGGCCGCGGCCGGCCCGGTACTGTGCATCCATGATCGACCAGCGGCCGACCCCACAGCCCCTCCCTGCCGAGCGTGTGCTGGAGCTTGCCGCGCCGATGCTTGCCGAGGTCGGTGGCGAGTGGTTGCTGACCGAAGGGCCGATGCTGCGGTCGGGATCGTTGGGTGTCCGGGTTCTTCCGTCGGACAGCGACGATTACCGCCACCTGGACCTGGAGATCCTGCTGAACGTCGACCGGCCGGACGTGCCAACGGTCGTCGACTGCACGCTTGGCCTCGCGGCTGATCCGGTCGAGGCGGCCCGTCAGGCGATCCAGGCGTGGATTGAGACCTGCCTGGTGACGGTCCTGGAGATGATCGAGCAACAAGGGCGACTGGCGAACCACTTCAGGTCCGGTGACCAGGGCGGCTTCGCCGGCTGGCACGCGATAGTCGGCAGCGCGACCGGGTGGTCCGTTGACGGATCGCAGGCTAAGCAGGAGTGGTTCGCCGAGGCGATGCCGTGGTCCACCCTGGCGCCGGTGATCGCGGCCGGGCTCGACCGCCCGTACCTCAATGGCGTTCGCATGCTCCTCGGCCAGGGCGGTGACTCCACCGAGTGTGAGGTCCGGATCAACGGCCAGCGGCACGAACCGTCCGCCGCGGCGCTCGCCGCCCTGGACTGGCCGCGTACCGACCGTTTCGGCCTGGCACGCGCCTTCGTCCTCCTGGTTGGTCCCGACTAGTGCATTGATCGCAACGGTGGTCGGGCTGGTAGGCCGCCCTCGCGCAGTGCGACCCGGGGTGGTGGTCGGCTCCTGTGGAGCTGAATCGTTTGCGACATCAACTCCACAGGCAGCGCGCGACGCACTCCCCCGCCGGCAGACCTGGCCGCCAGTCACACCTTGAGCAGCACCTTCGTGCAGTCGTCCTGCTTCTTCTGGAAGATCTTGTAGCCCTTGGGCGCGTCGCGTAGCGGCATCCGGTGGCTGACGATGAAGCTCGGGTCGATCTCGCCGCGCTGGATGCGCTCCAGTAGCGGCCGGGTGTAGCGCTGGACGTGGCACTGACCGGTCCGCATGATCAGCGAGCGGTTCATGAACGCGCCCATCGGGAACTTGTCGACGAAGCCGCCGTACGCGCCGACGACCGAGACCACCCCGCCGGAGCGGCAGGCGAGGATCGCCTGCCGCAGCGCGAACGGCCGTTCCGTCTCGACGCGCGCGGCCTGCTTGGCCCTGTCGTACGCGTACATTGCGGTGTTGCCGTGGTGGCCCTCCAGGCCCACCGCGTCGATGCAGGCGTCGGGGCCCCGACCGGCGGTCATCTCGTTGAGGGTGTCCAGCACGTCGGCTTCCTCGTAGTTGATCGTCTCGGCGTCGATGTGCTCCTCGGCCAGCCGCAGCCGGTACGGGAACCGGTCGATGACGATCACCCGCTCCGCGCCGAGCAGCCGGGCGCTGGCCGCGGCGAGCAGCCCGACCGGCCCGGCGCCCCAGACGGCGATCACCTGCCCGGGTTTGATGTCGCACATCTCGGCGCCCATGTAGCCGGTCGGGAAGACGTCGGCCAGCATGACCGCCTGGTCGTCGCTGATCTCGTCGGGCACCTTGACCGGGCCGACGTCGGCGAACGGCACCCGGGCGTACTCGGCCTGGCCACCGGCGTAGCCGCCGAGCAGGTGCGAGTAGCCGAAGATGCCGGCCGGCGAGTGCCCCATGATCTTCTCGGCGATGCCGGCGTTCGGGTTGGAGTTCTCGCAGACCGAGTAGAGGCCGCGCTGGCAGGACGAGCAGTGCCCGCAGGCGATCGGGAAGGGCACCACCACCCGGTCGCCGGGAGCGAGGTTGCGAACCTGCGGGCCCACCTCCACCACCTCGCCCATGAACTCGTGGCCGAGGATGTCGCCCTTGCGCATCGCGGGGATGTAGCCGTGGTAGAGGTGCAGGTCGGAGCCGCAGATCGCTGTGGTGCTGATCCGGACGATCGCGTCCCGGGCGTTCATGATCTTCGGGTCGGGTACGTCGATGACCTTGACGCTGTCGGCGCCCATCCAGGCGGTGGCCTTCATTCTCGGTCCCTTTCGGAGAGCTCGGACGGTCAGCGACGGGACGCCGGCAGCGGCTGGGCGGGTCGCTGCATGGCCTGTTGGCGTACGGAGATGCCGTTGGGGCTGCCCTCGGAGCGAACGACCTCGCCGGTCTCCAACACCTGCTTGAACCGGCGCAGGTCGTCACGGACCTGCTGCTCGGGTTCCTCACCGAAGAGCTTCGCCACCGCTCGGCCGAACGCGCCGGCCGGCGGCGCGTAGCGCAGCTCCACCCGCACCTCGGTCCCCCGGTCGCCGGGCGCGGGCACGAACCGGACCCGGCCGGCGTTGGGCACCCGGGTCCCCGGCAGCGATCGCCAGGTGATCGACTTGTTCGGCTGGTCGTCGATGATTTCGGCGTCCCACTCGACGCGGCGTCCGGCCGGACCACGGGCGATCCAGTGCGAGCGGCGCAGGTCGTCGGCGCGGACGGACTCCAGGTGCGCCATGAACCGGGGCAGGTTCTCCATGTCCCGCCAGAACCGGTACGCCTCGGCGGGCGAGCGGTTCACCGTCACCGCGATCTGCATCCTGATCACCCGGGCGCGGGCCCGTCGAGCGCGCCCGACGCGTACGGCGGCGAGCACGTCGACGGCGGTGATGCCGGCGATGGCGAGGGTGGTCAGCGCGACCCGGCTGCGCCGTTCACCGCCGCGGTCAGCGAGGGCCCGCCCGAGCAGTGTGAGGTCCATGGCGTCGCCGGCCACCCGGCTCCAAACCCAGCCGGCCGGGCGACGGCCGCTGAGCAGGCCGGCGGCGCTGCCCAGCTCGCGCAGGCCGATGGCCGGAAGCACGGAGCGCGCGGCCGGGGAGTCGTCCACCCCCGCCATCCGGGCGATGGGTCCGGGCGCGACCAGCGCGCCCACTCCCAGGGCCAGGCTCAGCAGGCCGAGCGCGCTCGGCAGCGTCGCCGGCACCGGCCCGTCCAGCTCCGGCAGGAGCACAGTGTCGACACGACTCATGTCCGGTCCCTTCCGGTGGGCGTCGCCGCCCGGTTCGTCGACGGGGGCGGCCGTGGTCCCCGCCCCCGTGACGCTATGTCGTACCGGTGCCAGATGCGCCGGGTTCGGGGCAGAACATCCGTTGCGGCCGGTGTGGGCGGGAACGCGGTGCCGTGACGGTCGGCATCGCGACATTGACCGATTTGGATCACATGAACACCGTTACCGTCGGCCCAACCCGCCGCGCCGCCGGAAGGACACCCCCATGAGCCGGGCTCTCCTGCGCTATCTCACCGCCACCGTCGCCGTCGCACTGCTCGTCGTGGAGGCCGCCGCGCCGGCCGCCGCGCGTACCCCCGGGTCGACCGCGCCCGGCGGCGTCCGCACCGTGGTGCGCGACGCGGCCACCGGCGCGCCGGTCCCCCGGGCCTGCGCCGCGCTCGTCCCGGTGGACGCCGCTGCGTTGTCGGCGGTCGGCATCGGTGAGGACCAACTCGGACGGTACGGGGGTTGCGCCGACGAGCAGGGCGTCCTGGTGACCGGGGACGTCGCCCCGGGGAGGTACCGGCTGCTGGTGAGCCCCTACGACAGGGCGGCGTACGGCATGCAGTGGGTCGGCCGGCACGGCGGCACCGGTGAACGCGAGCGGGCACAGGTGGTTCAGGTGCGGCCGGGCGTGGTGACCAGCGCGCCGACCATCCGGCTCGACCCGCCGGGCACCGTCGTCGGAGTGGTGACCAACGCGGCGACGGGCGCGCCGATCCCCCGTGCGCTGGTCATGGTGGTGCCCTACGTGCCACACCCGAAGTACGACGACCACGGCCCGACCACCGACGAGGACGGCCGTTACACGATCACCGGCCTCGGCCCGTACCACTGGCCGGTGCAGTTCGTCGCCGCCGGGCTGGCCACTGTGTGGTCCGGTGGGGTGGGCGCTCGACAGCAGGCGCGGCCGGTGCGGGTCCGCGCCCAGCAGACGGCGACGCTGAATCAGGCGCTGCCCGCCGGGACACCGCTCACCGGGGCGGTACGGGTCGACGAGCTGCTCACCTACGGCCAGGTGATCGCGTTCGACGCGGCCACCGGGGACCTGGCCGGCGTGGCGGACGTGGGTGACGGTTACGCCCTGCGCCTGCTCCCCGGGCAGCGGGTGAAGCTGCGCTGCGACTGCGCGTACGCCCCGTCGGTCTGGCACCACGACGCCGCCGGCTTCGACGCCGCGACTGCCGTGCGGGTCCGCCGGGCGCCGGTCGTGGTGGACTTCAACCTCGACTGACCGGATTCTGGCCGGTCACCGGAACCTTCTCCCGGGCCCGTTGGTGGGAGTGGTGGAGAAGGGGGGTGACGGTGTCCGACGGCGATCCGATCTCCGAGCTCTACGCCAGCTGTTTCCGACGCCTGGTCGTCCAGCTGTACGCGGTGACCGGCGACCTGACCGAGGCGCAGGAGGCGGTCCAGGAGGCGTTCACCCGAGCACTGATGGCGCCAGGGCGGTTCGCCGGGCTGGAGAACCCGGAGGCCTGGTTGCGTCGGGTCGCGGTGAACTGGGCCCGCAGCCGGTTCCGCCGCCGTCGAGTGCTCGACGGGCTGCTGCGCCGCATCGGGCCGCCGCCGGCCGTCGCCGACCACTCCCCGGAGCACCTCGCCCTGCTCGCCGCGCTGCGCCTGCTGCCCGAGGGGCAGCGACAAGCGCTGGCCCTGCACTACCTCGTCGACCTGCCGGTGGACGAGGTCGCCGCCACGCTGGGCGTCTCGTCCGGGACGGTGAAGTCCCGGTTGTCGCGGGGCAGGGTCGCTCTGGCGGCGCTGCTCGCCGAAAGCGACGCCACGGAAACCGGGAGGATCGATGTCCGGTCGTGAGTTCTCCGGGTTCGACGTCGACACCGTCACCGAGGCCGTGTCGCAGCCGCCCCTCGACGAGCTGCGCACCACCGCCCGATCCCGTCGGCGCCGGTCGGTCGCGACGGTGACGACCGCACTGGTCGCACTGGCCGGGCTGGCGGTCGTACCGCTGCTGGCAAAGCCGGACCGGGTCGCGCCGGCCGGCCCGCCGGCACCGTCGGGTGCGCAGTTCAGCCAGTTCACGCTGACGGGGCCGAACTCCGGAGTCGACGTGCGGCGGGACGGCTGCGTGGTGCGCTTCTCGTACACCGGCGACGGCGGCCGCAGTTGGTCGGACTGGGACGCGGCGCGCTTCCAGGGCACTCGATGTGCGGCCGACACCGCCGCCGGGACACCGGGCAGCGGCATGGGCTCCTCCGTGCTCAGTGAGCGGTCCTACCTGGTCACCGACTCCGGGCTGGCTCACCTCTCCACCGACTACGGCCGCACCTGGCGGGACGCGGACTCCGCGATCGTCGCCGTACCCACGTTCCCGGCGACGGCCCGACCGGTCCTGTGCGGGTTCGGCTGTGCGCCGGTGCTAGAGCCGCTGGCGGTGGACCCGTCGAGCGGAACGGTGTACCGCCTCACCGCCACGGCACCCAGCCTGCTTCCGCTGTTCAGCCTCTACCCGGCAGCGGACGGCAGCATCTGGGCCACGTACCGGACGGGAGGCGGCGAGGGTTCGACCGTCGCGCGCAGCGCCGACCGAGGCGCGACCTGGACCGCCTGGAAGGCGGGCGACGACGGGGACGTGATCACGGCGGTCGGGCTCGACGACCGGGAAGGGTACGCGCTGACCCAGTCGTCGGCGGCGGGTGGCGAGGTGCGGCTGCTGCGGACCACCGACGGCGCGAAGACCTGGACGGACACCGGCGTCGACCTGCCGGATCAGCTGCACTACGACCTCACTGTGGGGTCGGACCGGTCCCTGCTGGCGATCACCGCCGGTGGGGGCACCGAAGCCGACCGCCGCGCGCAACTGTTGGTCAGCCGGGACGACGGGCGGACCTTCACCCTCGCCCGGGAGCACGGCCGGCTCGTCGGCGCGGTCAGTGTCGCGCCCGGCTACGCCTGGCTCTTCGGGCGTGACGACGGGTCGACGGGCGAGCCGGACCACTTCCTCGTCACCACGGACGCGACCAGCTGGACCCGCTTCTCGCTCGAAAGTGAACAAGGGGGCACCACCCGGCGTTAGGAGTGCGCGGCAGCGGGTAGCCGGCATCCGCTCTTACCAGCGCCCGGAGGAGGTGGGGATGTCGGAGACCAGCGCCTTCTTCGAGCGGTTGACGGTCGCTGGCCAGGATCCACGGTTCAGCAAGGTCTGCGGCAGCGTGCGATTCGACATCCGCGACGACGGCAACCTGGAGCAGTGGCTGCTCGACATCGATCATGGCCGGATGCGGGTGACCCGAAGCGGTGGCCCCGCCACCACTGTGATCCAGGTGTCCGCGCAGCTCGCGGAGGCGATGGCGCGGGGCGAGGTCAACGGGCTGGCGGCGATCACCCGTGGCGAGATCATGGTCGACGGTGATCTCGCTCTGGCGTTGCGTATCGGGCGGCTGTTTCCGCGAGAGCCCGGGCGGCTTCAGCGCGAGGATCCCGACGGTGGGACGTGACCGATGAGGGACATCGCGGGCACGGTGGCGTGCATCGACGGGAACACCTTCATGGTGTCCGACGCCAGCGGCGACGTGCAGTCGTCCCCGAGCACCCCGGTCGGCCTCTTCGCCGCTGACACGCGCTTCCTGTCCCGCTGGCGGCTCACCGTCAACGGCGAGTGCATGACCGCGCTGTCGGTGGACGACAGCCAGTACTTCGAGGTCACGTTCTTCGCGGTTCCGGGCGCGGCGGTGGACTACGTGGAGGCCGACGTGTCGGCCATTCGGCGCAGGCGCATCGGCCCGGACCTCACCGAGTCGCTGACGATCTTCAATTACGGCGAGCGGGACATGACGCTCGACGTACGTCTGGAGGTGGCCGCCGACTTCGCCGACATCTTCGAGATCAAGTTCGACGTCGGCGACAAGTCCGGCGAGCACTACACGCACGTCGGCCCGAACGAGTTGCGCCTGGGCTACCGGCGCGGCACCTACCGACGTGAGGTCGTCGTGTCGGCGAGCGAGCCCGCGGAGTTCGACTCGGGCGGCCTCCGGTTCGCGGTCCGGCTGCGCCCCGAGCAGCAGTGGTCGACCCGGTTGCAGGCCGTCATGCTGGCGTTGCGTCCGGACGGCGTCGACCTGCGCGCCGCCCTGCGCGCCCAACGGCCGGACGACTCCACTCTGCCTGCGAGCGTGCGTGCCTGGGTCGCGGCGGCCCCGACCCTGGACACCGAGAGCGTCGGCCTCCAGCAGGTCTACCACCGCAGCCTGGTGGACCTGGCGGCGCTGCGCTTCGCCCCGCTATCGCTCAGCGGCGCGAGCGTACCCGCGGCCGGGTTGCCCTGGTTCATGACCCTGTTCGGCCGCGACAGCATTCTGACCTGCTTGCAGACCCTGCCCGTCACCCCGTCGCTGACCCCACCGACACTGCGGATCCTCGCGTCGTTGCAGGGCGTCCGGACCGACGACGTGCTGGAGGAGGACCCGGGCCGGATCCTGCACGAGTTGCGCTACGGGGAGTCGGCCGCGTTCGAGGAGCAGCCGCACTCCCCCTACTACGGCACCGTGGACGCATCACCGTTGTTCGTGGTGCTGCTCGACGAGTACGAGCGGTGGAGCGGCGACACCGCGCTGGTGATGGAGTTGGAGCAGGAGGTCCGCGCGGCCCTGGCCTGGATCGACAGGTACGCGGACCTGACCTCCACCGGCTACGTCTGGTACCAGCGACGCAACCGCGCCACCGGCCTGGACAACCAGTGCTGGAAGGACTCCTGGGACAGCATCTCCTACGCCGACGGCCGGCTGCCGGGCTTCCCGAGGGCCACCTGCGAAACCCAGGGGTACGCCTACGACGCGAAGATCCGGGGGGCACGACTGGCCCGTACCTTCTGGGGCGACACTGCCTACGCCGAGCGGTTGGAGAGCGAGGCGGCGGCCCTGTACGACCGGTTCAACCGGGACTTCTGGCTTGAGGACCGCGGCTTCTACGCCCTCGCGCTCGACCACGATGGCACTGCCGTGGACAGCCTGTCGTCCAACATCGGGCATCTGTTGTGGAGCGGCATCGTGCCTCCGGAGCGGGCTGAACGGGTGGTCGAGCACCTGATGGGGCCGGCGCTCTTCTCCGGTTGGGGGGTGCGGACGTTCGCCGAGGGGCAGCGTCGCTACAACCCGCTCGGCTACCACAACGGCACGGTCTGGCCGTTCGACAATTCATTCATCGCCTGGGGTCTGCGCCGTTACGGGTTCGGCAACGAGGCGGCCCGCATCGCCGAGGGCATCCTCTCCGCCGCCACCTACTTCGAGGGTCGGTTACCCGAGGCGTTCGGCGGGTTCGACCGCGACACCACCCGGTTCCCGATCCGGTACCCGACCGCCGGCAGTCCGCAGGCGTGGTCCAGCGGCGCCACCATGCTGCTGATCCGCACCATGCTCGGTATCAACCCGCACGAAGACCACCTGGCCGTGGACCCGGCGCTACCCGCCACCTTCGGACGGATCGCGCTCCTGGACATCCCCGGCCGTTGGGGCAAGCGCGACGCGTTCGCCCGCCAACGCCCCGACCAGCGCTAGGGAGACGCTCAACTGACGGTGAAGCCGCAGCGGTTACGCGTCTGCCGGAGCCAGTCGAGCCAGGTCACCCACAGCTCGTCGGCCTCCCACTCGGCGCGCAGGTGCGTCGGCGACGCCCCGGCGTCCCACCACGACGTCCGCCCAGCAGGAGATCGGCGTCAACGACCTGCCTGATCGTGAGGGCTGAACGGGCGGGGAGTGTGCGTGATGCCGTTGAGGACGAGCGTGAGTCCACGCTCGAATTCCTGGCCGGTGAACTCAGCCCCGACCGGGGCTAGTTCAGCGAGCGTCGGTAGAGCACCTTGCGCCAGCGCTTCGATGCGACGGGCGGCGGAGGCGGGATCCTGCTCGTGGCTGAGCGCGCCGGCTAGCTCGTTCTGCGCGATGCCAGTGACAAACGCCGAGACGGCGCGGAACGCGACGAACAGGTCGAGGCCGTCCAGACCTCCGCGAGCGAGGGCTGCCGCGAGCGCCTCGGCTGGAGCGAGGCTGGCTCGCGAGGACGTGCGACGGGTGAGGATGAGCGGGATGACCGCCGGGTGTGCGCGGAAGGTCCTCCACATGGCGGTGGCCACGGCTCGCGTGTCGGCCAGCCAATCGTCGGTTGGCTCCGGGATCTGGACGCGGGACGAGACGGCGTCGACCACGAGTTCCTCGAGGGCTTCGCGGCTGTCGACGTAGTTGTAGAGGGTCATGGCGCCGGTCTTCAGGGACGCCGCGAGGGATCGCATGGTGAGTCCGGCCAGGCCATCCCGGTCGACGATCACCAGCGCGTGCTGCTGGATGTCGGTGAGTGTGAAACGGGCTCTCATGCTGGCTCCTCCGACGACGTGCCCGACGTCACTTGACACGTACAGCGTACGCGAGTCACGCTTACGTACGTTGTACGTATCCGCATCGTCTCCCCATCAAGCCCATTTGAGACCGCCCGGCAAGGAGTTCCCATGAAAACCACTACCGCTCTCGTCACCGGCTCGACGAGTGGAATCGGCCGCGCCACCGCACTCACGCTCGCTCGCGCTGGTGTCCGTGTCATCGTCTCCGGGCGCAATGCCGAACGAGGACTGACAGTGGTGGAGCAGATCCACGCTGAGGGAGGCAACGCCGACTTTGTCGCCGCCGATCTCCGCGACGCGCAATCCGCTGGAGAACTCGCGGCCAAGGCCACCCAGGCCGCCGAGTCCGCAGGCGGAACCCTCGACATCCTCGTCAACAACGCGGCGATCGGAGCCGGCGGACCGACCGCGGGCACCGAAGAGTCGACCTTCGACGCGGTGCTGGGCACGAACCTGAAGGCGCCGTTCTATCTGGTCGCGAACCTTGCGCCCGCGATGGCGGCACGAGGCGGTGGAGCGATCGTCAACGTCTCCACCCTCGCCGCCGAAGTCGCCCTTCCGGGACTGTCGGTCTACGGCGCGAGCAAAGCCGCCCTGGACCTGCTGACCAAGAGCTGGGCAGCCGAGTTCGGCCCGCAGGGAGTGCGCGTGAACTCCGTGCGTCCCGGCCCGACCCGCACTCCGGGATCCGAAGCCCTGGGCGAGGGTCTGGAACAGCTCGCGGCCCAGGCCCCGCTGGGTTTCATCGCCGATCCCGAGGACATCGCGGCCGTCATCGCGTTCCTCGTCAGCGACGAGGCACGGTTCGTCACCGGCGTGATTCTGGACGCCGACGGTGGCCGCACCGCCGTCTGAGCGATTCAGCCTCCGTCGGCCTGCCGGTGGCCTCCCCCGGCCGTCCAGTCCTGTGGACGGCCGGGGAGGCTGTGCGCTCAGGCGCTGCGGAAGGTGCGCCGGTACGCGTCCGGGGGCACGCCGACGGTGCGGTGGAAGTGTCGACGCAGCGTCGCGGCGGTGCCCATGCCGGCCGCCTCGGCGACGGCGTCGATGCTGTCGTCGGTCCGTTCCAGCAGCTCCTGGGCGTGGCGGACCCGTTGCGTCGACAGCCACAGCAGTGGTGTGGTGCCGGTGACCGAACGGAAGTGGCGGGCCAGGTTGCGTGCGCTCATGTTCGCCTGCCGGGCCAGGTCCTCGACGGTCAGCGGCCGGTCCAGGCGGGCCAGCGCCCAGGGAAACAGGGTGGCCAGCGGGTGGTCGTCACGGGCGGGCACCGGGGTGGTGACGTACTGGGCCTGACCACCGGCGCGGTGCGGAGGCACGACCAGGCGGCGGGCGACGGCGTTGGCGACGGTCGAGCCGTGGTCGCGGCGGATCAGGTGCAGGCACAGGTCGATCGCGGCGGCCTTCCCGGCGGAGGCGAGCACGCTGCCGTTGTCGACGTAGAGCACGTCCGGGTCGACCCGTACCCGGGGAAAGCGGGCGGCCAGCGCCTCGGTGTGCGCCCAGTGTGTGGTGGCCCGCAGCCCGTCGAGCACTCCGGCGGCGGCCAGCACGAACGCGCCGGTGCACAGCGAGACCATCCGGGCGCCCGCCCGGTGGGCCGCGCGGACCGCGTCGAGCAGGTCGGGGGGTACATCAGCGTCGACGTCCTCGACCGACGGGACGATCACGGTGTCGGCGCGAGCGAGCCGGTCCAACCCGTCGTCGGGCGCCAGCAGGAAGCGGCCGATCCGGACCGGGCCGGGACCGCAGATCGCCACGTCGTACCAGGGGTCGGCCAGGCCGGAGGGATCGTGGGCGAAGACCTCGCAGGCCAGGGCCAGCTCGAAGTGCAGCATCCCGTCGGTGGCGGCGATCGCGACAAGGGCCATGTCCGAAACTGTACGGGAGTTGGCGTTCCCGACACTGGTTGGTCGCCGGCCGCTGCGGGAGGCTGGGTCCAGTCGATCTTCGAGGAGGCAGCGATGGGCCACAGCGTGGCGGTGTTCGGAGCGTACGGGCACACTGGACGGTTCGTGATGGCGGAGCTGAGCGAGCGCGGGTTCGAAGCCCTGCCGGTGGGCCGTGACCCGCGCCGGCTGGCGGCGTTCGGGCTCGGCTACCGGGTGGCGTCGGCCGACGATCCGGCCTCGCTCGACGCGGCGCTGAGCGGCGTGGACGCGGTCATCAACTGCGCCGGCCCGTTCGCGTCGACCGCGGCCGGTGTGATCGAGGCCGCGCTGCGCGCCGGGATCCCTTACGTGGACGTGGCGGCCGAGATCGAGGCCAACCTCGACACGTTCACCCATTTCACCGAGCGCGCCCGGGTGGCCGGTGTCGCGGTGGTCCCCGCGATGGCCTTCTTCGGCGGGCTCGGTGACCTGCTCGCGACGACGGCGATGGGCGACTGGACGTCGGCCGACGAGGCGCACGTCGCGTACGGACTGAACAGCTGGCACCCGACGGCCGGAACGGTCGCCGCGGGTGTCGTCTCCCGCGAGCGTCGCGCAGGCCACCGGGTCCGCTACACCGGCGGCCGGTTGGAGTACCGGTCCGGCGGGGAGCTGCCGAGGCTGGACTGGGACTTTCCCGCGCCGCTGGGCCGGCGCACCGTTCTCGGGGAGTTCACCATGGCCGACGTCGTCACCATCCCCCGTCACCTGGCCATCCCCGAGGTCCGCACCTACATGACCGTCGACGCCGCCACCGACCTGACCGCCGCGGCGGCGCCGGTCGCGGTCGACGGGCGGGGCCGGTCAGCGCAGACGTTCACTGTCGACGTCATCGTGCGTCGCGGCGACGCGCGCCGCCGCGTCGTGGCCAGTGGTCGCGACATCTACGCCGTCAGCGCGCCCCTGGCCGTGGAAGCGGTCGGGCGCGTCCTCGATGGTCGGACGAGGACCAGCGGCGTCGCCTCCGCCGGTGAGATGTTCGACGCGGCCGACTTCCTACGCGCGCTGTCGCCGACCATCCGCGTCGAACCGGTCAGCTACTGAGGTCGAGAATTCGACAGCAATTCGTTACGCGAAACTCGTAATCATCGAACCAGAACGGGGCGACGGGACTTAACGGAAACTTAAGACTGTACGACCGAAAAATTGTCATCCGGAGCCGTCACGCTGGCTGCCAGGGCACCTGTCGACCGGCCTCCTTAATTCTTTCCCTGCGAGTTGATGCAGGCCCCTGACGTGCACATACTCCTTCCAACAGAGCTTTATCGTCGACTCGAAGGAAACCACTGGTAATGCGGACTCCCCCCGCGCACGTCGCACCGCCGGATCGGGCACGAAAGCGCCGTCGCCTCACTCGTATCACGCTCGCCTCCGCTGTCGTCGCCGCGCTGGCCGGCAGCGGCATCTACATCGCCGGCGCCCAGGCCGAAGAGGTCGTCGTGCCCGGCCGGGTGCAGGCAGAGGCCTTCGCGGCACAGTCGGGGGCGCAGACCGAGGGCACCGGCGACGCCGACGGCGGCCGTAACGTTGGCTGGCTCGCCGGCGGCGACTGGCTGCGCTTCGACGGCGTGTCGGTAACTGGCGTCGACCTGACGGCCCGGGTCGCCTCGCACAACGCCGCCGGTGGCACTGTCGAGTTGCGCCTCGGCGCGCAGAACGGACCACTGCTGGCCAGCTTCCCGATCGTCCGGACCGGCGGCTGGCAGAAGTGGACGACCGTCACCGCGAAGGCGTCCGCTGTGCCGGCCGGCGCGCAGACCGTCTTCGCGGTCATGACGAGCACCTCGACGTCGGATTTCGTGAACGTGAACTGGTTCACGTTCGGCCCCGCGACGGGCACGTCGCCGAGCGCGTCGGCCACGCCGAGCACGTCGGCCGCCCCCTCGGCCACGCCGAGTTCCACGGCCACCGCGTCCCCGTCGACGTCGACGTCCGTCCCGCCGAGCGCTCCGGCCGGCGGCTGGGTGCCCGTCGACCAGGCCAAGTGGAGCAAGGAACTGGCCGCCTTCGACGCCATCAAGCCGAAGGCGGTGCCGCCGGGCACCACCCGGGTGCCGGAGTTCCACACCGACTGCGGCGTCGCGAATTCCGCCCCGGACGACCCGATCGTCCTGCCGGGCCTCACGGGCGCCTCGCACATGCACACCTTCTTCGGCCCGAAGATCGACGCCTTCAGCACGACGGACAAGCTGTTCGCCGCGGCGAACACCTGCAACGCCCCGGGAGACAAGAGCGCCTACTGGACCCCGGAGCTGCGCAAGGACGGCAAGGCCGTGCCGATCAAGAGCATGCGCATCTACTACGGCTCGCGGGTCAAGGACCCGTCGACCGTCAAGCCCTTCCCGCCGGGCCTGGTGGTGGTCGAAGGCGACGCCAAGCGGCAGGTCGACACTCCGAAGAACGCCGGCAGCAACCAGTTCTGGTGCGCGGGCAGCGCCGAGATCGGCCGCAGCGCCGACGGCAACTGGCCGAGGTGCGCCCCCGGCGGCAACCTCATCTTCCAGCTCGTGTTCAAGGATTGCTGGGACGGCAAGAACATCGACTCACCCGATCACAAGTCGCACATGGGCGACCCGGTGAACGGCGTCTGCACCGGCAAGTACCCGGTGGCCGTGCCGGACCTCTCCTTCATGGTCAACTACGAGTCGCTGGGCGGTGACGGCCTCAGCCTCTCCTCCGGCAAGCCGTCATCGATGCACGGCGACTTCATGAACGCCTGGGAGCCGGAGCGTCTCGGCGACCTGGTGAAGTCCTGCCTCAACCAGAACGCCAAGTGTGGTGTCGACACGACCTTCGCCGGCGGCTGACCACCGCCTCCGCTGTCGACTGACGGCCCCCACGCTCAGGCGTGGGGGCCGTCGGTCATCACACCCGAGCCGATCGGGCCGCGACGGTCAGAGAACCATGCTGACCCCGTTGGCCTTGCACGCGGCGCTGATCTCCTTGCCAACCTTCTCGAAGGCCGGGTTGTCGGCGGCGGTCGCCGGGTCCGCCGCGGCCGCAGCCTTGGCCGCCTCGGCGGCGAACGTCCGCAGGGCGTCGGCCAACTTGCCCTCGCCGGTCGAGGCGACAGTGGTCACCTTCTGCTCCAGCCCGGTCAGGATCTTCTTGAAGTCCGCCGCCGACGCGTCGCCAGTCGTGGCGACCTTCACCATCTCGGTCCTCATTTCGTCGCTGGCCTTCTTCACCGCCTCGCAGAGCTGCTTGTCGGTCGCCGCGCCCGCCGCGGAAGACGAGGTCGGCGTGGCGGCAGCGGAGGTGGCCACCGCGGACGGGGCTGCGGAGGTGGGAGCGGGCGTGGTGGGTCCGGCGGTCGTCGCCTTGTCACCGTCGCCGCAGGCGGCGAGGGCTGTCGTAACGGCAACGATCAACAGGGCAGAGGCAAGACGGGAAGATTTCACGGACGCGGACGATAGTCGAAGTCCAAAGGATGATCAATCCGCTCGACGCCTCGCCCGCTGTCGACGGCTCCACAGTGTTCGGTCAGGGCGAAGCCGCCGCACGGAGCGCGAGGATGGAGGTCGCCGTCAGTGCGACGGTGCGGTCCTCGTCGCGCGACAGGTCCGTGAGGGCGCGTACGGCCGCGCTGCCCGGGATGTCCGCCAACGCCTCGGTCAGCCGCCGTCGTGCGGACGGTGCGACACCGCTCCGTCCGAGGCAGGCAACGAGCCGGGTCGCAATCTGGTCTGCCAGCCCGGGATCGGCCGCCAGCAGGCTCAACGCATCGGCGGCGTCGACATCCTTGGTCTCCTCGACAACCATGTCGATCAACGTTGGTAGCGCGTCCGCCACTCCGCGCGCCCCGAGCGCCAGAGCCGCGTACCCGCCGACCACGACGTCGGGGTGCGTGAGGGCGTCCCGCAGCACGTCGGTCGCCGCGGCGTGCGGGATCTCGGCGACGGACTGAACGGCACGCCTGCGTACCTCGGCTTCCGGGGAGCCGAGACCCTCGGCCAGCAACGCCAACCCGCCGTCGCCGGACTGCGCCAGCGCCCAGCGCAGAGCTCCGGCGACGTTCGGGTCCGACTCACTCAGCACCGCCTCGACAAGTGCCTCCACCGGCACCGGCCCCTCACCGACCGAGGACAGGGCGGCGCGTTGGCGGGTGCCCGCGCTTTCCGACCCCAGTGCTCGCAGGAGTGTGACGGCCTGAAGGACGTCCTCCCAGTCGGAGGGGTCTGCGGCACCGATCCGACGGAGTCGGGTGAGCAGCTCCGTCTCATCCGCGATGCGCAGTCGCGTTCGCCGGATGAGGTCGTTGACGAGTTCGGCGGGGGTGAAGCCGGGATCGTCGAGCGCGCGGCGGACGTCACGTAGCGACAGGCCCAACGACCGCAGGCTCTCGACGTGGAAGATCAGCCGGATGTCCTCGCTGGTGTACTCGCGATAGCCGGAACCGGTGCGACCAGTGGGCCGGATCAACCCGAGCGCGTCGTAATGCCTCAGCATGCGGGCGCTGACCCCGGACCGTCGCGCCACCTCACCGATCAACACCTGGCGTCATCCCTTCTCGTGCGTCGGACCGAGGGCGAGCACACGCTTCGCCGCCTCGATCGCGAACTCGAACCCGGCATCCGGGTCCTGCGTCAGACGTTGTGTGGCCACCGCGTGGGCGCGTACGCGCGGGTCGAGATCCGCCATCGCGGCGCGCAGGATCGGCATGATCACCTCGCCGAGCGCGATCAGCGCCCGACTGAGGCTCAACTGCATCTCACGCCCGCCCCGCCCGAGCTGCGTCGACAACACCGTGGCCAACTCGGGCTCCCCACCGGAGGGTACGAGCGCGACCGCCGCGCGCCAGGCGCTGCGCGCCACCTCACCGTCGGCGTCGGTCAGCAGCGCTCGGGTGATCGCCGGCCAGGCTCGCCGGTCCCCGATCTTGGACAGCGTGTGCAATGCCTGGCTTCGGGCCTGCGCGCGCTCCGAGTGGAGTTCATCGGTGAGCTTCGCAACGGTCAGTGCCGGTGGGTAGCGCAGGAGTGCCCAGCTGAGCATCTCGCGTACGGAGAACTCGGGCTCGACCGCGCATCGCTCGATGAGCGTGTCGACCAGCTGCGGGTCAGGGGTGGTACCGATCGTCAGTGCCGCGCGCAGCCGCACCGACGAGTCGCTGCTCTCCAGCCCTCGGAGAACCCTCATCGCGTTCATGTCCTGTTTCGGCGTGGTCATCGGAATCACCCCTTTCCGCCGCCAGTGAAGACCTTGTCACTGTGTCAAGGTCAACCCCGTCCTCGCTGGCTGTTACTCACGCCGGACGGGTACGGCGGTAGTAGGACCACCCGGCCAGCGGCAACGCGACCGTCCAGGCCAGCAGAAGCGGGAGACCGATCAGAACGCCGGTCGGGGTGAAGATGTCCTCCGCACTGGACTCCCGCAGGTCCGCGGCGAACTGCCACGGCAGGGTCGCCGAGTAGCCGATCATCAGGGCGGATCCCAGCACCGTCGGCGTCAGCGGCACCCACTGTGGCACCCGACGTCCGCGCAGCCACGGCACCCACCGGGGGAAGACCACGCCCCAGTCCTGAATGAGCCCCAGCGCCAGCGCGCCGCCGAGCCCGGCGAGCACGCACAGGAGGCCCAGGTAGAACGCGCCGGCCGGCAGCCCCAGGAACCCGTCGACGGGGTGGTCCCCCACCCCGGGCCCGCGACCGTGGTACCACTCGCGGAACGGGTCGGGATTGGCGAACAGCGGGATGCCGAGAATCCAGGGCACGTGCAGCGGGATGAACCCCAGTACGGGGGCGATCCACGCCACGTGTCCGGCTCGCCGGGCCCAGGGCGGCGGCGGGGCGGGCATGGCGTTCGTGAGTGGTGTTCGAGTCACGGCGTCGTCTCCATCAGCGGCGGGCGTTGGCACCCTGAGATCACCGTCGCCGAACGGCGCGACGAGCGGATCGCCGCGCGGAGGGACATCGCCTCCCCCGCCGTAGGGATGGTGTCTTTTCGTCACGACAGTTCGTGTGACGGAAATACTTCACGGCAGCGGGCTGCGCTCCGGAGGCTGGACACCATGAATGTGACACGGTTAGACCGACCGGAAGACGGCCACCCACAGCCCTCGCCCGGGGACTCCCTCGCCCGCATCACCGTCGTGGACGCACTGCGCGGAAGCGCGCTGCTGCTCATCCTGCTGGTCAACATCGCGTTCTTCAGCTCCGGCTACGACTTCCACCTGGTCGACGATCCGGCGCGCGGCGCCGTCGACCTGCTGATCGCCGGCGCGGTGGAGCTGTTCTTCGCGATGAAGGCGTACCTGCTGTTCGCCTTTCTGTTCGGCTACAGCTTCACTCTGCAACTCGAGTCGGCGGCTCGGCGCGGAGTGGCGTTCCGCCCGGCGTTCCTGCGCCGACTCTCCGGGTTGTTCGTCCTCGGCGTGCTGCACGCGGTGCTGCTGTTCCACGGCGACATCCTCGCCACGTACGCGCTGCTCGGTCTCGTGCTGCTCGCGGTCCGGCGGGTCGAGCCCCGCACCGCGCTGATCGCGGCGGCGTCCATCATCGGCGGCATCGCCGTGGTGGTCGGGGTCGCGGCGGTCCTCGGCGCCACGCTGGTTCCGGACGAGGCCGCCGCGCTCAGCGCCGGTGCGCGCTCCACGCTGGCTCTGGGTGGCGGCCTCGGCGATGTCGTCGTGGAGCACCTGCGGTCGATGCCGGCGATGATCGGCGGTCTCGTCGTGCAGGGGCCGCTGGCGTTCGCGGCGTTCCTCGTCGGCCTCGCCGCCGGCAAGCACCGGCTGCTCGCCACCGTGCCCGCCCACCAGGACCTGCTACGCCGGTGCGAACGGGTGGGTTACCCGATCGGTCTGGCCGGCGCCGTCGTGTTCGCGGTCGGTGGTTCCACGGCGAACCTGACCGGACTGATGGTCAGCATCGTCACCGCCCCGTTCCTGGCCGCCGCCTACGCCGCGACTCTGCTGCGCCTGTTCACGCGGTGGCCGCGCCTCGCGGACGCGTTCGCGCCCGCTGGGCGGATGGCCCTGACGAACTACCTGGCCCAGTCGCTCGTGTGCGTGCTCGTCTTCACCGGCGTCGGGTGGGGCCTGGTCGGCCGCACCTCGCCGGCACAGACACTGCTGATCGCACTGGTGATCGTCGCGGTGCAGCTGGTGGTCAGCTCGTGGTGGTTGCGACGGTTCCGTTACGGCCCCGTCGAATGGGCGCTGCGCGCCTGGTCCCACCGGGCGCGCCGCCCCCACTAGGGTGCTGACATGGTCGATCGGCACCAGGTGATGAACTTCCGGGTCCGGGCCCAGCAGCTCGACCGGGCCGAGGGCACGCTCGCCGACACCGCCGTCCTGGACCTCGGGGTGCAGAACACCGGTCCGGACGGCGGGCGGTGGGCGCTGGCGGTACGCGGAGTCGACGTGACCGCGTTGTCCGACGCCGATCTGGTCCTGCTGTGGACGGTGCGGGGCGCTCCCCACCTCTACCGCCGGGCCGACGTCGCGACGGTGGCGGCCGCCGTCGAACCCCACTCCTCGGCCGACGCGGGCAAGCGCGTCTACGACGCCGCGAAACCGTTGAAGGCCGCCGGCATCGACACCCTCACGGCCCTGGACGAGATCGCCGACCGGATGCGGGCCATCGTCAGCACGCCGACGGTCAAGGGGGACGTCTCCGGCCGCCTGGCCACCATGCTGCCCGAGCCCTACCTGCGGTTCTGCCGCCCGTGCGACGCCACGCACCTCTACGAGATGCCGTTCCGGCTCGCCGCCCTGCGGGCCGGACTGGAGTTGCAACTCGACACCTCACCCCCGGTCCTGCGGCGCATCACCGGGTTCAGAAAAGCAGCCGCCGCGGGTGACCGCTTCGACCTCATCCGCGCGTATCTTCGCCTGCTCGGTCCGGCCACCCCGAAACAGGTCGCCGACTACCTCGACGCCCCGGTGAAGGACGTGAAGGCGCGCTGGCCCGACGACGTGATCGAGGTGACTGTCGACCGCGAGGTGCGCTCACTGCTGGCCGCCGACGAGGAGTCGCTGGAGTCCGCCGACGGCGCTGTCACCCGACTGCTCGGCCCGTTCGACCTTTTCCTCCAGGCCAAGGACCGGGCAACGCTGGTGCCGGACGCCGCCCATGCAAAGGAGCTGTGGCCGGTGTTGGGTCGCCCCGGCGCCGTCCTGGTCGACGGCGAGCTGGTGGGCACCTGGCGGCCCCGCAAGTCCGGCAGGGCGTTGACTGTCGCCGTCCAGCCGTGGCAGCGGTTGTCGGACGCCACGCGTAAGGCCATCACCGCGCAGGCCGAGCACCTCGCCGCGTACCGCTCCGTCTCCCTCAATGGCGTCGACTTCGGCAGCTAGTCTCCGGCGACACTCACTCCACCGCCCAGGCGATGGCGGGCGGGTGCACCCGAGCGCAGATCGGCTCACCGGCGGCATCGGTCAACCCGACCCGGCCGACCAGCGTCCCGGTGTCCTCGTGGGCGGCGCGCAGCAGCTCGGTCGGTACGTCGGTGAACATCAACTTCGCTCGTCGGAACATCGCGAAGCCGTCGTGGGTCACCGCGCCCCAGCTCAGATAGAGAAACCGCGCCCCTGGGCGGCCGTGCACCCAGGGGCCACCGACGTCGAGCGCACCGTCGACCTCGCGGCTGGACACCTCGAAGGACCAGGTGGCGCGTGTCGCGTCGGCCGGCACCTGATCGACGACCTCGGCCTTGCGCTGCACCCCGACGTGCACGTTGCCCCGCCGCAGCGCGTCGGCCTCCGCACCGGGGCGCTGACCTGGGAGATCGCTGCCGTCGATCCTGATCCGCATGGCACCGACTCTAGTTAGTCGGCCGGTTGCTCGGCGGCGGTGTCGTCCTGGCCGTACTCGCCGCGGATGGGCAGGTAGTAGGCGGGCAGGAACGCGGCGATGATGGCCACACCGGCGATCGGCACGAACGCGCCGACGAGGATGCCGGAGCCGATCCAGACCAGCGCGAGCGCGAAGCGGCGACCGATGGCCCGCGCACCGAAGGGACCGAGGCCGGGGTCCAGCAGTTTGGCCCGCCGCAGGTGCGCCCACACGATGTTGAAGAGGGCAGCCGCGGTCCACAGTGTGCCGCCGTAGACGACGACCGACGCGCGTAGCCCCTGCTCCGCGCGCAACGCCTCGGCGAGCAGTGACGTGGAGAACGGCAGGAACGCGATGACCATCAGGAGCAAGGTGTTGAGGAACAGGACCCCTCGGTCGACGTGCCGGACGCGGTCGAACATGACGTGGTGATTCACCCACACCTGCCCGATGAGCAGGAAGCTCAACGTGTACGCCAGGTACGACGGCCACAGTTCACCCAGCCCCTGGACGAGGCGCCCGAAGTCGTGGGGCGGTTGGATCTCCAGAACGAGGAGCGTCACGGCGATCGCGAAGACACCGTCGCTGAAGGCCAGCAACCGGCCCGGGCTACGGGTAAGCCGTGAGGTTTCCCTTTGGGGAGGCACCCCGCGAATTATGCTATATGTCGGCTTTCCTTATCGGTACCGCCGACGGCCGTCCTGCGCAGGTAGGTCTCGGCCAACTGGCGAAGGCGCGTCCGGTCGAAGCTGTCCCCGTGGCCGGGATGGACGAGGGACACGTCGAGGTCGACGAGGACCTGCATGCTTCGCCGGTATGCGGCCACGTCGGAGTTCGGCAGATCGTCGATCAGGGCGCCCTCGTAGATGATGTCGCCCGAGTACAGGGTCCCGGTGTGCTCCTCCATCAGGGCGATGCTCCCCGGCGTGTGGCCGGGAAGGTGCAGCACTGTCAGCACCCGCCCGCCCAGGTCGATCCGGTCGCCGTCGTCGAGCAGGCGGTGCAGGGTCATCGGTGCGACGCGGTAGGCGGCCGGGTCGTAGGCGGGATCGGGCAGGACGTCGATCATGAGCTCCGGAACAGCTTCTCCGGCGGCGTCGATCCCGAGTTTGTCGAAGAGTTCCGCGCCGTACAGACTCGCCGGTACGCCCGCCGCCAAGATCCCCGCCTCGGCGGGGTGGGCGGCCCGGTCCCCGAACTCCGCCGCCCCACCGACGTGATCCAGGTGCGCGTGGGTGAGCACGACCATCGGATCGCGCTCGAACAGGCCCGGAATCGCCTCCCGCAGGGCGACGACGCCAAGCCCGGCGTCGATCACGATGTCCCGATCGTCGCCCCGCAACCACCAGAAGTTCGCCGACAGTAGTTCGTTGACGTGCGGTTCCGAGATCCGGACGACGTCGCCGTCCACGTCGGAACCGACTCAGATGATCGCGAAGAGGCGGTCGGTGGGGTCTACCACGGCGGCCAGCACCGCGCCCGGCACGAGCGCCGGATCGTCCGCGCGGATCGTGTCCGCCTCGAACGGGGTGAACCCCGGCCCGCTGATCCGCAGGCGGAGCTCCAGCCCGGGGTTCTCGCCGTCCAGGTGGTTCGCCACCTGGAGAACCTCTGCCGTCGCGGCGACGCCAGCCGCGGCCAGCCGACGCGTGTCGCGACGGGATCGGGCGACCACGCGCCAACCGAAGACGCCGAACCCGACACCGATGGCTGTCGCCAGGACGCCACCCACCAGCAGACCCCAGAAGTCCCTGGACGATCGTGGTGGGTTCAGTGTCACGGCGGCGACGAGCAGGACCGGTCCGGGTAGGCAGATGGCCAGGAAGACGATTCGGCTGAGCAGCGCGCCGATCGGGCCGACACGCGCTTCCGCTTCGCGAGGGGCACTCGTCACCCTCGCACCGTACGGCAGCGGCCGGCTGGTTCCCTCCACCGTCCGGGTGGGGCCGGGGAGGGTGAAACAGTCCGCGCCGGCACGCGGGAACATCCGATCCGCCGATCCGTTCGAGTACGCCGTGAAAGACTCGCCCGGCTGGCGGAAGGGGCGGGGATGCAGCCAACCTGGCTCGTAGCGCTCTCGTGGGCTTCGCTCGCGGTCGGCGTCGTCAGCGTCGCTGTCGTGCTGGCCGACACCTATCTCCGCGGAAACCGTCAGCCGGTCCGGGTCATGGAGATCGTCTGGCTGGTGACCGTCCTCTACATCGGCCCGGCCGCCGTCCGCCTCTACTGGAACTGGGGCAGGCCCGAGGCGTTCCCTCGGCGGCGGCAGGAGGGGCAACCGCGCCGGCCCCGCCGGGCCATCGTCGTCACCCATGTGTCCCGCTGCGGCGCGCACTGCGCTCTCGGGTTCATCGTCGCCGAGGTCGCCCTGTACGCCGTGAGATTCGACCCGGCCGAGGACCCTCTGTGGCTCGACTACGCCGGGGACTACCTGATGGCGGTGACGATCGCCGTGCTCTTCCGGTACTTCGCCGGGCCGGGTCGCAGCCTCGGAAAGGTCTGGCACGCGCTGTCGAACGTCGGCAGGATCGAGCTGCTGACCATCACCGCGTTCGAGGTGGCGCTGTTCGTATGGCTGACGCTCGCGCATCGCGTGGTCTTGCCGGAGCCGCCTCTGCGACCCGACAGCCCCACGTTCTGGTTCGCCGGTCAGCTCGGGCTGATAGCCGGCTTCGTCGCGGCCTGGCCGACCGCCTCCTGGCAAATCGGTCGAGGGCTGAGATTCGAGCCGCGCCGGCTCCCCTACGACTAAGCGGGGCCCGGCAACCCCGGAGAACAACAAAGGCAAGGAGATCACTCTCCCTGCCACTTCTAACGTATACCGCACCTGGGGGCTTGCGGCAAGACCCCGGTCGTGGCGCAGAATCGGCGGCCGGACCAGCACAAACGAGGTAACGGGGGCGCGACGTGGGTGTGTTGTCGATGGACGGGGATCACGGCGACCGGGCACCACTGTTGGATCTTCGAGAGGTCGACGAGACCCAGGTGTCGGTCGTCGGCGGCAAGGCCGCGCATCTGGGCGCGCTGTCGCGGATCGACGACATCCGAGTGCCGGCGGGGTTCTGCGTGACGACGGCCGCCTTCCGGCGGATCATGGCGCGGACCCCGGCGATCGACGATCGGCTCGATCAGCTGTCGCGCCTGAGCCCGGACGACCGGGAGGCGATTCGCACGCTCAGCGCGCAGATCCGCCGCGGCGTCGAGGAGACCCCGATCCCGGGCGACCTGGCCGCCGCGATCACCGGCGCGCTCGCCCGGTTCGGCGAGCAGGCCGCCTACGCCGTGCGGTCCAGCGCGACGGCGGAGGACACGCCCACCGCGTCCTTCGCCGGCCAGCAGGACACCTACCTGAACGTGGTGGGGCCGGAGGCGATCCTGCGGCACGTCAGCCGGTGCTGGGCGTCACTGTTCACCGAGCGGGCCGTCATCTACCGCCTGCGCAACGGCATCGACCACCGCACCGTCCAGATGGCTGTCGTCGTACAGCAGATGGTTTTTCCGGATGCCTCCGGCATCCTGTTCACGGCGGACCCGGTGACGGGCAACCGGAAGGTCGCGACGGTGGACGCCAGCTTCGGCCTCGGCGAGGCCCTGGTGTCCGGCCTGGTGAACCCGGACGTCTTCACGGTGCGCGACGGCGAGGTCGTCGCCGGCACTGTCGCCGCGAAGCAGCGTGCCGTCGCCGCGCTGCCCGGCGGCGGCACGCGGGAAGTGGAGATCGACAGGCGGCGGCAGGAGCAGCCGGCGCTGACGCGGGCTCAGGCGGTGCGACTCGTGCGGCTCGGTCGACGGATCGAGGCGCACTTCGGCCGCCCGCAGGACATCGAGTGGTGCCTGGTCGACGACGACTTCCAGATCGTGCAGAGCCGGCCGATCACCACGCTGTTCCCCATCCCGGCGGCCGATGACCAGGAGAACCACGTCTACCTCTCGGTCGGTCACCAGCAGATGATGACCGACGCGATGCGGCCGCTGGGGCTGTCCATGTGGCAGTTGACCGCCATGGCCCCGATGCTGGCGGCCGGCGGGAGGCTGTTCGTCGACGCCACCCGACTGTTGGCCTCACCCGCCAGCCGCGCCGGCTTCCTCACGATGGCGGGGCGCGACGATCCGCTGATGAGGGACGCGCTGGAGACCCTGATCGACCGTGGGGACTTCGTTCCGACGCTCCCGGACGGCGGCGCTCCCGGCAGGCCGACGACCGGCGGCGCGTCCACCGCGACCGAGACCGACCCGGCCGTCGTCACCGAGCTGATCGAGCGCAGCGAGGCGTCCATCGCCGCCCTACGGCGCGACATCGCGACGGTGACCGGTACGGCGCTGTTCGACTTCCTGCTGGAGGCCTTCCAGGAGCACAAGCGGGTCCTCGGTGATCCGCTGAACATGCAGGCGATCATGGCCGGCATGGAGGCCACCTGGTGGCTCAACGACCGGCTGCACGAGTGGCTGGGCGAGAAGAACGCCGCGGACACTCTCACCCTCTCCGCTCCCGGCAACGTCACATCGGAGATGGGGCTGGCGCTGCTCGACGTCGCCGACGTGATCCGTCCCTATCCGGAGGTGGTGGCGTTCCTCCAAGACGTCGCACAGGACGGCGTCGCGCACGACGACTTCCTCGACGAGCTGCCGAAGGTCGCGGGCGGGGCCGAGGCGCGCGCCGCCATCGAGGCGTATCTCGATCGGTACGGCATGCGCTGCGTCGGCGAGATCGACATCACCAGGCCGCGGTGGAGCGAACGCCCCGGCACGCTGGTGCCCGTGCTGCTGGACAACGTCAAGCTCTTCGAGCCGGGCGCGGCCCGGCGCCGCTTCGAGCAGGGCCGACAGCAGGCGCGGCAGCAGGCGCAGGAGGTGTTGACGCGCCTGCGGGCGCTGCCGGACGGGCAGCAGAAGGCCGACGAGACCGCGCGGATGATCGACCGGGTACGGGCCTTCATCGGCTACCGGGAGTACCCGAAGTACGACATCATCAGCCGCTACTTCGTCTACAAGCAGGCCCTGCTGGCTGAGGCCAAGCGGCTGGTGCGGGCCGGCGTGCTCACCGAGGCCGAAGACGTCTTCTACCTCACGTTCCAGGAGTTCCACGAGGTCGTCCACTCGCACCGGGTGGACGACGAGCTGATCCGGCAGCGCCGCGACGCGTTCCGGTCGTACCAGACGCTCACCCCGCCGAGGGTGCTGACCTCCGACGGCGAGGCGATCACCGGGACGTACCGACGCGACGACGTGCCGGCCGGCGCCCTGGCCGGTGTGCCGGTGTCCGCCGGGACTGTCGAAGGACGCGCCCGCGTCATCCTGGACATGGCGCAGGCCGACCTCGAAGCGGGTGACATCCTCGTCACTGCCCACACGGACCCGAGCTGGACGCCTCTGTTCGTCGGTATCGCCGGGCTGGTGACGGAGGTCGGCGGGTTGATGACGCACGGCGCGGTGATCGCGAGGGAGTATGGCCTGCCGGCTGTCGTCAGCGTGCTCGACGCCACCCGGCTGATTCGCGACGGGCAGCGGATCCGCGTGCACGGCAGCGACGGGTACGTCGAGATCCTGCCCTGACCGACGGCACCCTCAGGAGGAACGACGATGGCGGTTTCGGTCCGACGGCTGGCGATCGTGGTGGCGACGGCGTCGACGCTGGTGTCGTTGGCGGGGTGCGGCAGCGGCGACGACGCGACAGAGGCGCGGACGACGCCGAGCCCGGAGGCGACCCTCGCCTCGCCGCCAGCCGCCGATCAGGAGTTCCGGCGGCTGGAGGAGCAGTTCGGGGCTCGGCTGGGAATCTCCGCCGTCGACACGGGCACCGGCCGCACTGTGGAATACCGCGCCGACGAGCGGTTCGCGTACGCCTCGACGTGGAAAGCCCTCGCTGCCGCCGAGGTGCTCGACGGCACCACCGACGCTCAACTGGATCGCGTGGTGCGGTACTCGGCGCGGGACCTGGTGGCGCACTCCCCCATTACGGAGAAGCACGTCGGCGAGGGCATGAGCCTGCGTGCCCTCGCCGACGCCGCCGTGCGCTACAGCGACAACACGGCCAGCAACCTGCTGCTGCGCCACCTCGGCGGGCCGGCGGGGTTCGAGGCGAAGCTACGCGCGCTCGGCGACACGGTCACCGACGTCGCCCGCTACGAGACCGCGCTGAACGAGGGAACACCGGGCGACAGGCGGGACACCAGCACCGCGCGGGCCCTGGCTGGCGACCTCCGGGCGTACACAGTGGGGGTTGCCCTGGAACCGGCGGACCGCGACGTGCTGCGCGGTTGGCTGCGGGGCAACACCACCGGCGCGGCGTTGGTCCGCGCCGGGGTGCCGGCCGGCTGGGTGGTCGGGGACAAGACCGGGACCGGCGGGTACGGCACCCGCAACGACATCGCGGTGATCTGGCCGCCCGACCGGGCCCCGATCGTGCTCGCCGTGCTGTCCAGCCGCGACACGAAGGACGCCACCCCCGACGACGCCCTCATCGCCCAGGCCACCCGGGCGGTCGTCGCCCAACTGGGAGCATGAGTCGGTCAGGTCGCGGCGCGGTTGTCGTACGCCGTCTGGTGGCGACGGATCTCGGCGTGGTGGTCGGCGGACCAGGCCGCCAGGGCCAGGACGGTGGAGAGCAGTGACCTGCCCAGGTCGGTGAGGGCGTACTCGACGCGGGGTGGCACCTCGGGGTACGACGTCCGGCTGACGAGGCCGGTCCGCTGGAGGTGTTTCAGGGTGAGCGTGAGCATGCGTTGGGAGATGCCGGGGATCGCGTCACCCAGGTCCGAGTAGCGGACAGGGCCGTCGGCCAGCGTGCCGATGATCAGCACGCTCCATTTGTCGCCGACGAGGTCCAGGACCTCCCTGATGAAGTCGGCGTCCTCGTCGTTCCAGTGCGCGCAGGGTCCCGGGGCGGCCCGGACGTTCCCCCGGACGTTGGTGCGCCTGCGCCGGAGATCTCCTGCGCTCATCCTCGCCACCCCTCCGCGCAGCCCGCGCTACGCACATGAATGTACCTTTTGTGGCTCTCCGATTCTGACGCATCATGGCCCTACGAACAAGAAGTGAGAATCGAGGAGGAGAAACGTGAAGATCGAGTTCTGGTCGGACATCGTCTGCCCGTACTGCGGGCTGATGGACCACCGGCTCCACCAAACCCTGGACCGGCTCCCGTACGGCGATCAGGTCCAGGTGATCCACCGGTCGTTCCAGCTACATCCCGACCTGCCCCGAGCGGGTGTCAGTCAACGAGAGTTGATCACGATGGCGGGGGCGCCCGCGACGACAGTCGACCGGGTCCTGCGGCCCATCGAGCGGGCGGCCGAGGCGGAGGGTTTGACGCCCTACCACGCGGTGGACCGCACGCTCGGGCCGACAGATTTCGCCCACGAACTACTCGCCTACGCGACCGACCAGGGGCGCGGCGCCGAGATCTGGACGGCGATGTTCCGCGTGCACTTCGGGCAGGCCCGCAAGCTGTGGACCGTCGAGGAGGTCCTCGACTTCGCCGCCGAGGTGGGTCTGGACAGCGCCGGGGCCGCCGACGCCCTGCGAAGCCGCCGCTACCGGGCCCGCGTGGCGGCCGACCAGCGCGAGGCACAGCGCCTCGGGGCACGCGGCGCGCCGTTTCTCGTCTTCGACGGCCGCTTCGCCGTCCCCGGAGCGATCGGCCTCGACGACCTGCTCGCGGTCATCGACAAGGCGTGGACCGAGAGCCACCCGACGCCACAGCCGCTGCCGGTGGTCGGTGCGGCCGAGGGCATGTGTGCCCCGGACGGGTGTGCGGTGCCCGACCGCACCACCTGAGCTCGCGCCCCGTCACCATCGGCGACTCCGTGTGGTGGCCCCATCGACACGACGACCTTGGCGACGCCGTCCTCCGCCCTCGGCATCCCCGTCACGACGTTCGCGGAGTGGGCGCGCGAAAACCTGCCTGAGCCGTCGGGTCGCTGACGAGGCGACGCCGCACTCCCGCAGAGAGCGCATCTCGCCGCTCGCAGGTCTGCTCGGGTAGCGTGCATCGAGCATGATCGCTAGCCTTACCGGTCCCTCCACATTGGACAACGGAAGGCTCTTCATGAAGCGCAGAATGATGACCAGCCTGGTGGCGATGTTCGCCATGATCGCGGCGACGCTGATCGGCACCGGCAGTCCGGCGGCGGCGGCCTCCTCCGGCCCGTGGATTGTCCAGCCCTTCACGAACCTCTACTGCCTCCACCCGGCGGGCTACTCGTCGGCGCTCAACGTCGTCGTCGAGCAGCGCCTCTGCGAGGGCGGACTGAACCGCAACTGGATCTTCACCACGACCAGTTCGGGCTACTACCACATCTCCTACCGCAACGGCGGAAGGTGCATGGCCGTCCGCGGTGCGGTGACCACCGAGCGGGCGAAGATCGCCACGCAGGTGTGCGGCGACGCCCGCCTCAACGACCAGTGGCTGCCGATCAAGCTCTTCGGCTCCGGTGGTTCCGACTACTACCAGCTGAAGAACCGCGACACCGGCAAGTGCATGGCGGTCGAGGGCAACTCGGTGCAGAGCGGCGCCGACATGATGCAGTTCACCTGCTACACGACCTCGAACAACCAGGCCTTCACCTGGTTCTCCCCGTCGTAAGCAACGCCCCGCGGCCGGGAAGCGGGACCTCCCGGGGTCCCGTTCCCGGCCGGTGGCGCAGATCGCCGACAAGTGGCGCACATCGAGCATGATCGTTAGCCTTACCCGACTCTCCATTTTGGACAAGGGAAAGGCCCCTCATGAAGCGCAGAACGATGACCGGCCTGGTGGCGACGCTCGCCATGATCGCGGCGACGCTGGTCGGCACCGGCAGCCCGGCGGCGGCAGCCACCACCGGCCCGTGGGTGATCCAGCCCTTCACGAACGACTACTGCATCCACCCCGAGGCGTACGCATCGGCGAGCGGGACCGTGGTCGATCAGCATCTCTGCGACAGAGGACTGCTCCGCAACTGGAACTTCACCACTACCAGCTCGGGCTACTACCACATCTCCTATCGCAACGGCGGAAAGTGTATGGCCGTCCGCAACGCGTCGAAGACCGAGCGGGAAAAGATCGTCACGCAGGGGTGCGGCGACGCCCGTCTCAACGACCAGTGGCTGCCGATCAAGCTCTTCACCTCCGGGTTCGCTGACTACTACCAGCTGAAGAACCGCGGCACCGGCAAGTGCATGGCGGTGGAGGGCAACTCGACGCAGAACGGGGCCGACATGATGCAGTTCACCTGCTACACGACCTCGAACAACCAGGCCTTCACCTGGGGCCTGGACTAAGCAACGCCGTTGAGCCGCGCGGCGGGACCCCCCTCCGGGTCCCCCGCGCAGGGCGTCGTGCCCACCACGGACACTGCGTCAGTCGGTTGTCAGCCCTCGGGTCGCCAGTTCACTGAGGGACGCGGCGCTGTCACCGCCGAGCTTGGCGCGAGCCGCCGCCGGCTTGCGCAGCTCGAACACCTCCACGAGGAATGTCGGCGATGCGGACCGTTGGCGGATCGAGTCGACCTCCTGCCGGTCCGGGTTGAACGGCAGGAGCTTCCACTGGTTCGCGGTCTCCTGCCAGTCGGACGAGATGGCCGCCACCAGGCCGTCGAGCAGGCTCTCGTAGTCCTGCTCGCTGATCGGGCGGCCCATCCCGTATCGCTCACGCAGGGCGAGGATCTCGGCGGTGGGCGTTCCGGAGTACCTGCCGCCCTTGAGCCCGAGCCACCAGTGGGCGAAGTAGGCACCCTGGTAACCCTGGGCGAGGTAGCGGGATTTGTCGCGGTGCACCTCGATGACGAAGTTGTGCACCTGCGGGAACTGGCAGTCGAGCAACAGGACGGTCTCCGCGCTGGCAGGCCGCGCGAGTAGTGCCTCCCGGAGCTCGACGCCCTGCCCAGCCCGATAGGTCTCGCCCGACAGTCGGGCGGGCTCGCCGCCCTTGTCATGCAACTGCTTGCGGATCTGGAACGCGGCTATGCCGCAGTTGGCCCACCGTCGGCTCTCGTCGCGCAACACGATCTGCGGGTCGCCGGTCCGCCCCGTGCTCGCCACCGCCGCGTTGAGCTTCGCCAGTTCGTCACCGTCGACGACCTGCCCACGATGCCGTTGACCGGTATCGGTGGCCCGCAGGGCCTCCCGCCGCGCGTAGCTGGTCGCGGCGGTGATGGCCTCGGCCCACGTGCCGAATTTCTGACCGTCCAGCAGGGTGCTCTCCGACCAGCTCACCAACGCGCCGACCACCTCCCCCCGCAGCTCGGTGGGCAACAGCGGCTCGATCCTGGCCAGGATGTCGCCGCACGCCTTCTCATCGGTCTCCAGGTTGGGGATCTGACCGTCCGGTGGGTAGGTGTGCCGCTCCTCCGCGATGACCAACATCCGAGCCTCCACAGTCCCTTGTGTACCGACCGCCCGACGGCGAGCCGGGTTTCAGATTGAGCCATCCGTGAGCGGGCAGACACACAACGTCGGACTTCCGTCCCGGATCACGAGCACCGAGCCGGGCACGCCTCCCGCGAAACAATCAATGCGCAGGAGTGCTCGATCGCTCTGCGACGGGTTGCCCGCCGGTGGCACCATCGGTGCGTGAACGTTCGTCGTTTGGCGGCCGTCGACATGTACGGCAGCCGAGGAACCACCCGCCGACGGCGGATCATCCTGGCCGAATTCCTCGTCGGCGTTGTTGTCATGGTGACGTGGGGCGCCTGGCTGCTGTCGACCTCGAACGACCTCAGCGGCCGAGCGTTCGGCCTGTGGCTGACCGGCGCAGGTCTCAACTACGCACCGCTGTCCATGTACGCGCTCATGCTGATGCGACCCGGCGCCCTCGACGCCGAACTGGCCGGCGTCGACACCAACGGGGAACTGCGCCGCTACACAGTGCTCCAGCTCTGGGTCTTCGTGCCGCTCTCACTCGTCGTCTTCACCATCCGCGACGCACTGGCCCGGCGCAGGGCAAGGACGACAGCCCCCTGACCACCTGACCGCCACCGCGCCTCCCGCCGGGCCACCGTCTGTGATCGACCACGGTCGCCAACCGCGCCCGGACCACGTGCCCCCTGGCGCGGTCACGCCGCGACGGCGGCCCTGCCCACCGGGAACCGCACGCCGGTGAGGTCTTCCGAGACGACCCAGAGGCGTTGCTGCACGCTCACGTCGTAGGAGTCGGGGCTGGACGTGACCAGCCTCGGGTAGCCGCGCGCCTCACCCGGGCCGTCGGGGCCGTAGTACTGCCCGCCGAGGACGGACGGGTCGGTGGCGGCCCGCAGGGTGGGCAGCGCGCCCGTCGCCGCGGGCTGGGTGACCAGCGGGGCGAGCCAGGTGAGCGGTCGGCGGACGACGGCCGGGGAGTTGCGGGTCAGTTCGGTGTTGGAGATGCCGGGGTGTGCGGCTACGGCGACGGTGGTGCCGTGGGCGGCGAGCCGGCGCTGCAACTCGTAGGTGAACATCAGGTTGGCGAGCTTCGACTGGCCGTAGGCGGCGACCCGGCCGTAGGACCGTTGCCACTGCAGGTCGTCGAAGTGGATGGCGGCGCGGATGCGGTGACCGACGCTGCTGACGGTGACCACCCGAGAGCCGGGCACCGGCAGCAGCAGGTCGAGCACCAGGCCGGTGAGCGCGAAGTGGCCCAGGTGGTTGGTGCCGAACTGCATCTCGAAGCCGTCGCGGGTGGTCTGCCTCGGGGTGTACATCACGCCGGCGTTGTTGATCAGCAGGTCGATCCGCGGGTGCGTGGCGCGCAGGCCGGCCGCGGCGGCGCGTACCGATTCCAGCGAGGTCAGGTCCAGTTCCCGTACGGAGACGTCGCCGTTGATGCGGGCGGCGGCCAGCTTGCCCTTCTCCGTGTCGCGTACGGCCAGCACGACCGACGCCCCGCGCTCGGCGAGCAGCCGGGCGGTCTCGAAGCCCAGCCCGGTGTTGGCGCCGGTCACCACTGCCACCCGGCCGTCCTGGCGCGGGATCTGCTGCTCGGTCCACTTCATCTCGGCTCCTTATGTACCGCCGGTAACTTACACCCGAAACGGTAAGGTACTGCCGGTACGCTGTCAAGGGACCGCCGGTACCTAAGCTAGGGTTGGTGTCATGACGTTCCAGCGGGCGCGCAGCGAGGAGCAGCGTGAGGTCCGGCGCCGGGCCATCCTGGAGACGACCTCGGCGATGCTCGACGAGATGCCGGTGGCCGAGGTGACCCTGAACGAGCTGAGCCGGCGGGTCGGCCTGGCCAAGACGGCGGTGCTGCGCTATTTCGAGTCCCGCGAGGCGATCCTGCTCGACCTGCTGGACGACCGGACGACGACCTGGCTGGCCGAGCTGGACCAGGAGCTGGCCCACGATGTCGACCTGAGCCGGTCCCCCATGGAACGGGCGGAGCAGACGGCCGACGTGCTCAGCCGGTCGCTCGCCACCCAGACGGTGCTCTGCGATCTGTTCGGCGCGCAGGGCGGGGTGCTCGAGCACAACGTCTCGGTCGAGGCGGTCCGCCGGCACAAGCGGGCCGCCCTGGGCAACCTCGCGGTGATGGCCGGCCTCGTCCGGCGGCACCTGCCCGAGCTCGGCGACAACGCCGAACTGTTCTGCCTGAACGCCTTGATCATTGGTGGCGCGCTCTCCGCCTACACCTCGCCGCCGCCGAGCCTGCTCGCCGTCTACGAGTCCGAGCCAGCGCTCGCGGTTCACCATGTCGACCTACGGACAGCCCTACGGGTCGCCATCATCACATCGCTCGTGGGCATACTGCCGCGCTCCTGAGTCGGACGTCTCCCGTCACTGCTCGAATCACTCCCGCACCCGCTGCTGCACAGCGAGGGCTGGTCGTTGCCGGGGGCGAGGACGTGGCGTACAACCCTTCAGGCGCACGGCTGGGCCGTCGTCGTCGGTGAGACGAGCGTGGCTTACCCGACGTCGACGGTGGCGCGCTGCCGTACGGCGGGGCGCTGCTGCTGCCGCACGGCGCGCAGGCCAAAGTAGGCGACCGCCCCCGAGGCCAGGTACAGCAGGGCCTGCACGTTGAGCATGAGTACGACGCTGAGCACGTCGCCGAGCAGGCCGGCCGCTGCCATGCCCAGCCCCTGCGAGGCGTTGAAGATGGCGAAGTAGACGCCGAAGGCCCGGCCCAGCTCGGTGTCGGGCACGCTCTGTTGGATCTGCGCGAAAGCTCCGCTGGCGTACGCGATGCCAGGCGCACCGACCAGGATGAACAACCCGACGTACCACTCGGGTTGACGGGTGACCGTCGGTCCGTTCCAGATGACCAGGCTGATCAGTGCGAAGGTGGTCGCCCCGAGGCTCATCAGCAGTCGAGGACTGAGCCGGGCGCCCAGCAGGCCGACGATGAGCCCACCCGCCACGCCGCCGATCGCCTGGACGCCGCGCAGCACACCGGTGAGAGTGCCGTCGGCGTGCAGCGCGCGGCTGACGAACACCACGAAGAGCACCACGAACAGGCCCTGCGCGATGCCGCCCAGCGCCACACTCACGATCGTCATCCGGACGGCGCGGTTGCGCAGCACCGCCGTGAGGCCGTGTCGCCAGGCGGTGAAGAACGACGACGTACGGTCCGGGGTCGTCTGCTGCGCAGTTGCCTGGTGGGCGGCCCGGCGCCCGGCGGCGATCAGGGCCGCCGTGATCACGAAGGCAACGGCAGCGCCGACGGCCAGGTAGCGGGTGCCGTCGCGGGTGATGGCGAACCCGCCCAGCGAACCTCCGATGAGCCGTCCCACGCTGGTGTTGAGCGCTATCACGCTGTTGGCGCGTACCAGGTGCGCGGGCTCGACGAGGCGGGGCAGCGCGGCGTTGCGGGCGGAGTCGAACGTCTGCGTCAGCACCGCTTGGGCCCCGGCAACCAGGGAGATGACCCATAGGTGATGGTCGGGTTGACCGAGCAGCGGGAGCATCACAGCGGCCTGCAACGCGGCGACGCAGCTCATGAGCCGGAACCGGTCGAGACGATCGGCCAGAGCACCGGCGAACGATCCCAGCGTGATGCCGCACAGCAGCTCTACGAGGAAGACTGCGGAGGTGGTGAGCGCCGAGCCGGTCACCCCGAACACGTAGATCGGCAGCCCGGTGAGCAACAGCCAGCTCGCCACGCTGGAGAAGAGCCCGGCAGCCCAGATCAGGACGAATCCACGGTGTCGCAGCAGGGTCACCATCTCAGATGAACTCCGCCGTGGGGTACGCCTGAAGGTTGAGAGTGACGGGCCGGGCATCACTCGGGGGCGCGGTGCGCAACGGGCGAAGGTACGGCCGGATGACGGCGTCCAGGGTCAGGGCGAGATGCCGCAGCTCCTCCGGAGTGAGCGAGAGCGTGTAACTGTGGAAGGTGGCGCTCTCCCGCCACTCGTCGGTCAGTTTGTGCTGCTGATTCTGGTAGCGCTGCAACGATCGGAACACCTCGTCGAGCTCCAGGGCGGTCAGCGCGTCGTTGATCTGCTGCCCCTCGGCATCGTCGGGGTCCGGGCGGAATTCGAGCCCGGTGGCGGCGGCGCGCCACGGTCGGTCACGCCGGTTGGCCCCCTCGGCGGGGACCCGCTCGATGAGGCCGTGCCGGGCTAGTTGATGCAGGTGGTAGCTGCAGTTCGATCCGGTGTCGTCAAGGGCCTCGGCGCACTGCGCGGCGGTCCTCGGGCCGGCGGCCAGCAGATAGCGCAGCAGCCGTAGGCGCAACGGGTGCGCGAGTGCGCGCAGCTTCGTGGCGTCCTGGACGCGCACCCGGCGTTCTGGCTCGTTCTGCTCCATCAGCACCCCTTAACGAAAGACTCCCTTCGATTATACGTCCGTGGAGCCTGTTCTCGCAAGAAGTCTTTCGCATCGGCTGAGCACAACGGCGGCCGACGTGCGGCCATCCGGAAGGCGCCGGCGCGAGCCACCGCGGGCTTGCACAGCTCGAGCCTGGTCGTTGGGCGGAAGGCTGCCCGGACGGTCAGGGTCGACGGAAACCCTGATAGGCCCGCCAACAACCCCAGCCGATCGTCGCGAAGCAGGCGACCCGCGCCGCCAGCAGGATCGGCAGGCCCAACCGGCCCCGATCGATGAGCCAGTCGTGCAGCCCCCAGAACAGGGCGGTGAACACGATCGCGGCCACCACGGCGACGGTCAAGCCGCTCACCACCTGCGCCCAGCGGCGGGTCGGCAAAACCCGAGCCAAGCCACGGCCGCCGTCGAGCCGGCGCCCGTCGTCATCGACCCCCGCCATGCCCGGCACCCTAGTCCTCTCCAGCAAGGCCCCTTGGTGAACGACGTCCGCCACGGCCCTACCGCCTGCGACTCGCACTCACGGCATGACGGCGCGTCCCCATCAGCTTGCAGACGTACACCGCCAATGATCGGATGCCGTCATGGTGAGGGCTGGTGGGGAATCCTCGACCTTCTACCGGGCCGCCGACGGCAGCGAACTGCCCCTGCTGGTCTTCGAGCCGGTCGAGGGCACGCCGCCACGTGCTGGCATCGTCCTGTTCCATGGCGGCGCCCTCCGCGAGGGATCGCCCGACGGGCTCGCCCCGCACTGCCGAGCACTGGCGTCGCGGGGAATCCTCGCGGTGTCGGCCGGCTACCGGCTGCTCGGTCGGGGCGCGGCCGGCATCGACGACTGCCTCGCTGACGTACGGCGCGTGGTCGAGCGGTTCGGCCGGTTGGCAGCGTCGCGCGGGCTCGACGCGCCGCACCTGGCCTCGGGTGGCAGCTCAGCCGGCGCTCATCTCGCGATGCTCGCGGCGATGACCCCGTCCAGCACGGCACCGGAGTTCGGCATCGCGGCCCTGGTGGCCCTCAACCCTGCGGGACTGGATCTGGGCTCCTTCGAGCCGAACGCGCAGCGCCGCCTCGCACAGCAGGTCGGTGTCGCCGCTGACAGACTGATCGAGTACTCGCTGATCGAGTTCGTGCGACCGGGCAATCCACCGACGCAGATCCACCACGGCACCCGCGACGAGATCGAGCCGATCGGCTCGGTGCGGCAGTTCCGGGACGCGATGGTCCGCGCCGGCAACGAGTGCACGCTCCTTGAGTACGAGCACGCCGAGCACGGATTCCACTACCCCGGCACCGGCGGGCACTTCGACGACGTCATCGACGCCACGGCGCGCTTCCTCCTCGGCCGGACAGCAACGACCTGAACGGCGCGCGTCTCAGCTGGGCGGCGGCGGGCACTCCAGGACCGCTATCGAGTTCCCGGCGAACAGCCCCAGGTGCGGGTGCCCGGCGAAGATCTGGACGGCCTCGTCGTGTGAGCCCGCGGGACCTCTTCGGGTTCCGCCGCGGTTGCGCATTCCCGGCAGGCGGCGAGGTCGACTCAGGCTTCTTGAGACCGCCCCGCAAGGACGACCTTAAGAAAATTAAGGTCAACGTCTTGGACGTTGAAGATTCTTAAGATACAACTTTAGGTATGACAGAACAGGCCATGGACTGGCAGGACCTGACCAGCCTGACGCGGGGGCAGCCGTTCGTCGTCGAGCGGGTGCGCCTGGCGAGCAACGGCGTCGCGATCGAGGGCGAGTTCGAGCCACCGCAACTGGCTCAGCTCAACGTCGATGACCAGGTCTTCGTCACGGCGTTCGTGCGCTGCCACGGTTCGATCAAGGAGATGGAACGCATCTTCGGGGTGAGCTACCCGACGATCAAGTCACGACTCAACCGGATCACACAGATGCTCGACTTCGTCGAGACCGACCCGGCGCCCTCGCGAGCCGACATCATCGACCGGTTGCGCCGCGGTGAGATCACCGCACAGGAGGCGTTGGCCGAGCTGGACGGCCGGACGTGATGCCGCAGTTGGTGACCGTCAAGGTCAACCGCCCGGACCGCCGGCCCGTCCGCGTCTGGGTTCCGGTGCTCCCCGTGGCGCTCGTGCTCTTCCCGGTCGTGGTCCTGGTCGTGTTGGCGGCGATCGTGGCCTGCGTCGTGTTCCGCATCGGTGTGGTGCGGGCCCTCGACGCCGCTTGGCGTGTCATCTCCGCGCTACCCGGCGCCCGCTTCGACATCGAGCAGGGCCACACGGCCGTGTTCGTGGCCATCCGATAAGGAGAGGTTCGAATGACCGAACAACGCAAGGACATCCTCGACATGCTGGCCGCCGGCAAGATCACCGCCGAGGAGGCGGAGCAGCTCATCGCCGCACTCGAACGGGACCAGGCACCGGCGACGGCGAGTCACGACGCCCGACCGAAGGGCAAGGTGAAGTACCTGCGGGTGATGGTGGACGCCACCGACAACGGCGAGCCGTCGCGGGTCAACGTGCGGGTGCCACTGCAACTGCTGCGCGCCGGTGTACGGCTGGCGGCGCTGATCCCGCCGCAGGCCCTGGTCAAGGCCAACGCCTCACTCAGCGACTCGGGGGTGCCGATCGACCTGACGCAGCTCAAGCCCGAGCAGTTGGAGGCGCTTGTGGAGCACCTCGACGAGGTCACAGTGGAGGTGGATTCACCCGATGCCACGGTGCGGGTCTTCTGCGAGTAGGCGCCGCCTGATGGTACGGGCAGCGGAGGGAACCACTCGGACGGGTGGCCCCTCCGCTGGTCGTCGCTGTCCTCCGGCACGACGTCGGCTATTGCGCGACGTGGCGCCATCGTCGCGGTGGACGTTCGTCGGCGCCTGGCTGCTGGCGTCGTCGCACGAACCGTGCCAGCTAGACCAGCGCCCCGGGAACAGGATCAGGGTTGACCGGGATTGGCGCGCCGGAGCGCTCGGTCACCTGAGCTGGCTGCTGCCCCGCACCTCTGGTGTACGGATGGACGGGCAGCGTCGCGCCGAACCGCGCGAGTACGTTCTGGATGGGGTTGAAGCACATCTTCCCATCGGACTTCGCGATGACAATTCCCACCGCCCACACGTGGCCAGCCCCGTCGGACTGCCACACCGGCCCTCCGCTATCCCCGCCATCCACCGTCGCAGTGGTGCACAGCAGGTAGTCACGCACACCGTCAGGGTAGTTAACGGTTCTCCACTCGGTGATTCTTCCTTCCGTCCAGCCCGTCCTCCGACCCATCTTCCCGACCAACATGCCGGGACTGAGGGCACTGTTGTTGAAGTAGCCCACGACCCTGCCTGGGCTGCGTCCGCTCACCGGGTCCACAACGATTTGTGTGGCGTCGTCCCCGGCGTCCATGCGAATCAGTGCTCCATCAAAGGAGTTCGTTGTGTATATGTCACCGACTCGGTCGTTGCGGATCACCGTGCCGTATCGGCGATCGCTGCCGTACACGATGTCCCCGGTCCGGCCGTAACCCCAGCAGTGCCCTGCGGAGACCAGAAACATCCCACTCGACCCACGGACCGCGTAGCCGCCGGTGCAAGACCCCGGCGTGGTGCCCGGGGCATTAGGGTACATCGGATCACCAGGCCGATAGAGATAACCGGCCGCCTGCACCGGCGCCGCTCCCAGCAGCACCCCCACACAGATGATTGTCAGCGCCGCGATAGACGCTCTAAAAAGTCGCACCGGTACTCCGAACGTGAGGAATCGGCAAAGCTCGGCTTATGACGGCGCAGTCCGCATAAGCCGATGTTTAGGACGGACACCAGCATCACCGGGCGGGAACATCGAGTCAAGCTCATGTTCGCGTTGCTGACCCGACAGTCAGAATCGCTCTGAACCCTGCCCTTCCGGCATCCTCGGTCCGCTCTTCGTGCTGAGCCGTGTATTCAAAGGTTCACCACCATTGGAGTAGCGCGGCGATGGTGACCGCGGCCTGGAACGACGTTGCGGTCTTGTCGGAGCGGGTCGCGACGCTGCGGCACCGCTTGAACCCTTTGGCCTGCCGCCTGCCCTACTGTCGACGGCACTGTCGACGGAAGGAACCTCATGAACGAGAACGACCAGACGACGTTCCGTACGTCCGCCCGCCTCACCTTCGTGTTCATGCTGCTGATGGGCTTGCTGGCCTGGGTTGTCGTCCAAGCCGTGCTGGCACTCATCGCGGGGCGGTCGGCGGCCGACTACACGAGCATCGCCGTTTCGGGCGTCCTCTACGCCGTCGTCTTCAGCGCGCTCACGCTTGTGCTGCATCGCAGGAACTGGTCATCGGTCGACGTCACCGGTCCGGCACTGGCGCTCGCCGAGAAGGGGCGAACGGCCGTCCTCCCGTGGCAGGCGATCCAGTCGGCGACGGTCCGCCGTCCTGGCCCGTTCGCCGTTCTTGAGGTCATCCTGCGCCCAGAAGCGGTCGCGCCATCCGCCACGACGCTTCGTCCTGGGATTCGCGCCGGTCAGCCTGTTTACACGATCAACGTCGGACTGCTTCGGCCGGCGACGGGCGTCCTGCGTACCGCACTCGCCCGTCACCTGCCACCGGTCGCCGACCGTTCCTGACCTCCGCTCGCGACGTCACTGCGGCTACCGAAGACGGCTCACCCGCCGACCGGCTCGTCAGCTCTTGGCCTTGCTGCGACGAGCCCGCCCACGGGGCTTGACGTCGCCGCCGGCGAGCCGGGTGAAGGTGAGCATGTTCGCCAGCGCCACGGCGACGATCGCGACGCCGACCTGGATCGCGAGCACTACCCAGTCCCAGCGCAGCACCCACATCTTGACGCCCGCTCCGTCGTCGATTCCAAGCGCTCTGGCGACCACTGTGCCCAGCACGGCCGAGCCGACGCCGATGACGAACGTGGCGAAGAAGCCGATCCGCTGCCTCCCCGGCAGGATGAGCCGGCCGAGCAGGCCGACGAGGGCACCGATGAGCACCGCGCCGAGATAACCAGTTACCAGCATTGCTGTCTCTCCCCTCCAGCAGTGCCCAGGTACATGCCCGAATCTCACGTTCCCGGAAACCCCGCCCTGGCGGCGACCGGGCGCGGGATGGTGTCGAAGCGACGCCATCGGGAACGTCGATGGGAGTCGCTCGGAGGGGATCCGCGTCGTCCGAAGTGCTCGTGTTGGGCCCACTCGGCACGGTGGGTAGCCTGCCGGCATGGCAAAGGTCGTCACGTACCTGGAGATGAACAACGCCACGGACCTGCGGCCGGGAAAGGTCGTGCCGGAACTTTCCCTACGGCGCGTCGACGTTGGCCTGCCGCTCGTGCACGCCATCAATGCTCAGGTAGGGGCGCCCCACGGGTGGCGTTGCGCGTCTCGCACGAACGAGGAGTGGCGGGAGCTGATGCGGTCTCGTCCGCTGCGCCAGTACCGGTTCATCACCCTGAAGGACGAGATCGTGGGGGTGGCGAATGTGGAACCCCACCCGGACGGAGAGGTGGAGATCACCGCCTTCGGGCTGATGCCGGAGTATGTCGGGAAGGGTCTCGGCGGCCATGCGCTGACGCTGACCATCCGGCAAGCCTGGGACATGGTGGCCCTGGAGTCTCCGGCCGTACGCAGGGTGTGGCTGCACACCTGCTCGTTGGACCATCCGAATGCTCTCCGCAACTATCAGCGACGCGGCATGACTGTCTACCGCACCGAGGTCGAAGCCGAGTAGTTGTCGGCAGCTACGGTGCCCAGCCTGATCGCGGTCTGGCTGAGGGCTTGCGAACGGCTGGTCTGCTCGCGGGGGGCCACCGCGCGCAGCAGGCCGATGATCAAGCCGCGGGCGTGTCGGCTCGGTCCACTACGCTGGCGGAACTTTCACACGTGAACGAAGGACGCATATGGCCCGCCCCTACAGTCCCGGACCGAAGCCGTTCGTCTTCGCTGCCGGTGATGGCAACGATCAACACGTCTCGGTGGGCGACCCCCAGGAGGCGTACGTAGCGTTCTCTGCGTTCTTCCGGGGGCGAGAGTCCGACACTTACACCATCACTGACGAAGCGGCGAAGCAGAGTTTGGTGCTCAGGCCTCGTCGGGGTGTGATCTCCCGAATCGAGGATGCCGACCAACCTCGTTCGGAACACCTCCAGGTCGACAGGGGCAACCGCTACCTTCCGAGCGCGATGCTGTTCTTCGAGAACGGATACGCCGGCCTCGACTACTTCGGCCAGTGGTTCCCGGACCTCTCCGACCTCGACGCGTCACCGGAGACCCGCGGTGCCGCCCGCGCTGCCTCGTTCACGACGGAAGCAGCGGCGATCGAAGAGGTCGGCCGGATCTGGGCGGATTCGGGCATCGTCGACCCGAGCGACACGTACTACGTCTTCTTCGACTCGCATGACGTCGACGATGACCGCGCCGAACGAGCCGAGCTGCTCCAGTTGATCGCATTCCTCGGTCTCGAACGGGTCGACGCCCCGGCCGAGGCCGCCGGGGGCGAGGTTTGGGTGCGCACCGACCCACGCCTCGCTGTCGAATGTGCACGGTGGTCGTGAACAGATGACAGACATCGTTTTCACGCGCAGCGGCTGGATCCCGAAGGTGGTCCGCGAGGGCGGCGAGCTGAAGCTGACGCTCGCCGCCGGGGCCGACGCCAACCATGACCCTCGCACGTTCACGTTCCCGATCGGGGAAGCTCACCTCGCGGTGATCCGGGAGGACCTGGCTCGACACCTGCTGCTGTGGAGTGCGGTCCTTCCGCTGTGCGACGCCGCCGGAACCCGGGGCCAGCTCGACGAGAACGCCGCCGTCGCGCTCCTTGACCAGGTCCTGCTCTCCCCGCCCTCGGACGTCGACGCGCTCTTTCGGCGCATCCGGTGGGACAGGAGTCGTCTCGTCGCCCATGGCGCTGACATCGAGCTACTGGAGCGCGGTCAGGTCTGCGAGGCGATGCGCACGGCGACGGAGGTGTCGAACACGAAACGTGCCCAGGAGTATCACGCAAACCGCCGTCGCGCCGAGCGCGGAGTAGCACTCGGGCCACTCGACACTGAGATTCTGCGGTACACGGGCCAGTATCTGCACGGCGCGACGGTTCCACGGCGGAACCCCGATGCCGTCGACCCCGCACTGCTGCCCCAGGTCATGCGGGTGATCGCCACCGCGGAGCAGGCGTGCGCCGGGATGCGGATCGGCCTCGATCCGCGGCGGGGAAAGCGGGCCACCGACAAGCGCGACTGGGATCGGATGGCGGCGACTGTCGACGAGGCCGTGCGCCGCGCGTACCCCGAACTCGTCGACGACGCGGTGCGGACGGTGAGCTTTCTGATGTGCTCGGAGGCCGCGGACCGCTCCAAGAGCACGCCCGTGGAAGACGACGACGAGGCTGCCGACGACCACGGTAAGACGGCCCTGTCGTTCACCGACGACAAGGGGCGCGAGAAGAAATGGGTACGGGACGGGCCGCGCACCGCCTCCGCCGAGTTCTGGGAGTTCGTCGCCGATCGCGCTGCCGGGAACAACGAAGTGTTCACCATCGAGGACGAGGAGATGGGCGAGGGGATTCAACTGCACTTCTACGCAGACTCAGTCGCCCGGATCACGACTGTGCGACAGGGGGAAGCCGGGTCGGAGCCGCAGTACCAGGTCGAGTACAGCCTGGTCGACGGGATCGGCGGGTACCGGAACGTGGTGAGCGCCTTCGTCCGCGGCGGCTGCGCCGCACTCGAACAACACGGTCCCTGGATGTCGGACGTCGCCGATTTCGAGCGCGCGCGTCGCCGGCGCGACGCCCGGTAGTCCCAGAGGGAACCCACGCGAGGCCGGCGCCGAGGCCAGCGGCCGTCAACGGGTGAGCCGACCAGCGTTGCCAGTCGCGCCACGCCGGCCGGCGCCCGGGCAACATCGGCGATCACGGGTACGCGCCAACGCCCCTCACCAAACCCGGGCGGACCCTCAGCGGCAACCCGGGAAACGCCGCACAGGATCGAGATTCGAACTGGTTCGAATGTCTCGGCTGCGCCGCTACCCACGGGGTTGACTGACCTCGTCCAGACCGGTGCCACCAGCACAATCACTCAGCTCCGGCAGAAGGATCCCCCAGCTAAGGAGACTCATGAAGCGACAAATCCTGGCGTTCTTCGGTGCGTTGGCGCTGGCGGCCGGCGGGCTCCTGGCCGTGGCCAGCCCGGCCCAGGCGGCGACGTCGCGCAACGGCGTGTGCGAGAGCGGCGAACTGTGCATGTGGCAGCACAGCGACCTGCGCGGCGGTCGCTACGACACCCTCTCGACCACTGCGAACTTCAATCAATGGTCGTTCGTGGCTGCCTGCACCTCGGGCTGCGTGCTGCACGACAACGTCAGCTCGCTGCGCAACTACGACCCGGTGAATCCGGTCCGCCTCTTCGAGCACGAGAACTACCGGGGCCTCTACTTCTGGCGGCAGAAGGCCAACAGCGGCCAGTCGGACGAGGCCCTGAACCTCACGCTGGACCGGGACCAGAACGGGAACCACTGGGACAACCGATTCGACTCGTTCTGCTTTGTCTGGACCGGCCAGCCGCAGACCCGCTGCCGCCCCTAGAACCGCACCGAGGGGCTCGCGTCGACCGTGAGGTAGCGGGTAACGCGGGCCCCTCCAGCCTGAGCGAGGTCTCCATGCCCATGATCCGTAGCCAATTCGCGGCCCTGGTGCTGGCCTGTCTGACCGTCGCTGCCGGGACCGCCTGTGACTCGAGCGGGCCCGCGCAACGGCCCGCCGGGCCGTCGCCGGTGGCGACCATGAGCCTTCCGTTGGACCGACTGTCTCCGTCCGGGGACGAGGATCTGCTTCTCCAGCGGGCCGAGGCGAAGCTGGTCGTGGCCTGCATGCGCCGGCTCGGCATCTCCTACCGGCCGCCGGGACCGCACCACACCGACCCAGCCGCCACACGGGACGGGTTGTACGGGCTGGTGGAGCACGACCAGGCGCAGCGCCTCGGCTACCACGCCGCACCCGGCGGTAAGGCGGCTGAGGACAAGCCTCCACCGCCTCCGCAAAAGACGGCGCTGGCGCTGACCGGCACCCGGTTCGGCACCGACGGACCCGAGCCGGCCGGCGGCCGGATCCCTGCGGGCGGCTGCCTCGGCGAGGCGAACCGGCGACTGACCGAGGGCGCGCCACCGGTCAGCGAGACGCTCCTGTACGACTTGGCCCTGCGGGCCGGCCAACAGGCAGAGCAGGACGCACGCGTTCAGGCCGCCTTCCGGGCGTGGTCGACGTGCATGGCCGGCAAGGGGTTCACCTACGCCGACCCGTGGCAGGCCAACGACGACCCGAGGTGGGGCACCGACCATCCCAGCGACGTGGAGCGCCGGACCGCGGTGGCCGACGTCGCGTGCAAGGACAGCGCGGATCTCGTGACGACCTGGCAAGCGGCGATGGTGGAGCATCAGCGGCGCACGATCGCGAGCCGCTCCGCCGACATCGAACGCTACGAGCAGGCCAACAGCACCCGACTCGCCAACGGCCGACGCGTGCTGGCGACGAGGTGAGGCCAGCCACGACCGGCGGGTACGTCGGTCAGCGGGTGAGGCCGACCAGGTTGGCCAGTCGCGCCACACCGGCCGGCGCCGGGTGACCCCGGGCAACATCGGCGATCACGGTACGCGCCAACGGCCGGCACCGGACCTCAGCCGGCGCGATGCTGTCCGCGTCGACGAGCGCGCGGGCAGCGCCGCGCAGGTCACCCACCTGGAGGTACGCCCGCGCGACATCCACCAAATACGCGCCCCGGTACTCGGCCGGCAACCGCCGCCACGCCTCCCGCCGCACAATCGTCACGTGCCGCCGCACCGCCTCGACGGCGTCACCCCGCGAGGCCGCCACCACCACCCGCGCCAGCTCGACGGCGATCGGCCCGAAGCTGGTGTGGTGCCGATCGTCGTAGCCCCGAAGGTTGGTGGCGACGGCCGCGGCCCGGTCGATCAGCTTGTCGGCGCGGCGCATGTCGCCGCAGCCGACGGCGGCCAGGGCGGCCTGGAGCAGCAGCGTCCCACCCACGGCCCACTCCCCCGCCGAACGCTGTGGACCTGAGGTGATGCGATTCGCGGCGGCGAGCGTCGCGGCCAGGGCGAGGCGGTCGCGGCCCGACGCGCGCAGCGCCTGGGCTACCGAGATGGCCGCCGTTGCCGCCAGAACCGGGTCGTCGCCGGCGGCGGACATCGCCCGGTCAGCGGCCAACCAGCCGAGATCGGCCTCGCCGAGCTTCACCAGCAGCGACGAGGTGATCCGGTACGCCTGCACCAGCAGCTCCGCTGACCGCGCGCCCTGGACGGCGTCGAGCAGGCCCGGCAGCACGCGCAGCAGCTCCGGGTAGTGCGCGTGCTGGTACGACAACCAGGCGTGCCCGACCTGCCGTCTCAGCTCATCGGTCTGCGGTGGAGCCGGCGGGAGGTCGTAGCGGGCGAGCGCGGCCCGGATGTCGTCCACCCCGGCCGGGGTGCTCGTCGGGGCGCTGGACGGCTGGCCGAGTAGCACCTCCGGATCGACTCGCAGGACGCGGGACAGCTCCTGGATGACCGAGTACCGGTCCAGGGGGCGAACGCCGCGCTCGATCTTGTCGACCCAGCTCTTCGACCGGCGCAGGCGATCGGCAAGCATCTGCTGCGTCATCGAGCGCCGCACCCGCCAGCCGGCCACCCGTCGTCCGATGGGGAGGTCATCGCTGCTCACGCCGCCGCCACCGCCGGTCCGGGACCGCGCGGGTCGTGTTGTCCACGGGTACGCGCTCCGCCTCGGCCTGAGCCAGAATGCGCTGCTTGGCAGCCTCCTGCTCGGCCGCTTCGCCGTTGTTCTCTCGCCCGCTCATCTCCGCCTCCTCCGATAGAGGCCCAGCGGCTCAGGATTGAGCGTTGCGCGCTGGGCCTTCGGGACGAGACCACGTCCCAAACCGGACGGTAGGGCGGATTGGTGATGCAGCGATTACTGGCAGTTATGCGGCCAGGTTGATGCCGATACGACCGGCGAGCAGGCGCAAGTCGTCGGGGATGGCCCGGCGCTGAGCACGCTGAGCGAGAGACACCACGGCATCGCGGGCAAGAGGGTTGATGGCGAACGGGATGGGTGCCGCGCGCTCGGCCTGCACGAACGCGGCGAGGGCTTCGCCGTCGCGGCGACCCCCGTCCGCTAGCGCGCGTCCAAGATCGAGCCAGTAGGACTGCTGACGAATCGACGCTGCGAGAACCTGCGGGCGGACGGTTCGGGACAGCTCGATGACGCGGCTAGAGTCGCCCTGCTCTGCGGCGATGGACATCTCCCACAGCCCGACGTTGGTCGGTCCGAACCCGCAACCGTTGAAGCCGGCACCGTCGGCCGGGTCACCGAGCGACGCGGCCTCGCGGGTTGCCTCGTCCAGGTGATCGCGAGCTGCGTCCAGACGGCCACTTACCGTCGAGGTCAACGCGGCCGAGAGGTGAAGCTGTCCGAGCATTTGCCTCACCCGCACGTCGGCGGCATCCGCCTGCAACTGGGCCAGGGTTCGGTCGGCGGCACGGGCAGCAACAGAAGCGGACTCGATCGGCAGGCTCTGCGCGTAGGCGAAGCGGGACGCCGCGATCCAAGCCGGGTCCTCGGCATCTTCGGCAATCGTCCCGGCGAACCGGGCGGCATTGAGGGCCAGATGCCGATAGCCAAGATTCCGCAGGCAGGTAGCCGCCTGGTAGGCCACCTGCACGAGCGCGGTGCCGCCGATGGCAGCGGCCTCGAGCAGCAAGCCGGGCAACAGACGGGCCATGGCCGGGTAGTTGCTCGCATTGCGAAGCTGTTCGGCACGGGCGATCTCGGCCGCCAGGCGCTCGGCGGTGTAGGTCGACGGTCGGCGCTCGCCGTCCTCGATCTCGATCAGGGCCGACCAGATCGCCGGCACGCACTCGGCGGCACTCTCACGGGCGGGATCCCCGGACTCGGTGCCCTGACCAAGCAGGTCAGCAACCGTGACCTGAAGCGCGGCAGCGAGAGCGACCAGTGTGGAGCGGCGATCGACGGTCTTCCGACCCGACTCCACCTGCGACACGTAAGACTGAGTGACACCAGCGAGCCCGGCGAGGACCGCCTGAGTCATGCCGCCTCGACGCATCCGCCAGTACCGGATCCTGGCACCGATAGTGTCCGTCTTCTTCCCCACGCCGTCGCCCACCTCCCAGGTAGAGGATTACGAACAGCGGTCGCACCGCCATTCCTGCACGTCTGGACGATACACCGACATGCCACCGAAGCGGTTACCTGAGTGCAGGAAGTCGCGAACTAGTCGCACTTTTCAACCAGAACGCGTCGGACCTCTGGTGGACAATCTGGCGATAGTGAATACGGTAATACGATAACCTAGACAGGCCCAGAGGACAGAGGGCGCTACTTGTGCTCACGGAATTGCGCACATTGATTCCCCACCCTGCAATTACTCAATTTCTCATACCACTCTACTTAGGCTTTGCCTCTCCTTGATCACGTTCGAAAAATCGGACCGGCATTCCCATGCTTTCCCAGATACCGACAAGGTTGACTTCTTTTAGCAGAGGCAAAATTAGCTCGGCTGCCAACAGCACGAGCCTACGCCTGTCCACCCACTCGCCGAGCTGCGTGAATGCGGCACCGCACTCCTCGATCCTGAGACGAACGGACACCGGGAGGGCATCGAATATCCTGCGAATCTGGACGCGATCGTCGCCCCAGATCAACATGCCCGCCAAGAGCGGCGCGACGCAACCGCGAGCGCCGAAGCTGTTTAGCAAGTGGTCATTAATTTCACCATCATTTACCCACTGAGGGTACTGCGCAATCAGCAACGAGTACGGCCACATGTCGATGTAACGGTGCTCTCTGGCCTCTGCGGCATCTATCAACAGGCGGACATCAGCTACAGAGAATTGTTCTGGGTTGCGCGTAATATACGCTGCCAGGAGAGAAGGCGCGAGGAAACGGGGGGATTCCGACAGGCGCCGTAATATATTAACCGCAGCGGCGGAAACATCCGAGGCGTCATCCGGACTCGTGAACCCACGCGCCACGTAACCCGCGAACGCTACCTCGCGGTCGCTGCTATCGATATAGTACCCCTCTCCAACAACCCCGAGTCCAGCATTCATAAATATGGATTGGTGACGTCTGAACATCAGCAGGGGAATGTGCACTGAAGGTTGCATTACTTCCCCTCGAGATCGCTCGACAGCGCTTTCTTGGGCCAACGGTTGGATTTCAGTAAGATCGAAATCTGATACACATGCCTGCCACACCTGAACCATCTTGGCCCACCAGCCGGTCGGGTCCACTTCATCTGGCGCGATAGAAGCTAACCCCACAGGCCTTTCTTCGACTTCGAGCAGCAACATGATGAGATTTGCCGTGTAGGTAGCAAAGCGCTGGAGCGACGACTCACCAGAAGGTGAGTATGCGGCGAACCGACCACTGTCCCACCTCTCTTCAGCGCTTTTTAGTAGAGTCCGCAGGATTTGCCGAACACCCTGCCTGGTAAAGTCAGGAAGAGCTTCATGTAGCTGCCCCACGAACGGCAGGATTGCCGCGCCGCCGATGCTGATCAACTGGTGCGATAGCAAGGCATATAGGCGGTCATCGTCCCAGTTCTGCGACGACGGGCGGTTCTGCGATTCCCAAAGATCGACTAGCTCGTTCAGAGCGAGACTGGCAATTAGGTATTCACTGAAGGTAGCATGCAAAAATTCGTAGCTTCGGCCTTCGAGGCCCTCATCGACCTCTGCAGCATGCATGAAGAAGAATTTTCCCAGCAATTGCCTTGCCGCTGTGAGTGCCGTGCCTCGTCGTTGCACCTGCCGCCGAGGCGTAGCCGTGTCGAGCGCCTCGAGATCCGCCAAGAGCAAGTGTTCCTCGATATAGTGCCGGCCACGGTTGAACATGCCGAAGGCAGCGATTCCCAAGCGCCAAAGCTCGGCTTGCGTCTGCTCCTCGCGCAAATCCGCAGGGTTGACGTCAGGCGCTTTCAACAACTCTCGTTTAATGAATCGACGAAGAATGTCGCCATAGATTCGTGCCGGCGTCGATGCCGCCTCCACCTGTGGGAGCGGGTTAGTGGAGCCATACAGAATGAGCAACAGCAGCAATAATGGCTGCCGGGCGATTTCACCATAAGAGAGAATCGCGTCGGCCGATGGGATGCGAGACGGTGCTGCTGGATTAGCCTGACTCCAAATATCGAGGCAGGCCTGCACCTGCTCGGGGCTGAAGTTGTCCAATTTGACGACTAAGGAGCCGATCGGAATCCGAGCAAGATCCGCTACCAGTGTCCGCGAGGTGACGACGACCGAAACGGGATGGCCCGAAAGCCGCTCAACGCGCTGAAACTCAGCGACGTTTTCCAAGTAGTTTGACTCGGCGTGCCCAGAGGCCTGCATGAACTCGTCCAAGCCATCAATCAGTAGTACTCGCGTCGCGTCCACTGCGGCTTCGCTAAGCTCGGTCCACGAGGTACGCCCGTTGGTGGCTTTGTCGAGGACGCCGGAGACTTGCTGATGGATAGGAGCGGTCGGGTCCGACACCTGACGCAGCGGCACCCGCGCAACCGCATATGCTTCAGATCCGGACAAGCGCGCTGCGCATACCTTTGTGAACATGCTTTTGCCGGCCCCGGGTAAGCCCAATACAATTAGTGGCCTGTCGTGGCTTTGTGGGGAGGAAAAATATGCAGCCAGGAACGTGTCAAGGTCGCTCCCGTGCTCAGCGTGCGTCCACCAGTTGTCGTCTGCCGGCCGCGACTTCTGATCCATGACTTTCCAGCGAAATGTCGGCGTGAGGTAGCCGTCCCGGACCGTCGGGATCCGAAGCTCTGCTAAATCGTCGGAGGAGTCAGTGGCCACCAACGGTTCGGCGAGGACGGCCCGGTTGATGGCAGCATTGACTTGCCGGGTGCGGTTCCCAACGCGCTCGACTTTCCCAGCAAGCGACATCATTATATTTTCGAGGCGACTCAAGGAATTACCAGCACGGTGAACCGCATCCTGAGTCACTTCACTCTCGCCCAGCGCCGCCCAAATTCCGAACTCTGGCACCTCAGCGGCAAGTAACTTGTACTCCACCTCGTAGCGGCGTATAGCCTTACCAACAATGTCCTGCACTAGAGGGTCAGTGGCCCGCACTGAATCAATGCGAAGCCAAATTTCGAAGTTTTGCAGGAAACCTATACACCGCAAGGTCAAGGCCTGGTAGAACGGCTGCACTACCTCGTCACGGTTGGCTCGGAATCCGCAACCGGCCCACGGCAGCCCAACCGAGGCACTTGCGAGCCCTCGCTGCAAACCGCCCTGCGCCAGTTCCGGCTGGGCACCGTGGACGAGGCGCCGCTTGTCGTCTTCAACGAGTCCGATATCATCGCAGATCGGACCTACCGTCTCGCGGAACGCGGCAAAGAACGCTCCATACGTCAGGGCCGTGTGGGTCGCCGCGAGCAGATCGTAGCGTTCGGGGGTGCGTTTTCCTCCAAGGCGCGCTCGTCCGGCAGACGCAAATTCGCCAAGAATCTTGATCAACTCGTTCTTCTGATCAACCCAGCCCCAGGCTGCCAGCCCGAACGGGCCTGCGGCCAGCACGCCGACGCCAAGCAATGCATCCAAGGCTTTGAGCCATTTGGCGCCCGGTCCAGACAGAATTTCGCGTGCACCTTCGAGGGTGTACGGGGAAGAGGCCACCCGATGAATGATTGCGTGCCTTTAGTGAACCGTCAAGGTCCATGACCTTCCCGGTCGAGGTGACCCGGCTCCGTATACCACCGCCAACGTCGTACACAACCTCGGCTTCGTTGGAGCTTCGCCGCTGCCGTCTCGGTTGCAAACGAGTACGTCTAAACCCGACCACTGCCCTTCTCCTAGCTGGATTGGCCGGCCGCACGTTGGCCCGTCCGGAAAGACCACAAGCGGCGTTGGCCAGCTAGGACTGTCCGCTGAAGCCTGCCACCGATGACACCTCCGTATCACCGCCTATACCACGCATGCTCTTGGCGAAAGCCCTCGATAGCTAGTTGATCTCCTAGAGTTCTGTAGGCCATTGTCGTGCTTCGTCGGTTCAAAAACGGGTCCGCACAATTCGCATCCCTCAGAGTGCCACGATCGCCGCTGTCTCCGCAGGCAACTGGATCCGGTCCCGCATCACCGTGACCCCCTCCCCCGTGGCCAGCAGCACCCGCCGAGCCACCCCAGGCAGCGACACCCCCTGCCCCCGCCCAGCCAGGTTCGCCACGACAAGCGTGTCCCCCCGCCGCATCACCAGGAACTGGTCCCCGTGCTGCACAGAAACAGCATTCAACCGAGGATCCGAGAGATCCGGAAGCGACCGACGCAGCCCGATCAACCGCTGGTAGAACGCCAACATCGAAGCATGCTCAGGCTTGTCCAGCTCGGCCCAGTCCAACCGCGACCGCACGAACGTCTCCGGGTCCTGCGGATCGGGCACGTCCCCTTCAGGCCACCCGTGCGCGGCGAACTCCCGCCGCCGCCCGGTCCGCACCGCGGAGGCCAGCTCCGGCTCCGGATGCGAGGTGAAGAACTGCCAAGGCGTTGAAGCAGCCCACTCCTCCCCCATGAACAGCATGGGAGTGAACGGCGCCGTCAGCAGCAACGTGGCCCCAACGCGCAGCAGTGAAGGCGACAGAGAAGCCGAGATCCGATCCCCGGTAGCCCGGTTCCCGATCTGGTCGTGGTTCTGTAGGTAGGCCACGAACCGGTGCCCCGGCACCCGAGGATCAACAGGCCGCCCGTGGTGCCGGTTCCGGAAGCTGGACCAGGTGCCAGCGTGGAAGAACCCGCCGGTCAGCACGTCAGACAACGTCTCCAAAGAGCCGAAGTCCCCGTAGTAGCCCTGCCGCTCCCCCGTCAGCAACGTGTGCAGCGCGTGGTGGGCGTCGTCGTTCCACTGGGCGTGCAGCCCGAACCCGCCAGCCTCGCGTGGGGTGATGACCCGCGGGTCGTTGAGGTCGGATTCGGCGATGAGCGACAGCGGCCGACCCAGGTGCGTCGACAGCGACTCGACGGAAACCGCCAGCTCTTCCAGGATGGGAACGGCCCGCGAGTCGTGCAGGGCGTGGACGGCGTCCAGGCGTAGGCCGTCGACGTGGTAGTCGCGCAGCCACATGAGCACGCTGTCGATGATGTAGCGGCGTACCTCGTCGGAGTGCGGGCCGTCCAGGTTGATCGAGCGGCCCCAACTGTTGCTCTGCTCGGCGAGGTAGGGCCCGAACTGCGGCGCGTAGGCCCCGGAGGGCCCGAAATGGTTGTAGACAACGTCGAGGATCACCCCCAGACCGCGAGCGTGGGCGGCGTCGACGAACCGTTTCAGGCCGTCGGGGCCGCCGTAGGGTTCGTGTGGGGCGTACCAGCAGACGCCGTCGTACCCCCAGTTGTGTTCGCCGTTGAAGGCGTTGATCGGGAGCAGTTCGATCAGGTCGACGCCCAGGGACACGAGGTGGTCGAGGCGGTCGATGGCCGCGTCGAAGGTGCCTTCCGGGGTGAAGGTGCCGATGTGCAGCTCGTAGAGGATGCTGCCGGGCAGTTGCCGGCCGGTCCACGCGCTGTCTGACCACGCGAAGTCGGCGTGGTCGTAGCGGCGGCTCGGCCCGTGCACTCCCGCAGGCTGCCACGGTGACCGGGGGTCGGGCAGTGGGGTTTCGTCGTCGTTCAGCAGAAAGGAGTAGTCGAGGCCGGCGTCGGGCACCTCGACCCGCCACCAGCCGTCGGCGGCGGCGCGCATCTCGTGGTCGGTGTCGCCCGCCAGGCGCAGCCGCACCCGGGTGGCGCCCGGTGCCCAGACGGAGAATTCGGTCATGAAACGGCCTCCTCGGCAGCGGTGGGAGGAGCCAGCAGAGCCACGGGATAGTCGGCCAGAAGGTCGTCCAGAGGGGTCTCCCCGCCACTGTAGACCCGGCCGGTGAACAGGTCCTTCATCTCGTGAACGGGAAGTGACAGAGCTGTGTCACACCACCCACCGGCGCGTGCCAGGCCCAGCGGCAGCCGGGTCGCCACGGCGATCGCGCCGCCCCGGTCGAAGGCCACCACGTGTCGGCCCACCGGCCCGTGCGCGGGCACCGGCCGGTAGGTGGTGAACAGCTCGGGATGCGCCCGCCGCAGCCGCAGGGTCCGCGACACGACGAGCAGCTTCGCCGCTCCGTCGGTGTCGACCGGGGGACGCCAGCCGCCGTCGATGCGTGCCAGCAGCTCTCGGCGTACGTCGAAGTCGACCGGGCGGCGGTTGTCCGGGTCGACGAGGGAGTTGTCCCACAGCTCGGTGCCCTGGTAGGTGTCCGGCACACCGGGCATGGTGAGTTGGATCAGCTTCTGCCCGAGCGAGTTGCACCAGCCGGCCGGGGCGATCGCGGCGGCGAGTTCGGTCAGCTCGTCGTGCAGGCTCGGGTCGTCGTACATCTGGTCGACCACTGCGTGCACTGCCTGTTCGAAGGCCGGGTCGGGGTCCGCCCAACTGGTCGAGGCCCCGGCCTCCCGGGCGGCCTTCTCGACGTACGCGTGCAGCCGTTCCCGCTCGATCGGCCACGCGCCGACGGCGGTCTGCCAGAGCAGGTGGGCGAACGCCGGGTCGGGCAGTGGCGCGTACTCCATCCAGGTCTTGACCTGCTCGGCCCAGCGGCCCGGCAGTTCGCTGAGCACGGCGAGGCGGGCGCGGACGTCCTCGCCGCGTTTGGTGTCGTGGGTGGAGAGGGTGGTCATGCTGGCGGGCCAGCGGACCTGTTGGGCGTTGGCGAAGCGGTGGAACTCCGCTGGCGGCACCCCGAAGTGGGAGGGGTCGTCGCCGACCTCGTTGAGCGCCACGAACCGGGTCCAGCGGTAGAACGCGGTGTCCTCCACGCCCTTGGCCATCACCGCGCCGGTGAGCTGCGGGAAGCGTTGGGCCAGCTCGTCGTCGGGGTTGCGCAGTCGGCGGGTGACAGCGTCCAGGGCGCCGGCCAGGTCGGGGCGGCGGCGGCCGGCCTCGGAGCGGGCGGCGGCGAGGTGCCGGGCGCCGTGCGGCGGGTAGCCCCGGTAGACGGCGAACGCTGCGGCCAGCTCGGCGAACGCCACGCGGGCCTGCTCGGTGGGCACCTCGGGGGCGAGGGCGGCCAGCCGGGTCAGCTCGGCGGCGAGCAGTTGGGTGGCGGCGGCCAGCTTGGTGGTGTGGGTCAGGTCCTCCCAGGAGGTGTGCTGCCCGGTGAGGCGGTTGTCCAGCGCGGTGAAGTCACCCTCGGCGTCGGTGTCGACGAAGAGCCCGCCGACAGCGGCCAGGGCGTCGTAGCCGGTGGTGCCGTCCACCGGCCAGTCCGGCAGCTCCTCGCCGTACTCCAGGATCTTCTCCACCACGAGCCAGGCGTCCGGCGCGGCGGCCCGCAACCGGGCCAGGTAGCCGGCCGGGTCGCGCAGGCCGTCCGGGTGGTCGACGCGGATGCCGTCGACCTCCCCGGCGGCGGCCCAGCGCAGGATCAGCTCATGGGTGGCGGCGAAGACCGCCGGGTCCTCCACGCGCAGACCCGCCAGGCCCGCGATGGCGAAGAACCGGCGGTACGTCAGCTCGGCGTCACCGCGCCGCCAGGAGACCAGCTCGTAGTGCTGCCGGTCGTGCACCTCGCGGGCGCTGCCGTCGCCGGTGCCGTCGGCGACCGGGAAGCGGTGCTCGTGGTAGCGCAGCTCCCCGTCGACCACCTTCAGGTCGTCGAGGGCAGCCGAGTCGTCGCCCAGCACCGGCAGTAGCAGCCGGCCCCGGTCCCAGTCGATGTCGAACCAGTCGGCGTACGCCGAGTCGCGCCCCCGGCGCAGCACGTCCCACCAGGCCGGGTTGGCGGCCGGTACGGCGACCCCGGCGTGGTTGGGCACGATGTCGACGACCAGGCCGAGCTGCTTGTCGCGCAGGGCGGCCAGCAGCCGCTGCCGGGCGGCCTCCCCGCCCAGTTCCGGGTTGACGGCCCGGTGGTCGACCACGTCGTAGCCGTGCTGGGAGCCGGGGGCGGCGGTCAGCAGCGGGGCGCTGTAGAGGTGGCTGACGCCGAGGTCGTCCAGGTAGTCGACGATCGCGGCGGTGGCGTCCAGGTCGAAGCCGGGGCGGACCTGGATCCGGTAGGTGGCAGTGGGAGGGGTGGCCGTCATGTCAGATCGTCCTCTCCAGCACGACGAGGGAGCGGTCCGGCACCCGGATGGTGCCGCCCGCGCTGATCACCGTGGCGTCGTCCGGCTCGGGTTCGGCGGTGCTGATCACCCGTTCCCACTTCTGGCCGTACTCGCTGCCGGGCATGGTGAAGTCCAGGGGCGCGTCGTGGGCGTTGAAGCAGAGCAGGAACGACGCGTCGTGGTGCTTCTGGCCGTACTGGCCGCGTTCGCGGATGCCTTCGCCGTTGACGAAGAGCGCCACCGAGCGGCCGAAGTCGTTGCCCCAGTCCTCGCCGGTCATCTCCCGCCCGTCCGGGGTGTACCAGGCCAGGTCGGGCAGCGGCTCGTCGATGCCGCGCCCGTTCACCGGCAGGCCGGTGAAGAACCGGCGACGGCGGAACACCTGGTGACGCTTGCGGAACGCGGTGAGCGTCTGCACGAACTCCAGGAGTTGCTCGTCGGCGTTGTCCCAGTCGACCCAGGCCAGCTCGCTGTCCTGGCAGTAGACGTTGTTGTTGCCGTGCTGGGTGCGGCCCAGTTCGTCACCGTGGCCGATCATCGGCACGCCCTGCGACAGCATCAGGGTGGCCAGGAAGTTGCGCCGCTGCTTGGCCCGCAACGCGAGGACCGCCTCGTCGTCGGTGTCGCCCTCCACCCCGCAGTTCCAGGACCGGTTGTGGCTCTCGCCGTCGCGGTTTTCCTCGCCGTTGGCCTCGTTGTGCTTGTCGTTGTAGGACACCAGGTCGTTGAGGGTGAACCCGTCGTGCACGGTGACGAAGTTGATGCTGTGGAACGGTCGGCGGCCGTCGTCCTGGTAGAGGTCGGCGGAGCCGGAGATCCGGGACGCGAACTCGGCGAGGGTGGCCGGCTCGCCGCGCCAGAAGTCCCTTACGGTGTCGCGGTACTTGCCGTTCCACTCCGTCCACAGCGGCGGGAAGTTGCCCACCTGGTAGCCGCCGGGGCCGACGTCCCACGGTTCGGCGATGAGCTTGACCTGGCTGACCACCGGGTCCTGCTGCACCACCTCGAAGAAGGTGGAGAGCCGGTCCACCTCGTAGAACTCGCGGGCCAGGGTGGCCGCCAGGTCGAAGCGGAAGCCGTCGACGTGCATCTCGGTCACCCAGTAGCGCAGCGAATCCATGATCAGTTGCAGCGAGTGCGGGCTGCGAACGTTGAGGCTGTTGCCGGTGCCGGTGTAGTCGACGAAGTAGCGGCGGTCCTCCTCGCTGAGCCGGTAGTAGCTCGGGGCGTCGACGCCCTTGAAGCTCAGCGTCGGGCCGAGGTGGTTGCCCTCGGCGGTGTGGTTGTAGACCACGTCGAGGATGACCTCGATGCCGGCCGCGTGCAGGGCCTTGACCATGCCCCGGAACTCCTGCACCTGCTGGCCGGTCCGGCCCAGCGCGGAGTAGCCGTGGTGCGGGGCGAAGAAGCCGATGGTGTTGTAACCCCAGTAGTTGCGCAGCCCCAGGTCGACGAGCCGGTTGTCGTGGATGAACTGGTGCACCGGCATCAGCTCGATCGCCGTCACCCCGAGCCGGGTCAGATAGTCGATCATCGGCGGGGAGGCGATGCCCGCGTACGTGCCGCGCAGCTCCTCCGGGATGTCCGGGTGGCGCATGGTCAGCCCACGCACGTGCGCCTCGTAGATCACCGAGTGGTGGTAAGGGGTGCGCGGCGGCTTGTCGTTGCCCCAGTCGAAGTACGGGTTGACCACCACCGACTTCGGCATGAACGGCGCCGAGTCGGTCTCCGACATCCGCTCCGGCTCGTTCAGGTCGTAGTCGTAGACCGCCGGGTCCCACTCCACGTCACCGTCGATGGCCTTGGCGTACGGGTCGATCAGCAGCTTGTGCGGGTTGCAGCGCAGCCCGTTCGCCTGGTCGTACGGGCCGTACACCCGGTAGCCGTAGCGCTGGCCCGGTTCGATGCCCGGCAGGTACGCGTGCCACACGTAGGCGTCCACCTCGCGCAGCTCGACGCGGCGTTCCGCGCCGGTGTCCCACTCGTCGAAGAGGCACAGCTCGATCCGCTCGGCCACCTCGGAGAAGATGGCGAAGTTGGTGCCCATCCCGTCGTAGGTGGCGCCCAGGGGGTACCGCTCGCCCGGCCAGACCTGCATGTCGCTCCTTAGACCATGGTTATGTGCGCACCGGCCGAGATCGCCCGCGCGCACGCAGGTAGTGCCCCCGGCCCGGACGCGCCAATCCATCCTTTCAGGCGACGGGCGAAAACCGCCCGTCTGATGCGCGCTACACCACTCGGGTGTCCTCCGTCACGATGACCCTTTTCGAGGTGCGTTCTCGGGTCCGATGCACTTTCCTTGACCGGGGACAAGCGTTCGCGCGTGCCCGCCTGGCCATCTGCCACCCCTTACACCTCTCGCTCCGCCGCCACTGACGTCGGCGCGCTTCACCATGCATGGACGGAGATTGATGTGACACTGCGGGTCGACGAGCAGCTCGCTGCCACCAAGGACCGGGCCCACCGGCCCACCCTGACTTCCCGGCCCCCCGCGCAGTCCGGTCCCACCACGCAGCCCGGCACGCCAGTGCCGGCGCAGTCCGGCCCCGGGGTGCCCCCGCAGACCCGCCGCATCCTCATGCTGTCCTGGGAGTACCCGCCGGTGCTCGTCGGCGGTCTCGGTCGCCACGTGCACGCGCTCTCCGTCGCCCTCGCCGCCGCCGGCCACGAGGTCACCGTCGTCACCCGCCACTCCGAGGGCGCGCCCCTGGAGGAGTACGCCGACGGCGTACGCATCCTGCGCGCCCCCGAGGACCCGGTGGCCTTCCCGCTCGCCACCGGCTCGCTGCTGGCCTGGACGATGGCCTTCAACCACACCCTCACCCGCACCGCCCTGCGCGCCACCCAGGCCGGCTCGTACGACGTCATCCACGCCCACGACTGGCTCGTCGCGCACACCGCCATGACGTTGCGCGACCACCTGGACATCCCGCTGGTCAGCACGATCCACGCCACCGAGGCCGGTCGGCACCAGGGCTGGCTGCCGGAGGAGATGAACCGCACCATCCACGGCGTCGAGCAGTGGCTCAGCAGCGAGTCCAACCGGGTGATCGTCTGCTCCGGGTACATGCGCGACGAGGTGAACGCGCTCTTCGGCGTACCGGCCGGACGGGTCGACGTCGTCGCCAACGGCGTGGAGCCGCACCGCTGGCGGGTGCCCGCCCGTGCCGTGGCCGCCGCCCGCGCCCGCTTCGCCGCGGACGGCCCGCTGGTCACCTTCGCCGGCCGCCTGGTGTACGAGAAGGGCGTCCAACACCTGATCGAGGCACTCCCCCGGCTGCGCGAGCGGCACCCCGGGCTGCGTGCCGTGATCGCCGGTGACGGCCCGTACCGCGCCGAGTTGGAGGCCGACGTGCACCGCCGCGGCCTCGGCGGCATGGTCACCATGCCGGGCTTCCTGGGCGGCACCGACCTGCCGGCGCTGATGGCCGCGTCCGACTGCTTCGTCGTGCCGAGCATCTACGAGCCGTTCGGCATGGTGGCCCTGGAAGGCGCCGCGGCCGGCGCCCCCCTGGCCGTCGCCGCCACCGGAGGCCTCGGCGAGATCGTCGAGCCGGGCGTCACCGGGATGACCTTCCGCCCGCACGACCCGGACAGCCTCACCGACGCCGTGGACGCGCTGCTGTCGGATGCCGACCGTTCCCGCGTCATGGCCCGCCGCGCCCGCCGGATGGTCCACGACCAGTACGGCTGGGCCGCGATCGCCCAACGCACCGCCGCCAGCTACGCCGCCGCCATCCACCACGACGCCGCGTTCACCGCCGAACGCGCCGAGCAACGGATGTCGCAGGGCCGGGCCCTCCCGGCGCTGCCCGAGGGCAACCTGCTCGCCGCCGCCGGCCTGCGCTGACCTTCGTCCTCCAGGCCCGACTCCGGCTCGGGCTCAGGCTCAGGCCGGGCTCGGACTCGGGCCGGGCTCAGGCCGGGCTCGGACTCGGGCCGGGCTCAGGCCGGGCTCAGGCCGGGCTCAGGCCGGGCTCC